>NZ_JABXKQ010000113.1 GCF_017114945.1 Nostoc sp. JL34
TTCTTCTGCTTAATTTTTTGTTACATACTTATAAAATTTCACCACGACTTACTTAAAGTTTCCTCACCTATCCCAGTTAAGGTTGAGTCTTCATATTGAAAAGAACCATAATATTGACCTGGGTTGTCACCAGATGTTGCATCTACGGTAAAACCGTAATTAACTAAAGCAGCTTGCGTTGGTTTAGCACCAACACAGATGGCAACTGCAAAAGTAGTAATACCAAAATATGAAGCTAATTTCATCTGAAAATACTCCAAAGCCAAAAAATGAATAGTTGTGTAATTTCACTTAAATAGGCTTTGAAGCAATGTATATAGGTTAAGAAATAACAAACAAAAGATGATCTTCGTTAAATCTTCATATTTATCAGCTAGATATAAATTTTGTGTATAGTCCGCAAGTACCTGCGATATTGACAAAGCTAATAAAGACAGGCACTGAATGAAGTGCTAGAGCCAAATGAGAGGGACAGGGAGGTTCCTTACTCCGTTGTCCCCCTGTCTTTTTAACGAACGCCAGCAGTTTCTAAAGACAAATCCTGAAACATGGGTGTGCTGAGGTAACGTTCGCCAAAGGAAGGCTGAATCATTACAATTAAACGTCCGGCATTTTCTGGGCGTTTACCTACTTGAATTGCAGCGCACAAAGCTGCACCAGAGGATATCCCAGACAATAAGCCTTCTTCTTTTGCTAAACGGCGTCCATAGGCGATCGCTTGTTCATCGCTGACTCTAATTACTTCATCAACCAATTCCAGACGGAGGACATCTGGGATAAAGCCAGCACCAATACCTTGAATTTTATGTGGCCCAGCTTCACCACCTGAGAGAACTGGGCTATTGCTGGGTTCAACTGCGATCGCCTTAAAAGTCGGCTTGCGACTTTTTAGTACTTCTGCAATACCAGTAATCGTTCCACCAGTACCTACCCCAGCAATGACGATATCTACTTCCCCGTCTGTATCTGCCCAAATTTCTTCTGCGGTAGTTTCTTGGTGAACTTTGGGATTGGCAGGATTGCGGAACTGTTGCAGCATAAAAGCATTGGGAGTATTAGCCACAATTTCTTCAGCTCTGCGAATTGCTCCCCGCATTCCCTCAGCGCCTGGTGTCAATTCTAAAGCTGCACCATAAGCTCTGAGCATAGCCCGTCGTTCTTGGCTCATTGTCTCTGGCATTGTCAAAATCAAACGGTAGCCACGCGCGGCTGCTACCATCGCTAGAGCAATTCCTGTATTACCTGAAGTAGGCTCCACTAAAATAGTCTTTCCAGGAGAAATCGAGCCAGCGGCTTCTGCTGAGAGTACCATACTTAACCCAATGCGATCTTTCACCGAAGCTGCGGGGTTCATACCTTCTAATTTGACAACTATCCTTGCTACTACTCCCTCAGCTTGAGGAATCTTGTTCAGTTGAACTAAAGGAGTTCGTCCAATTAGTTCTGTTATGTCTTGAGCAATCCGCATTATTTAACTCCTAAAATCCTAAATCTTAGTCCAGAGTATTTACTTATAACAATCAGCTTTTGTGTATTTAATTTGTAGTGTAGTGTCAATGAGTGCATATACTATGTATTCTAACTAAACCACAAAATCTGAAAGTTTAGGAAGAACTTTTATCAGATGTTCCCATTGATTATCACTTCAGCAGAGGTTTAACTTGCCATTCTTATATTTTACCATTTGGAATTACTGACTATCGTCTCTTAGGCGGAGATTCAATTTATGTAATTCTGTATATCTGAATAACTTTTACCATTATTTGCAATATCTTTGAATACAATTTTGTTAATGTGTTTATGCCTCGAAGATCCCCTAAACTCCTTTGAAAATGCTTGCTCTTTTTTATAATCCCTCCCTTTTGAAGGGGATCGCCACAGGCGTAAAGATATTATCTGAACTGTCTTAGATTGTATTTGTTATGGAAATATAATTTAATCTCAAAACATTTAATTGTTTTTCCTAATTTCTTAGTCTATCTTTATCAGGAGACATTAATATTGTCTTTTGAGTGCAGATTTTGTCAACCTAAAATCGCATCAAAAAGAGTCTTTAAGCATTGCCTACATTGCTTTTAGGTTGAGTGCAAAAACACTAGAACCCCACCTCATAAACACTAGCACCCCGCCTCAAAAACACTAGCACCCATACCCCAATGAATTTTTATAATCCTTATCAGATATGGATTACAGGCTCTGAGTACTATTCTAATGAATTTAATAATCTTAACAGGGCTGGAGTAAACTGTTTTGTGGAGAGCGGCTGATATAAATCGTATAGGATTTACGCAGAGATTCCCCTCTACCCCCCAACATTCCTGAGCGCAAGCTTAGTGAACTAGGGGGGACTTCTTAATCTCTCTTTTGAGAGTAGGATAAACTAGATTCTAGAATCTAAGTGCGTTACTTCTGACTGAATAATCCTACGTTTTGTAGAAAGGTTAGTAATTTTTCAGTAGTCAGTAGTCAGTGGTAATTAGAAAAGTAACTGACAACTAACAATTGTAAAAATTACCGATTACAGATATTTTAATATCAAAACTGTTTGAGAGGTAGAAATATATAACTACTTTAGATAAACAGCAAAAGATATTTTCTTACTGGGTGCATACTACCTAGCAAGGGAGAGCCAAGATGAAAGCCAAACTTTTAAATGTTCTTACAGTTTGCGTCGTTACCTTAGCAGTGCTTTCACCAGAACTAGTAGTATTTGGCATAATTTGGGAGAAACATCTGGAGTTAGTAAAATCTCAGAATTTAGCTTGCGAAGTTAACAACACTACTACAGATGCTCCCGCCTTGGCTTCCCAGATAGAGGGTACACATTCCCCTCAGACTAGCATTCAATCCTCTGCTCGTAATGTGGTTCATCAAATGCTGACTGTTGCTGAACAATATAAATTTGCTGCTATTTTGCAATGGTTCTTCTTGTTAACCCCGATTTGTGTTGGGTTAGGCATTCTCTTTTACGACAGATATCTTGTTCATCGTGCTGCTGTTTTAAAAGAACAAGTTGAAATGTTGGAAAGACTGTGGCAGCAAAGTATCGAACAGTAACTTATTCACAATTTACTCACTCAAATCAACAAAATTACCATGACAGAACAACGCGAACAGCTGTATTTTAATCTGATTGATGAGTTACTGAAATGCCCTAATGGTCAGGAACCAGAAGTTTTAGAGTCTAAGCCCGAATTGATTGATTCCGGTTTAGTACAAACAATGTTACAAGTAGCAACTATGTTTGCCCATGAAGGCAATCAAGATGGTGCCCAATTTTTATTTTTTGTGGCGCGTGAGCTAGCTAAAGAACTAGGTTTATACCCAGAAGTTCCCAACACTGAAGTTGCAAATCCTGAAGTTGCAAATCCTGAAGCTGCAAATAAGGAGTAAAAATGCTGTTGACTTCAACGGATGCGGGACAAATAGCTTTAGAACTGCTGATGGCAGACTGGAATATTTCAGAAGAGAACAGAGAATGGTTCACAATCTTTAACTCTCGTCTAATTGGCGAGAGTTGGTACACTGTGGAACTAGGTGTAGAAGGATTTCCAGATAGGTGGTTTATTCAAGTATATGACAATGGAGTGTGTGATCCAAACTATACATTTATTTCACCAATTGGTGCTTCTGAAGGATTTACAGACTTTATGACTGTACCGGATATCATAGCAGAGGTCTTAGTTTGTGAACGCAATGATCGATAATAATAATTAAAAATTCCCAAGTGAGAATTCAATATTAAGATGTGTTAGTTAAATGCATTTTATTTGAATTCATAATTTTCAATATCCTAGTATTTGAGAGTATCTCACCTTCAAAAATATACCTGGCGATTAGAAATCGCAGCTACACAAACTCTCGTCCGCCTGGGCAGACTCCAGGAATTTGAAACCCACGCAGGTGGGTTTTGTCTGTATAGCAGCGAATTCTATAGCGTTTTCCGACCTAGCGAAGGTATGGCAGCCGTGCCCCTACTCGCGATATAATTTTGTACCGCATCTGAATCGGAATCGCTATATTCAAAAAGGGTATTTAAACCAATACTTTGATATTTGATTGAATATAAAGCTGCTTTAGGCAAATCTGAGGTGATACCAAATAAGGTGCATCTCTTTTTTTTATGTAATATTTAATATTTTATTTAAAAAAAATAAGCTATTTTGTCATACTTAACTGACAAAATTATGTTATATTAAATAGCGTGATGGACGCTACAGAAATATCAGTTCCAATGATTGCTGAAGATATCTTAGCCAAAGAATTCACAAGAGTCGTCAACCATTACTATCCGCAAGTTGGGGAATTGCTGGATGGGTGTTATGTGAAAGTCATCACCTGTTTTTGGGGACGACCTGCTAGACGTTTGCAATATATAGGAATTTACTGCTCTGACGAAATGATTTCCTGTGTGCAAGCTCAAAAAGAAATACTCAGAGAAATAGCAGGCAACATGGGTTTAATTCAGGTTGTCTGTATGAATGCCAAGCGATTGTTGCGCGATCCGATGTCGAAAGTCAAAGAAAACAACCCACGCCTATGGTTGGAGTTGCAGTGGGTTGGAAGTTAGTGATTCATCGCATTAATTGAGAGGGGTAAATGTTTTTGTAGTAAGGACTTTAGTCCTCAAATATTTCAGCACTAAAGTCCTTACTACAAACCTATCGACCACTAGAATAGCCAGCACCTACGGTGAGTACAAAGTATCAACGCAAATAATGAAAACTGGAATTTTCTGCAATTACGATAATTTTCACCAAGATGCTCATCGTGCCATCTTTGAGCAAGTCACGCTGGTAAAACAGGCAGAAAGCTTAGGTTTTGACGAAGCTTGGGTGAGTGAACACCATTTTAGTGAATCCAATCTCAGCCCGTCCATGTTGGTGTTAATGGCACACTTGGCGGGATTAACTTCAACTATCCAATTAGGCACGGCAGCGGTGTTACTGCCATTCCATAACCCGATTCGGGTAGCGGAAGATATTGCCACTTTGGATAATCTGTGCAATGGACGATTATTATTTGGAATTGCTAAAGGCGGCCCCTTTCCCCAACAAAATAAGCATTTTGCGACACTACCAAGTGAATCTCGTCCCAAGATGCTAGAGGCGATCGCATTGATTATGAAGCTGTTATATGAAACTGATGTATCATTTAATGGGCAATATTACCAGTGCGATCGCCTAACAATCTACCCAAAACCATTGCAAAGTCAAATACCAGTATATGTTGCCACTGGTGGTGATGACGGTATCGAGTTTGCTGCTAAACATTCCTTCAGCCTGATGGGTGGGCCACCATTTTCCCTAGAGAGATTGAAGGATACTGTTACCAAATATCGAGCCTTAAATTCTAGTGGTGCGGAAAACTTAGTGCTGGCACGCTTCTTTTTTGTTGGCAAAACATTTGACGAGGCTGTGAGTGAAGCGTTACCTTTCGTTCGCCAATTTAGCCAGAAAATGAAAGCTAATTCGGCTGAAGTATTGCAGAACAGTGCGAATCCCAACCAAAAACCATTTGATCGCACAAATATTTGTTTCGACGAAGATTATTTGATTGAGAACTCAATTATCGGTGATGTGGGGACTTGTCGAGACAAAATCAAGAAATTTCAGGACGAATTAAACTTAGGTACGCTAGCACTCAAACCCTCGTCTGCGGATCTGCAAAAAAACCTGGACAGTTTGACGCGCTACAACCAAGAGGTGCGAAATTATGTCTTCTAAACTATATTTGCTTCCTCCCGATGATTTACCTCCCACTGAGGTAACGAAACAGGATGGAATGCTGCAAATGGAGCTAGAACAGTCTACTGGTAGATGTTTTTATCAAGCCTGCGATCGCATTACCCGAGTCCTGTTATCTAATTGTCAGTGGTATCTCACAACAAATGCTAGCATCCTCACATTAATTATTGATTGCCCTGACTTAGTATCTTACTGGCATATCGTCAGTAATATTCCCCAGTTGGGTAATAGGTTAGAGCGGTTTGCTAGCAATGGGAAAATCCGCGTTTATCCGCCATTTGGCAAAGGGATGCCGTTTGAAATCAGCGTAAATGAAATATCAGCTTATCGAGATTGGCTTTGAGGTAAATAAGCACAAACTGGGAATCACACAAAATATAGTTTGTTTATCCTTACGGCTATCTTCCACCCTGCACTCCTAAAGTGCAGGGTGTGTTTTATGGAATAGAATTCACTCCCAGGCGCTCACGAATTTCGCTGACTTGGACATCCCAAAGTTGATCCCATTTTTGGGCGATAAACTTGCCGGGAGTATGAGAACCCAACTTGTAGCCACGAGATATTTCTGTCATTAAAGGTTTAAATTTAGTAGGTTCGTAAAAGCTAATTATCACCATGCCAAAGCTCAAAAGCATGACGCTGATAGGAATTGGAGTCTGAGCTAAGAAAAAAGCTTGTAGACCAATTTCACCAACTACATTTGTGTCAAATCCAGCGACTACATGATATATGTCATGGGTGGATCGCCAAAGCATTTTGAGATAGGAAATATCATCAACGATCGGAACTTTTTTGTAAAAATAGGGATCTAACCCTCTAGCTTTCATTTCTCTGGCATAAACATGACCTAAAGTCCCCTCTGGGAGTTTGCCTAAATCATCTAAATTGAAAGGGGCCGGTAGCCAGCGTTCTGTAAACAAGGCGTTAACTTCAGGAAATTTTTTCAGTTCGTCAACAGCTAGCTGTGCCATTTCTGTTTGGTCGAGTGCGTCCTCGAAGTCAAATACTCTACCAGTATTCCCATCTCCGAATTTTTGGGCACTAGATGCCAGAAATTGAATGTAAGCGAGGAGTCCTTTATCGTTATTGTAAGTAATTACATTGTCCATAGTAATTCTCTACTTGGAGATATAATTTGGCTAATTTAAATCTGAGCCTTCAATATTGGAATATGTTTATCCAATTTTTCATGAATCTTCAGAGGTATTTAGTGAAACTTTTTGCTAGAAATATGTTTAATTAAAAACACTCTATTAGAGAAGAGATGAAAAAATTAGAATGGAGATATTTAGTAATTGCAGGGCAAAGCATTTTGGGAAAATTTTGTCAGTTTAAACCCTGACTTTTTACTTCATAGGAAAAACGAAAAATCTAACCCCCTTCCCGCGTCGAGAAGGGGGAAAATTCAAAGTCTCTCTCCTAGAGAGTGGTTTTCCAGATACCGCCAAAAGTCAGATTTAAACCAGCTTTTTTATCCCAAAGCTTTGCCCAAATACTGGTTGTTTGCTTACGCTAAAATTGCCATTCCTGAAGGAGGTAAATCAACTCGCACAGTTGCGCGACGGTCGTTATGATGTTGTACAGCTACACTTTGGTTCTGCCGTGGATTACGTAAATCGGCATCGCTCCAATCACTTTTATATAAAAAATTCATGGTCGAGTCTTGGGGATGCATATAAGTATCTACTGTCACTTCTGCACCACGATTTTCTAAGCCGTTGGTATTCAGCACCATTAGTACTTCTGTGTCAAATAGCACTTGTGACCAAGCAACCAATTCGCCTTGTTCGGGAATCGAGAAGGGGGAGTTATAAAAGGATGTTTCGCGCAGGTAGTGATGTCCACGGCGCAATGCTTTGCCAATTTTATCGTGACTGTTGCGAATCCGCGCGATCGCAGCTATCCGCAAATAGGTAGGATGGTCGATATTGAAGAAATGACAGTCTGCTGTTTGAAATGCGCCAAAAGCACCGCCAAACATTGCTTCTTTGATATATCTATCTTCTGCAAACCTTCCACCTTCTATGCTGTAATCGTGATAACCTTCATTTCCATCAAAAGCCTGTTCTGTCCCATAATAAATAGCAGGAATTCCTGGCATAGTTAATTGCACACCGACAGCATGAGCGACTTGCTCATAGAGATGGGGCACATTACTGTATGCGGCAAATCGCTGCTTATTAGTACGGGCTGACATTTCCTCGTCATCCAAGATGGAGACATGATATATGCCAATTTGGCGGTATTCTCCAGCAAGATTGTTTTCGCTATACAAATCGAAAAATTGCTTGGGGTGTACTAACCCTTTTGCAAATGCAGTCAATTCATTAGGGGCGTGTACGATGTCTAATACAGCATTGAGGTTGCGAGCAATAATATCTATGTAAGCACCAGCCATACTACCGGAGGTTATTTCCCCAGTCAGTAAAAAGTTGTCTTTACCGATAGATTCGGCATATTCACGAATTGCAGTGCAGAATTTGCGGGAATCTTCTGGAGAAACGTGCTTAAGGCTATCTATCCGCAAGCCATCGCAGTCAGAAAGAGCAATCCAATATTGATAAACTCTTGCTAGGGCTGCAATTACGTCATTTTTGTAGAACCAGTTATCAGCACTCTGGTTGTAAATTACATCTAGGATGACATACATCCTGCGATCGTGGGCAGCATCAATTAAATCTCTTAAATCTTGACGGGTTCCAAAGTGGGGGTCAATATCTAAAAATTCTTGGATGCGATCGCTGTGGTAAGCTTCTAACTCAGAACGTTGTCGCCAAGGTGGATTAATCCACAGCGTTGTGACTCCCAATCGTTGTAAGTAGTCTAACTTACTCTTAATTCCTCTAAGAGTACCACCAACAAACTTTGTACCTGCTACCATCCAGCCAGCTTTGTCTTTAACTTGGAATTTGGAAGGGTTGGTATGGTCAAAAAGTTCCCTTTGATTTTCATTATCATCACTGAACCTATCTAATAGCAATTGGTACAAAAACTGGTCGCGCCAACTGATAGGACTCGGATAAACTCTCCCTCGTGGTTTCAGGTTTGTTTCGGAGAGTTGCTGGGGTGTCAATTCTTCAACTTTAGCCATGAGGACTTACGCACAGATAGGAAAATGAAAGCATGCATCTCCAATGTTGGAAAAACTACTTTCAGTTTTCATTAACCCGCAGAGGGATTTAGTAAATTGGGTGCAATTGCCTTCAGTCCAGAAGGGAATATTTTGGCAAGTATTAGCTTAGAGGAAGTTTTAAAAGTATTTTACTGTGATTTTAGGCACTTATTAATTTCCCTAACTTATCGGGATATCTAGGAAGATGGAGAACGTTTTGATACTTACAATATGACTTTTCAAACAACCTCTTGTATCAGGTTTGGTTAAATACTTATAACATCTGTAGGTTGGGTTGAGGAACGAAACCCAACGTTTTATCCTTGTTCATGTTGGGTTTCACTGCTGTTCAATTCAACCTACATTGATAAATTTTATTATAAGTAATCACCCGAACTTGATATTAAACAGTAAACGGTGTTGAGAAGTTTATAACCTTTTCAGTTAGCCATTTATACCAATTATCTAAGCCTGCACCAGTAGTTACAGAAACCTGAAAAATCTGAATTTGGGGATTTACTTCTTTTGCATATTCGATGCATTTTTGCAAATCAAAATTTACATAAGGCAGCAAATCAATTTTAGTGAGAATCATAATGTTACTAGCACGGAACATATGCGGATATTTTATCGGCTTATCTTCTCCCTCCGTGACGGAGAGAATTACGACTTTTGCATTTTCTCCCAAATCAAATAAGGCTGGACAAACCAAATTTCCCACGTTTTCAATCATCACAACGGAGTTCAGCGGCGGATTCAGTTGTTGTAAACCTCTATCTATCATAGATGCATCTAAATGACAGCCTGTTCCCGTGTTGATTTGGATGACTTTAGAACCTGTTTCTTTAATTTTTTTGGCATCATTAGCAGTTTCTTGGTCGCCTTCAATGACACTAATAGATAATTGATGCTTTAAATCATTGATGGTTCGTGTTAAAAGAGTTGTTTTTCCAGCACCAGGAGAACTCATTAAATTTAATGCCAGAATATTTCGACCTTTAAACCATCCCCGATTTTGGGCAGCTATTAAATTATTTTTTGCCAATATATCCTGTTCTAAGGATATCGTTGTATTGTGTATTTTGGCATGAATTTGAGATGCTTCTATATGAGTGTCGTGACGGTGAGAATGAGTGATGACAGTCCCATCTGCTAAAGTGTGAGTATGATGATGATGTTTATGTTCAGCTTCATCTGTTTCCAGATTTGTAATTTTGATTTCGCCATCATCAGAACAACCACAGGTTACACACATAATTCTTCTATTTCTATTTCTTTAATTTTCAGTTCTTCACCAGTAAGCAAATCTAATTGCCCGCTACCGCAGTTACAGATGCCAAATGGTTTATCTAAATCAATTTCTGCACCACATTGGCGACATCGCCCTAAACCGGGAATTTCTAAAATTTCTAATTTCGCCCCTGCTAAAACTGTATCTTGAGTGCAAATATCAAAACAAAATCGGATAGCGTCGGGCATAATGGCTGAAAGTTTGCCAATTTCTAATAAAACTCGCTGCACTTTTGCACCTTTGGCATGTTCAGATACAATTGCCACAATATTTTGAGTAATTCCAAGTTCGTGCATACTATAAAATCTATCAAATATTAACAAATTCGTGGCAATTGGTCGCCTACCAACATATCAACAATCCTTTCAGCACCAAAAACTGTTTTTAACAATACAATACCTGGGGGTGAGGTAATAACTTCGCCAATAATACAAGCATCTTTGCCCGCTGGATGTAATTTCATAGCAGATAAAACAGTTTCTGCATATTTACCTGCCACCACTACAACTAACTTTCCTTCATTAGCTAAATACAATGGGTCTAAACCGAGAATTTCGCAAACTCCGTTGACTTCTTCACGCACTGGAATAGATTCTTCAAAGAGACGAATTCCCACATTGGAACTGAGGGCAAATTCATTGAGTACTGTGGCTAAACCACCACGTGTAGCATCTCGCATAGCATGAACTTGAGGACATGCATGGAGAATAGTTTCTACTAAACTATGCAATGGCTGACAGTCACTTTCAATATTAGTTTCTAAAGCTAATTCGCCACGGGCAATTAAAATTGCTGCCCCATGATTGCCTATTTCACCATTAATTATTATGGTATCTCCAGGTTGAATATTGTGGGCAGAAATACTAACTCCTCGCGGGATGATACCAATACCAGCAGTATTAATAAATAGTTTATCGGCAGCACCACGATGTACAACTTTTGTGTCACCAGTGACAATTTGAACACCAGCTTTGTTTGCGGCTGCTTTCATACTGGCTGCGACACGCCGCAAAGTTTCTACAGGTAATCCTTCTTCTAAAATAACACTACAAGTTAGATATAAAGGTTTAGCACCGCTGACTGCTAAATCATTAACTGTGCCGTTGACGGCTAATTCTCCTATATCACTACCGGGAAAAAATAACGGGTCTACAACATAGGAATCTGTAGTAAATGCGAGTCTGTCTCCTTGTTGCATGAAACTGGCTAAGTTGAAGCTGGCTTGGTCTTCTAGTTGTGAGAGAATTGGGTTATCAAAATTGCTGACAAAGATATCATCTATTAAATCACGCATGGCTTTACCACCGCTGCCATGTGCGAGAGTTATATGAGTGTCTCGCACTTTCCCTTGGCGACGGCGGACTTGTTCGATTTTTTGAAAGAGAGGATTTTGTATTGAGTTGGTGGGGGAAATATTCATATTAAAATTTTTTCAACGCAAAGTACGCAAAGGGAAGCGCAGAGGTACGCAAAGTATTATTAGTCTAAGGAGAAGCCGCAAGCGGGGAGAGGTTCTTGAGTTATCTTTGGTTTTTGGGGGATTGTTCTTTTGGCAATTGTAGAGAGTCGCCCATATTTGTAATAGGCTGCACAAGCACCTTCGGAAGATACCATGCAAGTACCAATGGGTGTTTCTGGTGTGCAAGCTGTACCGAATACTTTGCACTCCCAAGGCTTTAAGACTCCTTTGAGAATTTCTCCACATTTACAAGCTTTATGGTCGGCTACTTTGAGATTAGGAATGGTAAATTTAAGTTCGGCATCAAATTGGGCATATTCAGGTTTAATTTGTAATCCTGAATAGGGAATGTCACCCAAGCCGCGCCAATCAAAACTATCTCGGATGGCGAAAACTTTATTTATGGCTTGCAGTGCAATTGTATTCCCACTTTTTTCTACAAGTCGGTTATATTGGTTTTCAACTTCACAACGATTTTCTAGTAACTGTTGCAACAGCATCCAAATTGATTGGAGAATATCTAAGGGTTCAAATCCTGAGACGACAATTGGCTTATTATATTGTTGGGAAATAAATTCATAAGGGTCAGTGCCAATTACCATGCTGACATGACCAGGGCCAACAAATCCATCCAGTTGTAAGTCGGGATTATCTAATAGTGCTTTGAGGGCGGGAATCACCAGAACGTGATTGCAAAACATACTAAAGTTAGGAATTTCTTCGGCTGCGGCTTGCAAAATGGTGAAGGCGGTGCTGGGGGCTGTGGTTTCAAAGCCTAAGGCGAAGAAGACTACTTCTTTGTCGGGGTTATCTCTGGCAATTTGCAGGCTATCTAGGGGAGAGTACACCATACGGATGTCTGCACCTTGTGCCCTGGCTTGCAGTAAAGTGGTTTTGGAACCGGGAACTCGCATGGCGTCGCCAAAGGTGGCAAAAATGACGTTATGATTTTGGGAGATTGCGATCGCATCATCTAATCTCCCCTTTGGCATAACGCATACTGGACAACCAGGCCCATGAATTAATTCAATGGCTTCGGGTAAAATTTCTTCGATACCATATTTAAATATAGAGTGGGTATGTCCGCCACATACTTCCATGATTTTGATGGGCTTTTCTAGCTGGCGGCATAATTTGGCGATTTCGCGGCATAAGACTTCAGCTTTTTCCGGTTCGCGGAATTCATCAACGTATTTCATAGGAAGTGAAGAGTAGTGAGTTTTATGTATCAGCTAATTTCGCTTTTGTGGTAAGAAGTTTTTTAACAAACTGCATACTCCTACGGAGAAGCAAGCTATGCATAGCGTCTCGTAGAGAAATGGTTTCCCGCAGGGTAAGGCGCAAAGGAAGAAATAAAGAAATGAATTAGACTCTTTTTCTCCGTCTGTGCGTGACACAAAAAAGGTCTATTATTTAAGTACTAATCCCTGCTTGTGCTGCTGCTAATTCTTGGAATAGTTGTAAAGTTTCTACTGCTTCTTGTTCGTTAATTCGATTCATAGCAAAGCCAACATGTACTAGTACCCAATCCCCAATACAAGCTTCGGGGGGATGTTGTTCATCTACGATACAAGCAATATTTACTTGGCGCTTAACACCACCAATGTTAACTATGGCTAATTTATGGTTAGCGTTGGTAATCTCTATAATTTGTCCGGGG
This sequence comes from Nostoc sp. JL34, assembly GCF_017114945.1. Lineage (GTDB taxonomy): Bacteria > Cyanobacteriota > Cyanobacteriia > Cyanobacteriales > Nostocaceae > Nostoc. Next base: position 13,270 of record NZ_JABXKQ010000113.1, read on the forward strand.
ATTCCTAAACACATTTTTTTCTTTGTCAAGATAAATTAACCGCACGATGGAAGAGAGACACAGAGGAAATTATTTGTGAGAAAAACTTTGTCAAATATCAACACTCATGTATTAATTGTGCGGCAGCAATAACTGCTTGTCCTAGAGATAACCCACCGTCATTAGCTGGAAATAAGCTGTGAGTGAGTACTTTTATTCCCAATGATTGTAATCCTTTGGTAACTTGCTCTAACAATATACAATTTTGGAATACTCCTCCTGTTAGGGCTACCTGATAAATCAGATTTTCTTGACAAAGATGCTTAACCATTTCCACAATTGCATTTGCTAAACCTTTGTGAAATTTGCCAGCAATTACTGCTTGTGGAATCTGCTGCTGTAAGTCATCGAGCAAGGCTTGCCACATTGGGCGCGGGTCTATACAATAAATACTATCTGAAAAGTTAAAAATAAAAGGATATATTAGCGTTTCTTTATCATTATTTAAGCTGCTAACATCTACTATAGCTTCCATTGCGATCGCAGCTTGTCCTTCATAGCTACATTCATCTCTATAAATACCGATAGCCGCCGCCACTGCATCGAACAATCGCCCCACTGATGAAGCTGGAGGAGAGTTAATCCCTTTCTCTATTAGTTGATTAAGTAGCTTGAGTGGTTTGTTTTTCAAAAATTTAAATATTTCTAAATCAGGATATTTTTGTTCGCATTCATCCCACAGATTAGCAGCTACTAAGTGGATATATGTATTACGCCAAGGCTGATAAATTGCTTGTTTACCACCAACCATTGCTACTGATTTAAATGTTGCTAGGCGTTGAAATTTCCGGTAATCTGCCAAAAGAAATTCTCCACCCCAGAGTGTACCATCGTCGCCGTAACCTAAACCATCTAAAGCAATACCTAATACTGAAGGTGAATCTAAAGGAATCCCATTTTCTGCCATGCAAGCGGCGATATGGGCGTGATGATGTTGGATTTGATGGATTTTAATTTGATTAGTTTCCGCAAGTTCTTTACCAAGTTTACTTGAGAGATATTCAGGATGTTTATCAATAGCAATTACTTCTGGTTGATGCTCAAATAAATTTAAGTATAAATTTAAAGTTTCTTGGTAAGCATTAAAAGCAGCAGCGTTTTCTAAATCTCCCAGATGTTGAGAGAGAATCGCTTCTCCTTCACGCAATAGGCAAAAGGTATTTTTTAACTCGCTACCCATTGCTAAAATTTGCGGTATTTTGTGAAATCCTGGTGGTAAATTAATTGATGCTGGTGCATATCCTCTGGCACGGCGAATTGCTTGAACTTTATCACCAAGAACACGCACAACCGAATCATCTACCCGATTAATAATCTCTCGATTGTGAAAGAGAAAATAATCAGCAATTGTTCCTAATTTTTCTCTTGCTTCGTCATTATTAATACATTGTGGTTCATCTACAAGATTGCCACTTGTTAAAACAATTGGGCGATTCATCCGCCGCAGAATTAAATGATGCAGGGGCGTATAAGGAAGCATGAAGCCAAGGGTATTTTGCCCTAATGCAACTGACGATGCTAATTGTTTTTTATCTGAAGTTTGTAATAAAACAATTGGTGCAGCAGAACTTGTCAATAATTCTTTTTCTTTAACGTTGATAGTACAATATTGTTCAATTACCTCAATATCTCGCGCCATTAAAGCAAAGGGTTTATGATAGCGCCTTTTGCGCTGACGCAGTTTTTGTACAGCAGTTTCCTGTGTTGCATCGCAAGCCAGATGAATACCACCTAACCCTTTAATTCCTACAATCTCTCCCTTTTGCAACAACGTACAAACGGCATCAACATCATCCAACATAGAGAACATAGAAGCAGTAACCGATTTACCATCAGCACGTTCTAACCAAGCTGTAGGGCCGCAAGCATAACAAGCTACAGGTTGGGCGTGAAAACGGCGGTTTTCGACATCGTGATATTCCTTGCCACATTCAGGACACATCACAAACGCAGACATACTGGTATTGCATCTGTCATAAGGAATGGCACGAATAATACTCAGGCGGGGGCCGCAATGAGTGCAGTTAGTAAATGGGTAACGATAAAAGCGGCTAAAGGGGTCGAATATTTCTTGTTGACACTGGGGACAAGTTGCGGCATCAGGGACAATTTCTGTTTTGATTGCACTATTAACACTATTAGCAATCACAAAATTATTGAAGTTAAACTTACCTTTGTAAGGAGTTCTAGTTAGTTCGTTAATTTTTGCTAATGGTGGACATTCTGTTTGCAATCTGGCAACAAATTCTGTTAATGCTTCTTCACTCCCAGATACTCTAATTAATACACCTTGTCCATCATTACAAACATCTCCACGCAAACCGCAGGCTTTAGCCAGACGATATACAGTAGGGCGAAATCCTACTCCCTGAACAGTACCGCGAACTCTAATTTCTTCAGTCGCCATATAAATCTGACTTTCAAAAATTACGAATTACAAATTACGAATTACGAATTATTAAACTGCCACAGCAATATCCGGTTATTTCCAGAATCAGCTATTACCGCCGTATTCCCACAAATTTTTATTCCGTAACACCAATTTAAGCTATCTCGTTTCGGCAGCCCGAAATTCCGATTTTCACCTTTACTTTGAAAATTGATTTGTCCCGCCAACCCATCTGCCACTACACCTTGCAGTGATAATATTGATTCTGGCTTTCTCCATCCCAACAACCGAGAATTAGCAGTATCTGCAACTACTAACCAATCTTCAGTTACCCCTACACCATAAGGCATACTCAAACTACTAGCACTTGGCAAATAAACTCCTTGATTCATTTCCACAAAATCAAAGCTTTTTTGTCCTAAAACCACTGCACAAGGGGCGTTATTTTCTGTAGGTATTCCCTGCCAAATCATCACTCGGTGATTACCTGCATCGCTGACAACTAAATTCTCTCCCCAAAAGGCGATATCGTGACACCAACGCATACTCGCTGCGGTTGGAGAACTACCGCCATTTTCATTGCGAGACATCATATCCGGTTGTCCCAAAACTAAATCAGCCGGTTGACCATTTTCTATTGGTAATTGATGCCAAATCAATACCCTTCGATTTCCTGTATCGGCAACAAATAGCTGTCCTTGATGATAAAAAATACCATAGGGCCAGTGCATTGTCCTGGCAGATGCTTCTTGACTTCCCCGATTTGGCTGATTATCGATAAAATTAGCTTGTCCTAATACCAAATCTGCTGGAACATTGCTATCTTCTGGTAAGTTTTTCCAAATCAAAACTCGATGATTCCAAGCATCTGCTACAGCTAATCCTTCGCCACAAGCACAAATCCCAGTTGGTACACTTAAGGTTGCCCTTCCTGGTGTACCTTTAGCATTTTGTCCTTCATGATAAAAGTCAGGTTGTCCAATTACCCAATCAGCTGGTTGACTATCTCTGGTGGGTAAATTTCGCCATCCTAATAACCGATGATGTCCTGTATCTGATACCCACAAAGGGCCAGTTTCTGATAATAAACAAGCACCACGAGGCCCAAACATTTCTATAGAACTCGGTGCTACAGGTATCACTAATTGCTGTGGTTCAATAATATTGCCTAAAATTACCTCTGCACCTTGAGATGATAGAGGTAAATCTTGAGAAATTTCTGTTGCTTCTGGCGGTAATTGTGATATGGGATTAATTATGATTGGGATATCCATGAACCGCAGATAGACACTGCTAATTATTTAAAAACATTAATGGCGATTAGCATGTAACAACAGTAACAATTTTTCATTATGTTTTGATCAACAAAGAAGATGCATTCCCTGGCATAAAGCAAGTTACGTCCATAATTCAGAATCAAAAAGCAATATGTCTATTTGCTTACGAAAAACACTGCAATCAAAAAGCAAACTGCGGTTTACTTGCTAAATCTACCGAAATAAGAAAGCAAACTGCGGTTTGATTACACAAAACACTAAAACTAATGAGCAAACTCCTGAAAGAATAAAACAAAGTAGCCGCAAATTCTAATACCATGTATATTTGCTGAGATGCTGACTTCGTATGATCATTTTTGCAGTTTCACAAAAACCTTATCTCCCTTAATCTTTACCAGATATGACTGAAGCGAAATATCAGGTGCAGTTAAGCATTCACCTGTCTCTAATTTGTACTGAAATCCGTGGGAAGGACAAGTAATAATACCATTTTCAACCTTACCCCCTTCTAAAGGATATCCCAAATGAGCGCAAGCATTACGGTAACATGTTACTGTAGCACCTTGACGATGTAAAATTAGCGAATTTCCCGCCAGTTGTACAGCCAATACACCAAATTCAGAAACTTGCTCAATAGTTGCTACTTTTACCCAAGTAGAAGTTATTGGCGGAGAGAAAGGAGTAGTTAAATTAGAATTTGTGGTGTAAACAGTAGGATTGTTATTAACTGCAACCACTTTGCTAATTTCAGGACAATGGTTTTTGATTGCCTGTTCTACTCCCTGAGATAAAGTTAAAGTAGAAGCCAGACAACTGCTACAAGTTCCTATTAACCTAATTTCTACCGTATCTGGTGGCTTAATTGCCACTAATTCGATATCCCCGTTATGGCTTTTTAAAGCTGGGCGAACTTCTTTAAGGGCTGTTTGAATGCGCTGTACTAATGGTGGTTTTGGTGGTTTTACTAGTTCGTGATAAAGCAGCACTGCGTATACTACTTCATCAGTAACAGCATGACGCAAAGCAGACATTGATTCTTGCTTGAGACTTTTAATCAAACTAGTCAATGCTGCTTTATGCAAAGCTTCAATTGCTCTTTTTAGACCTACTGCTACACAGCGTTGGCTTTCATCCCACTCGGATATAATTGCCTCAAAGCGGTTAATTTCCTGAACTAATTCTTCAAGGTTTGTCATTAGTCATTAGTCATTGGGCATTGGGCATTGGGCATTGGGCATTGGGCATTGGTTATTTATCAATGACAAATCACTTCATTTTGAAATCTTTGAGGAGAAATGGCATAATCATGCCTGTCATTAAGCTAGATAATGTTATTGGTAACCAGAAAGGAATGTCGACTTGTGCAAATAACACTAGCAATAACGAACCTACAAGAGTAGCAATAGCAGTTCGCTGGACAAAATATATCGGGTCGCGCAGTAACTTTCCTTTTAAAAATAACTTGGCAGAAAACCATCCAATTTCTAACATGTTTCCTCCTAATAATTTGTCAATAAATTCAGGATAGCAAGCCCTAACAAGATGGCAGGAATTACACCAGCCGGAGCAAATAATGCACCAAGCATTGCTGAAAAGCTATAGCCTATATCTTTCCCAGCTAATAGCATTCCACCAATGGCACCGCCAATCATAGACAAAGCTGTTGCGATGACTATCCAGACTAATCCTGTTGCTATGTTCAAGTCACCAGCTGCTAAACTTGTGAGAAAATCTCTCACAGTAGCGTTTGTTAAAATATCTCTCATGCTGTTTTGTTCTCCAGTCATTAGGGGAGTGGGGGGATGAAGCGGACAAGGAGAATAAGCAATGTCCAATACCCTATTGCCTATTCCCTATTTCTGCTTCAATATCTTGTAGGGCTTGGGCTACTATCTCTGCTTGTACCATTTGTTGGTTTTGGGTAAAAATTTCTAAAGCTTGTTGATAGTAAATACGTGCTTGCAAGAGGTTTTGAGGATTACCAGCTTCTGGTTTTTCTGAGTCGTCGGGTAAGTTGAATAAGGCGTTGGCTTTGTTTGAAATTGTGTTAGCGTATTCTAGAGGTGTATCTTTGGAGTTACGCACTTTTAGCGCTTCATCGTAAGCTGCGATCGCACGCAAGTTATTTTCCACAGGATGGGAACTCACTAAATATTGCAAAGCGTTCCCTAAGTTGTTTTGCAACATCGCATATTCTCTGGGATGATCGATCAGATTAATATGCTTTAGTGCCACCTCAAATGACTGTACTGCTAACCCTTGACGCAAGTATTCTCGTTCCGATGCTAGGGGCATAGAAAGGTAAGCGATCGCAATATTGTTATATAAAATCGCGTATTCCTGCGGGTAATCCTCCCAACTAAACACCCGCAAAGCCTCATGATAAGCCTGGATGCTGTCAGTTATCCGTGCCAAATTGAATGGTACAAGCGACTGCAACACCAGCCCAAAATTCATCTGCGTCTCTGCCACTTCCTGAGGCGTTGCTAATTGCTGTAAAATCGGTAGCGCTTCTTCATAACTTGCTTTCGCTTGCAGCAGCAGTTGGTAATCAGCATCTGGTATTGCCTGTAACGTCCCTGCCATTCCCACTTGGGCCCTGGCTTTCAGTAGGGGATATTCCTCACCACACATCTCATAGGCCCGGTAATATAACCCGACTGCATTCCGCAAGTCTTGGGCAGTTTTGGGCTTTTTTTGAAAGCCCTGCGCTATCTCGATCAGCATCTGGATTTTTTCCTCTGCTGAGGCTGACTCCGATGCAACAGCTGCTAACGCAGCCTTCACCGCTGAATCTGTAATGCTGGGGGTCATAACTCTGCCGTACTCTAGCCAATTGGGAATTGAGTCTGTCAACGCCCACGAATGATTAAGACACGCTTTTGCATCTCATCACGGGCCATACTGATTTACGCAGGCTTCGAGTCCTTTAGGCGGAATTCCCCTTTTTTATCTCAGACTAGGAATTAGTGACTAGTGATTGGGGATTAGGGACTGAGAATTAGGGAAGAGTTTTCCCCAGTACCCAGTACCCAATCTCCAATACCTAGTCCCCAGTCCTTAAAATATAAAACACCCTATTTATAAAATTCTAGGGGGAAATTGCCAATATTAATGTCAGCTTTAAACACCTAATATTTTTAAAATATTTTTTGTATCATCACTTAACACAATCTGAATATTTTTTATTGAATTGTTGACATACATATAGGAATAGCTCAATTGAAACATCATCAATCGGCATAGAAACAGTTAAACAAATTATCAAACCCGAATCAACTGCGACAACAAAAGCTTTAGAAATAGTTAACAGTGCCCAACAGGAACATTCTAGATGTTGCTACTACTACTATTAGATAAAATATACAATTGATACAGACAGCATTGTATTTGTCTCCTTTTGTGGGGGTTTATAAAAGGCGATAGCCTTTTCCATGTACTTAATATTAAAGTATCTATTTATATTTGTTAATATAAATTCCAAAATTATGTTAATAATTATAGAGCTTTAACCATAATGTATTAGCCCGTCGAGATTCTTTACTTTAATATCAAGATAATAACATGTTCTTTATCTTGACCTTTTTTCATGACCAATTAACTCAAATATCGCATCAGTATTGACTCTAGCTGGACTATCCGAATTGGCTTAACGAGGTAGTCATTGGCATTACCTGGCAGCTTGGTAATTTCCTCTTCTAAAGGTTCGCTAAAGGTCATCATCACAATTGGTAAATCTTCCCCAAAAGGTTCTTGTCTAAGGATATTCAGTAAATTGAATATGCGAACATCCTCTACTAACTGGAAATCAAAAAAAACTAAATCTGGTTGGAGGTTTTGCACCTGTTTTAAAAAGTCGTTACCATTATCTATCCACTTGACTTGGTAGCCAATTGTGTGGAGATAATCTTGTAACACTGTGGCAGTGTTTTCCTCTTCTTCCACAAGCAAAATGGTTTTATTTGTGGGGATGGCTGGCGAAGAAGAGAACAACGAGGATAAGGGAAAATCTGCTCCCTCATCTGTCTCATCTGTTTTATCTGCCTCATCTCCTGGATGCACTGGATTTGGTAGAAACAGAGTGAACTGACTACCTTCTCCCAAAGTTGATGTCACAGTCACATCTCCACCATGCAAACGCGCTAATTTGCGTGTTAAAGCTAAACCCAAACCAGTGCCTTCATACTGCCGATTTAACTGGCTGTCAAGCTGTTTAAAAGGTTCAAATAGAAATTGAAACTGATTTGAGTCTATACCAATTCCAGTATCTGAAACTGTAAATGTTATCCCTTGTGGTACTTTTTTAACTACCAGCGACACCTGACCGGCTGGGGTGAATTTAACGGCATTGGTGAGTAAGTTGAGTAACATTTGCTTGATGCGCCGCTCATCAGCAATACAAATATCCGCTTCTCGGTCAATTTCATGTGTAAGTTGCAATCCTTTTTCTAAGGCGCGATCGCGCACTGTCCACATGGCATAATTACATAAATCTGACACTGCCAAAGATGATAGTAACAGTTCCTCTTTGCCTGCTTCTACCTTAGATAAGTCAAGGATATCGTTAATCAGTGCCAGCAGATGTTCACCACTACTATATATACAATTTACATATTCGTTCTGCTTTTCATTGAGAGAGCCAACTATTTCTTGTTGCAACAACTGCGATAAACCCATAATCGCATTGAGAGGCGTCCGCAACTCATGGCTCATGGTTGCTAAAAATTCACTTTTTGCCCGACTGGCAGCTTCTGCTGCTTCTTGAGAGGCACGTAGTTTCAACTCTGTTTGCTTGCGTTCAGTAATATCCTCAATCATCGCTAGAAAAAAATCAGGTTCACCATTGCTGCCTGGTATAACAGAAACTGAGATATGAGTCCAAACTAAGCTACCATTTTGATGCAGGCAGCGTCTTTCCATCTCAATGCGATGTCTTTCGGCAAGCTGTTCCTGATGTTCGGAGGGTTGTAAGCTGTCCCTCGAAGTTCTCTTTAAGTCTGTGCGAATTCCTGACATCAGTTGTTTGTAAAGTTTTAAATCCCCCCTTTGTGTGAAAATGTAATCTGTAAAGCGCTTGCCGTATAGTTCTTCTCGGCTGTATCCTAAAATCTCGCACAGTGCCACATTAGTATCGACTATCTGCGCTTTCATATTTATAAGTCCAATGCCGATAGAGGAACACTCAAAAATCGCCCGAAATTGCGCTTCACTCTGTCGCAGTGCTTCCTGCACAACGTTTCGCTCGCTTGTTTCTATAGCTAGCGTTACGAAATCTGCAATCGAACCAGCAAAAGTATCTTCTTCCAAAGTCCATTGGCGATTTTCGCCTATGTGTTCGTGACAGACTACGCCTACCAAACGACCCTCTAGCCAAATCGGTGCATCTAGTATAGATGTGATGCCCAAAACTGAAAGATAAGACTCGGATAATTCTTGGGTTCTGGTATCGTTTCTGGCATCATCTGCGGCAATGGTACGTTCCTCTTCTAAAGCCTGGAAATAAGCAGGACAATTTGTTTTTAAAAGTGAGTTACCAAAGGTATGCTCCTTAGTCCTTACATCATACAAATCAATACATTCAATTTTTGAACGTTCTTCATTATATAACCATACCCCAACTCGCTCAACCAAAAGCGTCTGAGCAGCAGTTTCTGTGATTTCCCTCAACACCGCATTGAGATTACCTTGTTGAAATGTCTTGCTTCTTGCCAGTTGCACTAGGGTCTGGCTTTGTTTTCGCCGACTATTTTCTCTGATTTGTAAAGCCTCTTGGGCCTGGTTTTGCTCTGTAATATCTCTAGCTGACACCACCTGCATTACTTGCCCTCAAGAAGAAATAATTTTTCCTTGCAGTTCTACGGAAAAAGGAGAACTTTCTTTGTATAACTACAATTACTTGATATGGTTTTTCATAACCGGAAAATATAATTTTTATAATCAAGTCTTCTGATTCTGAATAACGAGTTACAAGCTAGATTTTGCTCATTACTTCCATTACTTCATGCCAGTGATTTTTGCCAGGGGATAATTAGCATTTAAAAAAATTCTACTCTCAAGTAATTCCACTATTAAGTAAAGATACTGTTAATTAGTATAATATTTTGAATTTAGGTCTGAGGACTGGGAAAATTTTTTCTTAATCCCCAATCCCCAGTCCGCAGTCCCCCATCCCCAGTTAAATTTATTGCTTAGTGCTGACTACCAAAATACCCTTGATTCTCCTAGAGAAAGATGCCTAAAGACTTAGATTTTGCAAAAATTGGGTTATCGGCAGCTTTTGTGGAGGTGAAGTGATGACGGAAAGTAGTGTGAGAATTGTTTCCCTGATTCCTGGTGGAACAGAGATTTTAGCGACACTAGGGTTGGTTAATGCTATTGTGGGGCGATCGCACGAATGCGATTACCCTCCAGAAATCCTCAATCGCCCCATTTGTACCCAAGCACGTTTAAACAGTGATGCCTCCAGCAGCCAAATTCACGATGAAGTGAATAATTTATTGCAATCTGCTCTCAGTATTTATGAAATAAAAACAGATGTTTTAGAGCAATTGCAACCTACCCACATTCTCACTCAAGACCAGTGCGACGTTTGTGCTGTTAGCTTACACGATGTTGAAAAGGCAGTTGCTACACTCATTGACAGTAAACCTCAGATTATTTCTTTACAACCCAATATTCTCCAGGATGTTTGGGCTGACATTGAGCGAGTCGGCAACACCTTTGGCGTAGACTCGGTAAAAGTCTTAGAAAATTTAGAAGCTCGCGTCAAAATTTGTCAGCAAAAAAACCAAGGACTTTCTTTACATGAACTCCCTACTGTCGCCTGTATTGAGTGGACTGATCCTTTGATGATGGCTGCGAATTGGATTCCTGAATTAGTCAATTTAGCAGGAGGACAGTCTCTATTTTGCACTACAGGTCAGCCTTCTCCGATCTTGCCGTGGGAAACACTATTAACAACTAATCCCGATGTAATTGTTTTTATGCCTTGCGGCTTTGATTTAAATCGGACTCGCAAAGAAGCCAATTTATTAACTCAACGTCCAGAGTGGGAAAAACTACACGCTACCGAAGCTGGTAGGGTTTTTATTACTGACGGCAATTCTTACTTCAATCGTCCAGGGCCAAGACTGGTAGATTCTCTAGAAATTTTGGCAGAAATCTTGCATCCAGAAATTTTTCAATACGGCTACAAAGGAACTGGTTGGGAACGTTTGTAAAGAAGAATTCAGTATGAATTCGAGTCCGATTGTTACCTAGCTTGTTGAAGTACTGAGTGATATCAAGTCCGGTTAATTACTTATGATTACCGCATCCGTGCAAAAGTCAGGAAAACCTCTTTCTCCCTGC
>NZ_JABXKQ010000095.1 GCF_017114945.1 Nostoc sp. JL34
AATGCGATGACTTGCATTGTGAATGCGATGACTTGCATTGTGAATGTGATGACTTGCATTGTGAATGTGATGACTTGCATTGTAAATGCGATGACTTGCATTGTGAATGCGATGACTTGCATTATGAATGCGATCGCTTTCATAAATTAACCCACCTTTCCTGTACTTTAGAATGGCAGTCGCTACAATAAGCCTACATAAAGTCAAAATAAGACATAATGACCTACATATCTCCAAAACTGCTTACTTTTGAGGAATTTATAGCTTAATATGGTGATAATACACGCTATGAATTAATCGACGGACAACTAAGAGACATGGAACCTACAGGGCCACACGAAGCTGTTGCAGGTAGTATTGCTGGTAGAATCTATGTAAGGATTCAGGTCAAGAGGTATTGACAAATGTGACATCTGAGGCGGAATATCACAATTATGGGAAAAGACCTGCTTCTGAAATTAGAGCGTGAAACCCTTCTCCAGTTAGCTCCTTCTCAACTGGTAGACATAATTGTTGAGCAGGCGATCGCCATAAAGAAACTTAACTCCAGAATTTTAGAACTAGAAGAAAAAATAGAGAAACTCAAGGTCAGTAGAGATTTAGATAGCTCTACATCATCGAAACCACCATCGGGAGATATCCTCAAAAAAACAGAGAACAAACAGCAGGATAAACTTCTTGAGAGTGAGGCTCCGAAAAGGAAACCAGGAGGACAACCAGGGCATCAGGGAAAAACTCGCTCTGGTTTTGGCAGAGTAGATCGTTTTGAAATATTACGTCCAGAAGATTGTCTTTACTGCGGTCAAAAAGCATTTGCGACCGTGGCAGTAAAAATAGAAAAACAGTCTGTAGCGCAATTAGTGGAACATCCCATTGAAATAGTGGAGTATCAACGTCAGACGTGCGTGTGTGAATGCTGTGGAAATATACAAACAGCCTCATGGTCGCCAGATATCGTTCCAGGGCAAGATTTAGGAGTTAGATTACAAGCGTTCTTAGGATGGGTAAACAATTATGCACACATGCCTTATGAAAAACAGCAAGAAATGTTGTGGGAATTAGGGCAAGTTGAAATTGGGCTTGGAACGTTAGTCGCAACTAATGAACGAATCCAACAAGCGATTGAACCAAGTATTAATGAATTGAGTAGTTGGGTAAAGCAGACACAACCGAATGTTCATGTGGATGAAACACCTTGGTCAGTTAAAGGAGTCAAAGAATGGTTGTGGGTAGTTGCCAATTCTGATTTCTGCCTATTTACTGCGGCTGACACTCGTTCACGATCCGAATTAGAAACGATTTTAGGGGCTAAATATGCAGGGGTACTCAGCAGTGACGATTTTAGTGTTTACAATGGCTATCAAGTTGTTGCCCAACAGAAATGTTTAGCTCATCTACGCCGTCACTTCAAAAAGTTAATCTTAATTCCAGGTCTTCACAACCAAACTATTGGCGAAACGTTTGTTGATTTAATTGATGAAGCCTTTAAGAATTATGCACGATGGTTTGAGACTCTTGACTGCTTGAGTTATAACGATTGGGTCAATCAATTCAAATCCAAGTTGCAATCCTCTGTTGAACAATGGATTAATCTTGCAGGAGCAAAAGCCGGCCACCTTTTACGCTCTTTACGCGATAAAGCAAATCAATGGTGGTATTTCCTTGATTACCCTGAAGTTCCTCCTGATAATAATCAGGCCGAACGCTCACTTCGTTTGGCTGTGACAAAACGTAAAGTTAGTGGCGGCTCCCGTTCGATGGACAGATTTAAACACACTGCCCATTTATTGACAGTAGTGCAAACTTGTCGTCGTCAAGGCAGAGCTGTGATTGATTTTTTTGCACAAGCACTGCTGGCTAATTCTAATAGCTATCTGTTTCGCCCATCACTGCTTCCTAAATATTAGACCTGAATCCTTACGGAGATACTATTTCTTCTGATATATTGCCAAATTTACAACTTAAGCTAGATGATCTTATGCATATTTGAACTGAGGACTGGTTCGGTGAGGCAAGAGCGATCGCTACGGTTTTCTAAGCTAGAATACCAAAGTTGTATTTATACACATCTAACAATTCACTTGCCAAAGAGTCATTATTTTTATGAATTACTACGTAATCTACGACGGAAATTGTAATCTCTGCGTTAGCCTCGTGCAATTGCTAGAAACCTTAGATAAGGGAAAGCTGTTTCGCTATGCTCCCATGCAAGATGAGCAGACACTTTTAAAGTGGGGAATTACAGCCCAAGGTTGCGAACAGGGGGTGATTTTAATTGATGGCAATCTACCTGAGAGACGTTGGCAAGGTAGTAATGCAATAGAAAAAATTGGGTGGTTATTGCCAGCCGGAAGTATATTTGTAGACGCTTATCGAGCATTGCCGGGGATGAAATGGACAGGCGATCGCTTTTACGAACAAATCCGCGATAACCGCTACGCAATCTTTGGTAAACGTTCTAATACGTATAAGTCGGCATACTGTGTTGATGGTAGCTGCAAGCCGTAGGTAGTAAAGGTGAGCGTATTCCCAGTCTGAGGCAGGGGGCAGGGGGCAGGGGGATGAGGGGAAACCCCATAAATAAATATATTGGCTCTGAGACAAATACGTATTATTTATCGTCGCACTTTTCGTTCAAAATAAATATTTTTTCCTTGAGCATAAATACATTTATTAGCTCGTAACCCTAGACTGCTGGGGAATTAAGCATCTTTCTCCCTCTGCCCCCTGCCCCCTGCTCCCCTGCCTCTTTGGTCATTAGACAGAGTTTATTTTAGTCAAAAATCCGCCTCCAGATGCTAGCAAAAAGTCTGCTAGACCAACCATTATGCTATCTGGCGTGTTTGTAAACATTGTGCAATCAATGACATTTGCGATCGCCACCGGAAAGGGCGGGTACGCCATCGCGCCACAATTTGGCACAACAAAGAATCTGACGGGAGGATACTGCGTGAAAATTGGTGCTCAATACTTGGGTAACGGAGAGTGTGAATTTACAGTTTGGTCTCCGCTATTAGATAGCGTCACGGTAAAAATTTTGACGCCAGAACAGCAGTTAATTCCCCTCAAGCCTCAATCTGAGGGATACTGGCACACGAAGGTCAACGATGTGTATCCGGGTACGCTTTATCAATATGTCTTGAATGGGCAAGATACCTTTTCCGATCCGGCGTCGCAGTATCAACCAGAAGGGGTACATGGGCCGTCGCAAATTGTCGATCATCACTTTGAGTGGACTGATGAAGGATGGGCGGGTGTTCCTGTGGAGTCGATGATTTTCTATGAACTCCATGTTGGGACATTCACCCCGGAAGGAACTTTCACCGCCATCATTCCCCGTTTAGCGGAACTGAGGGAACTGGGAATTAACGCCATTGAAATCATGCCCATCTCCCAGTTTCCGGGAGATACTCATGTTGAGGCAACTCTGGCATATCGCAACTGGGGCTATGATGGCGTTTATCCTTATGCTGTCCAAAATTCCTACGGTAGTCCAGCCGAACTCAAGCAACTGGTAAATGCTTGCCATCAAAACAATATCGCTGTTGTGCTGGATGTGGTGTATAACCACTTTGGGCCAGAAGGCAACTATATGAGTCAGTTCGCGCCCTACTTTACTAAAACCTATAAAACGCCGTGGGGTGAAGCGCTGAATTTCGACGATGCCCATAGTCAGGGTGTGCGAAATTATTTTATCGAAAATGCCCTTTACTGGTTGGGCGAATTCCACATTGATGCCTTGCGGCTGGATGCGATTCAAGCAATTTATGACTTGGGCGCTAAACATTTTTTATGGGAATTGGCGGAAGCAGTTCATCATTTTTCCCAACAAGGGCAAAAATGGAAGCGCCATTTAATTGCCGAAAGTGACTTGAATAATCCGCAAATTATTCGTCCGGCAGAATTGGGTGGGTACGGACTTGATGCTCAATGGAGTGATGATTTTCATCATGCATTACACGCACTTTTAACAGGCGATCGCCAAGGATATTATCAAGATTTTGGGAAATGTGCTGATTTAGCAAAATCTTATAGCGATACTTTTGTCTACGATTGGAAATACTCGCCCGATCGCAAACGATTTCATGGCGTATCTTGCCGCGATCGCTCTTTGTCACAGTTTACAGTCTGCATTCAGAATCACGATCAAATCGGCAATCAAATGAAAGGAGAACGCCTCAGTCAGCGGATCTCTTTTGAAGGATTAAAGTTAGCTGCTGGCGCTGTGCTGCTGTCGCCCTACTTACCCCTGTTATTCATGGGAGAAGAATACGGCGAAACTGCACCCTTCATTTACTTTGTCAGTCACTCCGATCCCGATTTGATTCAAGCAGTTCGAGCCGGACGCAAACAAGAATTTGAAGCATTTCACTATGCAGATGATCCCCCAGATCCGGAATCGGCAGAAACTTTTTTAAAGTCTAAACTTAATTGGAAATTACGCAATGAAGGAAAGCACAAAGTTCTGTGGGATTGGTATCGTCAGTTAATTAATTTACGGAAGACACATCCAGCCCTTCTCAACCAAGACCGCAATTTCATCGAAGCGACTAGCGATGGAGAAAAGGAGTTGGTCATTGTGCGGCGTTGGTGCGAATCAAGTGAACTAATATTTGTGATGAATTTTAATTCGTCTTCGGTAACAGTAACTTTGCCAAGTCAACACAATGTCCATAAAATATTAGACTCAGCAGATACCTTATGGTCTGGGCCTGGTTCTAAAGCTGCTGAACATCTGTCTGCGGGACAAGAACTTACAGTAAAAGCTACTAGTCTAGTCCTGTATGAAGCGGGATGAGGGAGTTAACAGTTCAAAATTCAAAAATAAAGAAGATAAGGGGGAGAGTTAGAATTTAAAGTTTCAAGCTCAGAGGTTCAGCGTTCAACCTCAAAGGTTCAGAGTCCAAGCTCAGAGGTTCAGCGTTCAACCTCAGAGGTTCAACGTTCGAGCTAAAAATCTCAAACTTCCCTATCCCCCTCATCCCCCTTACTCTCCACTTTGTACAGACGCGATTAATCGCGTCTCTTCCCACTCCCCACTCCAAAAAAATATGCGAATTCCCACCGCCACTTATCGAATTCAGTTTACACCTCAGTTTGGCTTTGACAACGCTAAAGCGATCGCAACTTATCTAGCAGATTTGGGTATCTCTGATTTATATGCCTCCCCCATTTTCAAGGCACGATCCGGGAGTACACACGGCTACGATATAGTAGATGCCACTCAACTCAATCCAGAACTGGGAACTAATGAATCCTTTGATGCATTAGTTGATGAAATCCAATCCCTTGGTATGGGCTGGTTACAAGATATTGTGCCCAACCACATGGCATATAGTAGCGAAAACGATTACTTGATGGACATATTGGAACACGGCCCAGATTCCAGTTATACCGACTACTTCGACCTTTCTTGGAATGCTCCCTTTGGCGATCGCCAAGAGCGAATTCTCGCACCGCTACTGGGAGATTTCTATGGTGTATCTCTGGAAAATGGACACATTCAACTGCAATACGAACAGAACGGTTTAACTGTCAACTATTACAGCTTGAAATTACCACTCCGCTTAGAATCTTACACAAAATTAATCACCTATAATTTAGGGAAACTCACCCGCACACTAGGACGCAATCACCCCGATTTTATTAAGCTTTTGGGGATTCTCTACATTCTCAAAAATGTGCCTTCAGAAGTGGCGGGTAAACAGCGACAAGACCAGATTGCATTTATTAAAGGATTAGTTTGGGAACTCTACACCACAAACGATGCCATCCGCGAGTTCATTGACGAAAATATCCAAACCTTCAACGGAGAACCCGGTAATTCTGAAAGTTTTAACCTTTTAGATGAATTACTGAAAGACCAGTTTTATCGTCTCGCTTTCTGGAAGGTTGGCGCAGAGGAAATGAACTACCGCCGTTTCTTTACTGTCAACGAACTGATTTCCGTTAAAGTTGAAGAAGTGCGGGTTTTTAATAATACTCATAGCTTAATTCAAAAGCTGGTTGAGGAGGGCAAATTTACAGGTTTACGCATCGATCATATTGATGGACTTTATAACCCAATTCAGTATCTCGAAAGGCTGCGGGAAAAAATGGGTGATGTTTATATCACTGTTGAAAAGATTTTAGAACTCACCGAAGAACTACCAGAGAATTGGGGAATTGAAGGAACATCTGGATATGACTTTCTCAACTATGTAAATGGCGTATTTTGTCAAACAGAAAATCAATTGCAGTTCGATAAAATTTACTATAACTTTATCGGTTCACGAGTAGATTATGCATCAATAGTGAAGGATAAAAAGCACCTGATACTAGAAAAGAATTTAGCAGGTGACATTGATAGTTTGGCTCTTTTATTAAAAAATATCTCCAGCAAATACCGCTATGGCAATGATTTTACGTTAAATGGATTAAAAAGAGCGATCGCTGAAGTTTTGACACTGTTCCCGATTTACCGTACTTACATTACGCCCGATGGAATTGGAGATAGCGATCGCGCTACCATTCAAAAAGTAATTAGCCAAGCCAAAGAACAAACGCCCCTGTTGCAGCACGAACTGACTTTTATTGAAAAGTTAATGCTCCTAGAGTTTGATAATTCTCTGACTCAAACAGAACGCGAACAGTGGATATATTTTGTCTTGCGAATGCAGCAATACAGCGGCCCGCTAATGGCGAAAGGTGTAGAAGACACCACATTATATGTATACAATCGCTTGCTGTCGTTGAATGAAGTCGGGGGTAATCCCGGTCATTTTGGGATTGATGTAACCAAATTTCACACCTTTAACAAACAGCATCAAGCAACCTGGCCCCACACCATGAACACCACCGCCACCCACGACACCAAACGCGGCGAAGATGTGCGGGCCAGGTTGAATGTCCTCTCAGAAATTCCTGATGAGTGGGATCAGCAGGTAAATACTTGGAGCGCCATTAATCGGGGACATCGTAGCGATCGCCACGGCTTCGCTATACCCGATCGCAACGATGAGTATTTTCTCTATCAAACCCTAGTAGGGGCGTTTCCTTTTGCCGAACACGAACATGCATCCTTCGTGGAACGGGTGAAGGACTATATAATAAAGGCAATACGAGAAGCGAAGGTGCATACAGCCTGGTTACGACCTGATAGCGAGTATGAAGAAGCTTGTACCTCCTTTATTGAGAAAGTACTCGATCCTGCCATCTCCGGGGAATTTCTAGAAGCTTTTCGTCCCTTTCAACAGCGAATTGCAGAGTATGGTATCTTCAATTCCCTTTCCCAAACTCTACTGAAGATTACCGCCCCTGGCGTACCCGATTTATACCAGGGAACGGAACTTTGGGAACTGAGTCTAGTCGATCCAGACAATCGCCGTCCCGTGGATTTTGAACAGCGACGTACTTACTTAAGCGCCATCCGCGAACAGGCAAAAACAGACATTCTCGGACTAATTCAGGAGTTACTGAACGACAAAACAGACGGTAGAATCAAACTGTTTTTAACGGCTCAATTACTCCAAGCTAGAACAAACTATGTCTCATTATTCCAGGATGGCGACTACTTGCCGTTAGAAGTTCAGGGAACCTACGCCAATCACATTATCGCCTTTGCACGGCGCGAGGGGAATCAAACAGCGATCGCGATCGCGCCCCGCTTTTTAACTAGCCTCATCCAGCCAGGAGACAATCCCTTGGGCGAGTCAGTTTGGCAAGATACGCACCTGCAATTACCCTCTGGAACTTCTCACTCCTGGAAAAACGTCCTAACTCAGCAATCCTTAAAGGCTACAGAAACCCTATCTATCGCATCAGCCCTGGCCCATTTTCCAGTTGCTTTGTTAGTCAGTGATTAAGGGGTATTGGGCAAAAGAGGCAGAGGGGAAAACAATGCGAAAAAGTTAGATCATCGTGAAATGAGCAGGGGAGGTAGGGGGAGCAGGGCGAGCAGTGGGAGTCAAGAGAAATATTTAGTAATTTTTACGACTATTACAGCTTGAAATACACTTATTTGTTTCTCTCCCCCTGCCTCTCCTGCTTCCCCATCTCACTGTTAGAGCATTGCTCACGCAGAGGGGAAAACTCTTCTGCCTTACTCTCTTGCTCCCTATCTAACCAGATCAAGGTGATATGTAGATTGAATTTCGTATTTGTTCATGTTCCTTGAAAATTCTGAAAATTCCAAGTACTGATCTCGAAGTTGCGAGTTCTGAGCTAGTAATGAAATAGAAGTTGCAGTCTCATCCAGACTCACCTTGATAGCGCTACTCCCTGTTTTTAGTCCTTAGTCTCTATTCCCCAGCCCCCATTTTGAATTTTGAGATGAATCTATGACTACTCCAACTCCAGCTTATACCGACACTCCACCAGCACTTACTACAGCACAGATTGACGCCGTGCGCCTCCACATCAAAAAAACGTGGAAAACTTTAACGCGATCGCACGAACACTTATTACAATCTGCAAAAGACACCAAACTAGACCACAAAAAAGACACTCCTTGGATCGTCTACATTTCACCCTCAGAAGATTGTCCCAACATTCAAACTGTGTTAGAGCGATCGCTATCTTCAAAAGATATGCAACAGCTAGAAATTCGCACTTTGCCCTCGGAAGTCGAAGCGATTAAAGAGCATGGGTTACTATACCTACCAGGGCCTTATGTCGTACCAGGTGGACGCTTCAACGAAATGTATGGCTGGGACAGCTACTTTATATTACTAGGACTTTTGCACGATGGAGAATTGGAGCTAGCCCAAAGCCAAGTTGAGCAATTGCTGTACCAAGTGCAACATTACGGCACCATCCTCAACGCCAATCGGACTTATATGCTGTCGCGATCGCAGCCTCCCGTGCTGAGTATGATGGTTTTGGCGTTATTCCAGCATACCCAAGATGAGGACTGGTTGAGGGCAACCGTACCCTTGTTAGAGCAGTTTTACTATTACTGGGTAGTTCCGCCCCACCTAAATGCTGCAACCGGCTTATCTAGATTTTATGCCTTTGGGGAAGGCCCCGCGCCAGAAGTTTTGTTCTCCGAGCGAGATGAAGAGGGAAAAAGCCACTACGATCGCGTCAAGGAATATTACCAAACCTTTGATGTTGAGGATTACGATGTCAGTCTTTACTACGATCGCGAAAATGACCAACTGACCAATCTATTTTACAAAGGCGATCGCACTATGCGCGAGTCCGGTTTTGATATCACCAACCGATTTGGCCCTTTCAGTGCTGATATCCTTCACTACGCTCCTGTATGCCTCAACAGTTTGCTGTATCAGGTGGAACAAGACTTGGCGCAAATTAACGAGATTTTGGGAAACGAACAACTGCAAAAACAATGGAACGATCGTGCAGATATCCGCCGCGATCGGATCGATCAGTTTCTCTGGGATGAAAAGCAGGGATTATATTTAGACTACCACTTCCAGAGTGGAAAACGCCGTGGCTACGAATTTGCTACCACCTTCTATCCTCTGTGGCTGGGAATTGCTTCTCCAACCCAAGCCCGGCGAGTGGCGGAAAATCTCTCTTTGTTTGAAGCCCCAGGCGGAATTTTGACCAGTACTCGTGTCACCGGAAACCAGTGGGATGCACCTTTTGGCTGGGCACCATTGACGTTAATTGCCGTCCAGGGACTTCACCGCTATGGGTATCATACAGAAGGCGATCGCATTGCCAATAAATTTCTCGCGATGGTAGTTAAAGAATTCGAGCGTCACAATACCCTAGTTGAGAAATATGATGTTGAACGCCGTTCTGCAAACGTTTCCGACGATATTTCCTTTGGATATAGTTCTAACGAAGTTGGTTTCGGCTGGACAAATGGAGCAATTCTGGAACTCTTAGCGATCGGAGAGAAAAAAGTTTAAAGTAAGAATTCAGGAATTAGAATTCAGAATTCAGAATATAGAAGGAATCTAGTATGATTGGCATATTTATTCATCCTGACTCCTAAATTCTGAATTCTGACTCCTAAGGAATAATCACAATGGTTCAATCAGCCCCAAAAGTTCTAACCGTTGATGAATTTATTAGCCATTACGGTGAGTGCGATCGTTACGAACTAATTGATGGTGAATTAATTGAGATGGAACCAACCGGGCGACACGAGCAAGTATCTGGATTGATTGGGCGAAAGCTGAATGTAGAAATTGATCGTCAGGATCTAAGCTACTTTATTCCCCATCGCTGTCTAATCAAACTCTTAGGAACAGAAACAGCTTTTCGTCCCGATGTAATTGTGTTAGACCAAACTCAATTAATTAATGAACCATTATGGCAACAACAACCTGTAATTACATCAGGAAACTCAATAAAACTAATTGCTGAAGTTGTCAGCACAAACCGGCAAAACGATTACGCCCGTAAAGCCGAAGACTACGCCCTGTTAGGAATTCCTGAATATTGGATTGTTGATTATTTAGGTATTGGTGGCAGAGAATATATTGGTAAACCCAAACAGCCAACGGTGACAATTTGCAACCTAGTAGAGGATGAGTATCAAAAACAGTTGTTTAAAAACAACGATCAACTCATTTCCTCAATTTTTCCCAACTTGCAACTAACGGCACAACAAATCTTTACGGCTGGGCAATTTTTCATTGAGTGAAATGGTATAAGATGCGGCCAGATTTTATGACGTTTTATGTCCCTTGCTGCCCTTTTTATTTTTCTCTACTACCCCGGATTAGCAAGGGGATAGCATTATTTCATATTTATATCAATAAAATATAACGCTACCGATGACACCACAAGATGCACGACAATACGCACCCGCAACCCAGCGCAATAGCGAACCAATTATAGAAGTACTTTTACAAGTGTTACCAAAGAGTGGCACGATATTGGAAATAGCAAGTGGTACTGGCGAACATGCAGTATTTTTTGCCCCCAAGCTCAGTCCTCGTCTCTGGCTGCCAACAGATGCAAATCCACAATTACGAGCCAGCATTACTGCATGGGCTGAACACTTTAGCTGTTATAATCTTTATCCACCGCTTGAGCTTGATGTCAGAGAACCAGTTTGGGCAGTGGAAAATCCTGCATTTGATTGGCTTAATCAGGAGCCAATTGTCGCTATCGTCAACATCAATATGATTCACATTTCACCGTGGTCAGCCTGTCTAGGACTAATGGCAGGGGCAGGTCGGATCTTACCAGCAGGAGGTATCCTCTATTTATATGGGCCTTTTAAACAAGCTGGAGAACATACAGCAGCGAGTAATGCCGCTTTTGACAAATCCTTACGCGCCCAAAACCCAGAGTGGGGTGTACGTAACTTGGATGATGTTGTAGCAGTAGCTAGCGCCCAAAATCTCACCTTGAAACAGACTTACCAAATGCCAGCAAATAATCTTTCGGTAGTGTTTGAACGTTCTAAATAGTGAGTAATTCTTAGAGAACCAGTCCACTAATATATGTTGACAAAAATGAAGCAAGTCGCGTCAGAGGCTTTGATTTTTGCTCCCCCTCCCTGATAGAGAAGGGGTTGGGGGCTAGGTCTGTATTGGACTCAACGCACAAGCGCTATGTATTCAGTATCTACCAAGTATCGGCTGTACGCTTATCATAAGGCTCACCTGTAAAAGGTTGTACCCCAATAACAGGATAAGCATCATCCGTAGGGCCAAAAATCCGCATTGCAGCTTCAGAAATATACTCGGTTATGTTAGCAATGATTTTGGAAATAGCCATAATATTTGACTCCTTATTTACGAGTCGTTTTAATGGTGATACGTATACTCTAATCCTAATATTCCAGGCTGGCTCTAATTCTCAATATATTGAGAATATATGCAATGCTTATTTAGATAACTTTGCAATACTTTAGCTTGTGAAAAAGTCAAACTCTTCTCTTCGATTCTAATTGTAACATAGTTATTTCTCTAATCCCTGTCTGGGAAAAAAGCTGGCAAACAAACTTTCTCTAACAGGATATTGTTTCCCTTCTTTAGCCGCCTTGTCTGATTAACATTATTGCTAGCTTCTACTATTAAAAAACATTAAGTATTTTATAAAGCTAGTATTAACTTTTCGATAAATCTACTGTTATCCGGCAATCTCAGAAAATATACTTGCCAGGAGTTGACATTATTTATGGTAAATATTACCATAAATAAAAGAAGCATCTTGTAAGGAAACTCTTGCATGACAACTTTGCCAGATTTGGACTATGTATATAAACAGCAAAGCCAGCAGAACCAGGAACTAAACCTTTCTGCCGATGACTACAGCTTGCTGACCGACCTTTATCAATTGACGATGGCAGCTTGTTACACAGGCGAAGGTATAGAACAACGACGGGCAAGCTTTGAATTGTCTGTCAGAAGATTGCCAGAGGGTTTTGGTTATTTGATTGCAATGGGGCTAACGCAGGCATTGGAATATTTAGCCAAAATCCGCTTTAGTTCCGCGCAAATTGCGGCATTACAGGCAACAGGAATTTTTGCTCACGCAAGCGATCGCTTTTGGTCACTTTTAGCTGAGGGCAAGTTTACAGGTGATGTTTGGGCAGTACCAGAAGGGACGGCTGTGTTTGCCAATCAACCACTGTTGCGGGTGGAAGCACCTCTTTGGCAAGCGCAGCTAGTGGAAACTTACCTGCTGAATACGATTAATTACCAGACTTTGATTGCCACAAAAGCAGCCCGATTGCGGGATATTGCGGGGGAATCAGCAACACTTTTAGAATTTGGTACAAGACGGGCATTTAGTCCCCAAGGGTCTTTGTGGGCAGCACGGGCGGCGTTAGCGGGTGGGTTAGATTCTACTTCCAATGTGTTAGCAGCGCTACAACTGGGAGAAAAGCCAAGTGGTACGATGGCACACGCCTTGGTGATGGCATTGTCAGCAATAGAAGGCACTGAAGAACAAGCTTTTAGTGCATTTCATCGATATTTTCCGGGTGCGCCATTGCTAATTGATACTTACGATACCATTGCTGCTGCCGGGCGCTTGGCCGAAAAAGTAAATTCCGGGGAAATGCAATTAACAGGAGTGAGATTAGACTCAGGAGATTTAGTTACCTTATCAAAACAGGTGCGATCGCTCCTTCCCGGTGTGCCAATTTTTGCTAGTGGCGACTTGGATGAGTGGGAAATTGCCAGATTAAAAGCTGCTGGGGCGCAAATTGATGGTTACGGACTGGGAACGAGACTAGTTACAGGTTCGCCCGTCAATGGAGTTTATAAACTTGTAGACATTGATGGCATCCCAGTGATGAAGCAGTCTAGTGGTAAAGTTACTTATCCAGGACGCAAGCAGATTTTTCGCTCGTATACGGGAGGTAAGGTAAAAGCAGACAGGTTGGGACTCTTAGGTGAAATTCCTCAAGAAGAAGAACCTTTGTTGCAGTTAGTAGTGCAAGAAGGTGAACGGATACAGCCATTGGAATCGTTGGCAACAATTCGTCAGCGTACCGCCGCATCAGTTGCTAGTTTGCCACAACAGACACGGCGTTTGGATCATCCGGTGGCTGTAGAAGTGGAGATTTCTGAGGGGTTACGGGTGTTGACGGAGGAGACTAAGAAACGAACCGCAGAGGCACAGAGAACACATAAGTAAAAGTACTCTTTCAGTCTGTCTTAATTACGAATTACGAACTACGAATTACGAATTACTATGAGAGTTGCTTTGTTTGGAACTAGTGCCGATCCACCAACTGCTGGACATCAAGAAATTCTGAGTTGGTTGTCTGAGCGTTATGATTGGGTAGCGGTTTGGGCGGCGGATAATCCGTTTAAGTCTCATCAAACACCCTTAGAACATCGGGCAGCAATGTTGCGACTGTTGATTGCGGATATAGACGCGCCACGGCATAATATTGCTTTGGAACAAGAATTGAGTAGCTTCAGAACGCTGGAAACAGTTGAAAAAGCGAAGCTTACTTGGGGTGAAGACGCTGAATTGACGTTGATCGTTGGTTCAGATTTACTGAGTCAGCTACCACGTTGGTATCGCATTGAAGATTTGTTACAGGAAGTGCAACTACTGATTGTACCGCGACCCGGATATGCAATAGATGAATCTAGTTCAGAGGTAGTGCAAAAGCTGGGAGGGAAAATTGCGATCGCTAGTCTGACCGGTCTAGATGTTTCCTCAACAGCGTACCGCGAACATGGAGATCCCCAAGCCCTCACAGCCCCTGTAGTTGCCTATATTAATCGAGAGCATTTGTACGAATGCCAGGACGTTCACAAAAAAAGATACCAACTCCGTTAAACCAACAACCTTTGGCCGATTTCAAGGTTGGTGTTGATAATGTAATTTTTTCTGTAGATACTGTACAAAATCGGCTGTTAGTTCTCCTAGTAATGCGGCAGCAAGAACCATTTTTAAATCATTGGAGTCTTCCTGGTACTTTGGTACGTCCCGGAGAGTCTTTAGAAGATGCCGCCTATCGCATTATGGCAGAGAAAATTAAGGTCAACAATCTCTATTTAGAACAACTCTATACCTTTGGCGGGCCGAATCGCGATCCACGGGAAGCAACTGATAGTTATGGTGTGCGTTATCTATCAGTTAGTTACTTTGCCCTAGTGCGATTTGAAGAAGCCGAATTGATTGCCGATCGCATGACTGGCATCGCTTGGTATCCGGTAAAACAAGTGCCGCAATTGGCTTTTGACCATAACGAAATTCTGGCTTATGGACATAGGCGGTTACGAAATAAATTAGAGTATAGCCCCGTGGCTTTTGAAGTCTTGCCAGAAATGTTCACCTTGAATGATTTATATCAGTTATACGCCACAGTTTTAGGTGATAACTTTTCCGATTATTCTAATTTTCGGGCGCGTCTACTCAAGTTAGGTTTTTTATGCGATACCGGAATTAAGGTATCACGAGGTGCTGGTCGTCCGGCTAGTTTGTATAAGTTTGACGCGGAAGCTTTTGCTCCCTTAAAAGATAAACCTTTGGTGTTTATTTAATCAATCACTTTACAGAGTCCAAATTCCTGTAATACCTTTCGGTTAAGATCCCCCCGCCTGCGGCGACCCCCTTAAAAAGGGGGTAGAAGAGGTTTATAAGCCCCTCTTTTTAAGGGGGGTTGGGGGATCTTCAAAATACCGAACCGTATTGCAAAGTCAAAAGTCATAAGTGACTCTTGACAAATGACAAATGACCAATGACTAATGACAAATAATATGAAAATTGCGATCGCTCAAATTAATCCTACTATCGGTGATTTGCTTTTAAATGCCCAAAAAATCCTGGAGGCGGCACAACGAGCAGCATCTAGCGGTGCGCGTTTGTTGTTGACACCAGAACTTTCTTTATGCGGCTATCCACCAAGAGATTTATTACTAAATCCTAGTTTTGTGGAAGCGATGGGCATCACTTTACAAGATTTGGCTCAAGATTTACCACCAAATTTAGCTGTGTTGGTAGGAACTGTTGAACCAAATATCCAAGCACATATTAGTGGCGGTAAAAGTTTATTTAACAGCATAGCTTTGTTAGAGAATGGCCAGGTTAAGCAAGTTTTTCACAAGCGACTTTTACCTACTTACGATGTTTTTGATGAACGCCGCTATTTTGAAGAAGGCTTGCAAGCTAATTATTTCACTCTCGATGATATCCATATTGGCGTAACTATTTGCGAGGATTTATGGAACGATGAGGAATTTTGGGGCAAACGTAGTTATGCAGCAAATCCGATTGCTGACTTAGCAATTTTGGGTGTAGATTTGATTGTCAATTTGTCTGCTTCCCCCTACACGGCTGGTAAGCAGCAGTTTCGTGAAACAATGCTCAAGCATAGTGCAGTACGTTTTCAACAACCGATGATTTACGCTAATCAGGTTGGGGGAAATGACGATCTAATTTTTGATGGGCGTAGTTTTGCCTTAAATCGTCAAGGTGAAATTATGTGTCGCGCTCGTGGTTTTGACACTGATTTATTAGTAGTAGAATTTGATGAAACACAGCGTGATTTGCAGTTGGGTTCTGTAGAACCTGTGTATGAATCGGAAGATGAAGAAATTTGGCAAGCTTTAGTTTTGGGAGTGCGAGATTACGCTCGTAAGTGCCGCTTTTCTAAAGTAGTTTTGGGTTTAAGTGGCGGGATTGACTCTGCAATAGTAGCTGCGATCGCAAGCGCTGCACTTGGTAAAGAAAATGTCCTCGGTGTCCTCATGCCTTCCCCTTACAGTTCGGAGCATTCCATCAGTGATGCTTTGGCATTAGCCGAAAATTTGGGGATTAAGACTAATCTTTTACCAATTGGGGAGTTAATGCAAGGCTTCGATCGAACTTTAGGTGATTTGTTTGCAGGTACTGAGTTTGGACTGGCTGAGGAGAATATCCAATCTCGGATTCGCGGTAATTTATTAATGGCGATCGCTAATAAATTTGGCTATCTGCTTTTATCTACTGGTAACAAGTCAGAAATGGCAGTTGGTTACTGTACTCTCTACGGCGATATGAATGGCGGGTTAGCAGTGATTGCAGATGTACCTAAAACCCGTGTGTATTCACTTTGCCAATGGTTAAATCGCGATCGCGAAATCATCCCGCAAAACGTCTTGACTAAAGCACCCAGCGCCGAACTCAAACCAGGCCAAGTGGATCAAGACTCTCTACCGCCTTACGAAATTTTGGACGATATTTTGCAACGCCTGATTCACAACCACCAATCAGCAGCGCAAATTGTTGCAGCCGGTCACGATGCGGTGATTGTAGACAGAGTAATTCAAATGGTAGCGCGGGCTGAATTTAAACGGCGACAAGCACCGCCGGGATTGAAAATTACCGATCGCGCCTTTGGAACCGGTTGGCGAATGCCAATTGCTAGTAACTGGGTTGGTGTCAAAAAGGCTTATCAGGCTAAAACTACAGCTACACCTAACCTTAGTTTATTGTGATGGACAAGATGCTCATCCGCAAATCAAGTAATTAGTTATCAAATCTCTTCCTACTTTGAATTTTACTTCAAGTCTGTCCTTCTCCGATGCAGAGAGGGACAGGTTTTGCGTAGTAAAATCTCTTAGTGGTCTTTTTATTAAGAAGATTAGACAAACACTATATAACCCGTCGAATTCAGTTTAAATAAATATTCTGTATTTGGGCTTTTATTTTGGGAAAATTAACTCACTCCCATACAGCTATTTAATCAAGTAGATTCAAGAATATGTCTAATGCAGTTAAAGTATTTTTTTCCTACTCGCACAAAGATGAAGCGTTGCGAGACGAGTTGGCAAATCATCTGAGCATGATGAAACGTCAGGGAGTTATTGAGGCTTGGCACGATCGCGAAATCAGTGCTGGGAGTGAATGGGCAAATGCGATCGATGACAATCTCGAAGTTGCAGATATCATTCTCCTGCTAGTGAGTGCTAACTTTCTGGCTTCAGATTACTGCTATGACAAAGAAATGACACGGGCAATGGAGCGACATGAAACGCGGGAAGCTCGTGTAATTCCGATTATTCTCAAGCCGTCAGACTGGAATGGTGCGCCTTTTGGTAAACTGCAAGCACTCCCCAAAAATGCTAAACCTGTCACCACCTGGCAAGACCAAGATGAGGCTTTTTTAAATGTCGCTCAAGGGATTCGTAGAGTTGTTGAAGAAATGGCAAAATTAAAAACTTCTTCCTCAAGTGTTTCTCAAAATACTACACTTACAACTTCCAGCCCTTCTGCAACAAGTGGGGGTTTAACTGAACGCCAGCGTCGCCGATTAGAGCAAGAACAGGATTCACAACAACAACAATACGATCTCGTTAGCCAAAAATTAGGTCGCTTGCGCCAAGCTTACTCCATTGAAACGGATGTATCTACCAAGCTGAAGCTAGAAGTGCAAATTCAGGAAGCCCAAACAGAACAAAATAGATTAGATCGGCAGCTTGAAGAAATCGAGCAAAAACTTTTGTAGTTATAATTATAAAACAGCGACAGTATCGCCATGCCCCCAATGAAGTCTATTGAAGTTTTTATTTCTTACCACCAGGAAGATGAACAACTGCGCGAAGAGTTAGAGAAGCATCTAGCGACTTTGCTGCGGGAACAACTTATTACTAGTTGGCATAAGCGCGAAATTATTGCTGGGCAAGAGTTTCAAGATGAAATTAATCAGTACCTCAAACAGGCTGGGCTAATTCTACTGTTGGTGAGTCCAGATTTTATTGCTTCAGACTATCACTGGACAGTTGAAGTTACACGAGCGTTAGAACAAAATGCAGCAGGTAAGGCTCGTGTGATTCCGGTATTGCTACGCCATGCAGATTGGGACAATCCTCCCATTAATAAATTGTCACCACTGCCTAGTAATCGCAAACCGATAAAAAGCTGGACTGACCGAGATGAAGCATTCTTAGAAGTTGTCAAAGGAATTCGGGAGGAGGTTAAGCGATTAGTTACTAACTCGAATTACTCACCTCCTCAACAAACTCCACAAGAACTGGACGAGCGCCAATATAAAGTCACAAGTCTGATCAACGAAGCAGATCGCTTACGCGAAGATAAAAACTTCGAGGAAGCAGTCCTCAAATACAAAGCAGTACTCAGTCTTGATCCAAACTCTGTGTATGCTCACTTTAACTTGGGAAATGCGCTGAAAAATCAAGACAAACTAGAAGAAGCGATTGCCTCTTACCGCCAAGCCTTGCAAATCGACCGAAGCGATGCAATTGCTCACTATAACCTGGGGAATGCGCTGAAAAATCAAGGCAAACTAGAAGATGCGATCACCTCTTACCGCCAAGCCTTGCAAATCGACCCAAACTATGGCCATGCTCACAATAACCTGGGGAATGCGTTGTCCGATCAAGGCAAATTAGAAGAAGCGATCACCTCTTACCGCCAAGCCTTACAAATCGGCCCAAACTATGCGCTAGCTCACAACAACTTGGGAAATGCGTTGTCTGATCAAGGCAAACTAGAAGAAGCGATCGCCTGTTACCGCCAAGCCTTGCAAATCGACCCAAACTATGCGCTAGCTCACAATAACCTGGGGAATGCGCTGAAAAATCAAGGCAAACTAGAAGAAGCGATCGCCTGTTACCGCCAAGCCTTGCAAATCGACCCAAACTATATAGACGCTCACAATGACCTGGGAATTGCGCTAGACAATCAAGGCAAACTAGAAGAAGCAATCGCCTGTTACCACCAAGCCTTACAAATCGACCCAAACTATGTACATGCTCACAATAACTTGGGGAATGTGTTGAAAAATCAAGGCAAACTAGAAGAAGCGATTGCCTGTTACCACCAAGCCTTGCAAATAGATCCAAACTATGCGCTTGCTCACGATAACCTGGGGAATGTGCTGAAAAATCAAGGCAAACTAGAAGAAGCGATCGCTTCTTACCGCCGAGCCTTGCAAATCGACCCAAACGATGCAATAGCTCACAATAACCTGGGGAATGCGCTAAAAAATCAAAAAAAACCAGAAGAAGCAATCGCCTCTTACCGTCAAGCCTTACAAATAGACCCAAACTATGCAGTTGCTCACAAGAACCTGGGGTTAGCGTTGTCCGATCAAGGTAAATTAGAAGAAGCGATCGCCGAATGGGAAATAGCTGTTAGTATCGATCCCTCGATCCTAGTAATACTGTGATTCGTAAAAACTTAGAGATTTATAGTAATCTTCGTTGAAAGTTGTGATGTGTTCGGGGATATCGATGCAGTACCAATATTATCTCTGATGTCCAGGCGCGGATAAGTATTACCATTGAAACTAAAGTCTCAAAGAAAATTATGTTAGATGAAGCAAATTTTGAACAACGTTTAGCGACTCTTGAACAAACAGTTGCAGATATCAAACATCAAGTCATTGATGCGCCTACCTATAGTAATTGGCTAGAAAAGGTTATTGGCTCAATCTCTGATGAACCAGCATTTTTGGAAGCTTTAGAGTATGGTCGGTCATTACGTCACGCTGACATATTGACAGAAGAGGCTGGCGAGCAACTGTCAACCTTCACTGTTTAACTTCTGAACTTGAAACTTGCACCTTGGAACACGAGTTGTCGAGTTAAAAGGGCGATCGCTTAACCTTTAACCCTCACAGTTGCACCTTTAACCCTCGCAGTTGCGCCTTTTATCCTCGAAGTTGCGCCTTTTATCCTCGAAGTTGCACCTTTTCTCTTCGCAGTTGCACCTTTTATCCTCGCAGTTGCACCTTTTCTCTTCGCAGTTGCACCTCAGAACACAAATTGTCGAGTTAAAAGGGCGTAGACATAGCCAGTCAGAGATATTGCTCTATCTCAAAGCCTCACTAATAGTCTAGTTTTACTCATCTAAACGCTGTGCGATCGCATTCAGCAATGACTCAAAGTCTGATTCGCTGTGAATATCAGGGGTAAGCGTGTTCATATCTTTTAGCAGGTTAGTCAGTTCCGCGATCGTGTTGCGAATCTCGGTGTATTGGTCAATTTCTTCACGAAATCCCTGTAAATTCGCTGCGGAAACTCCTTTCATCGCTTCATCTAACTCTTTAATTTGGTCTTCCCAATGCTTAATATATTTAAGTCTGGCAACAGGTTTATAAATTTGGGCATCCGCTAACACAATCGGGAAAATTCGATTATAAAATTCACCGTTTTTAGCAATTTGCACTAGCTCAAACATACAATTGGGAGATTTTAAATATTTGTCACTAATAACTGCGATCGCACATTTGCCGCGTCCAATCCGTTCCATGAAGGGTTTGATTAGTCCTTTGTAGCCCAAATCACGTTTATCCCGGATGATTTTGATTCCTTTTGCCTGGAAAGTTTCATCCAGTTTATTGACAAATTGCTCACTTTCTCCACCCCAAGCATAGGAGATGAAAATTTCCTTCTCGAATTCTATTGCAGATTGACTATTCATGATGGGTTTTTCTTCTTGATTGCTATCTCGTAAACGATGTGTCAATGATTCATCTCGCTTTCGTTCCAGTTCGTTTTGCAACTGTGCAACCTGGGGGTTAAGTTCCCCATCTGGTCTATCGGATTGGAACATTACATCATCAATTAACCTGCGGACATCCACCATTTGAAAGCTTTTCTGGCATTGAATCTCATACTGACGAGCGTATCGAAACCTATACAGCACATCCATATAATAAGCATGAGGAGTCCGGCTTCCTTCACAGTTTTCACAGTTACAAGGAACTAGGGTTTGATATTGCAAACGTTCATAAGAATTGTGGATTTTTTCGAGTTCATGGGTGATGACTGCCATCAATTCTTTTTTGCGATTTCCGGCTACACGGATTTTAATTTCCCGTTGATTGTAGTTTTCAATGATTTCAGCACGAGTTTGGTCTTTGTTGAGAACTACACCGTTTTTCCAAACGAGTTTTTGCTGTTCAATCCAAGGGTGCGTTTCGACAATAAAGCGGGTGAGGATGCCTTTGGGCATGAATGTATAGGTGTAGCGCAGGATAAGGTTATTGCGATCGCTCCAGGTATAATCAGCTTTTTCAATAGAGAGCAATTGAGGCGCAATATAGGTGTTACGATGACCGGGAATTTCGTAGCAAAGCTTGAACCGCATCATTAATTGCAGGAGTTCATCGCGCATATCAGCATATTCGCTGCTTTTCCAAATATCTTCGAGGTCGTCTTTGGTAAAACAACCTAGATTGTCCTTGACAGTTTGATTATCCAAAACTTTGTAAACGGCAGCTGTTCCCCATTCCGGTTTGAGGATGACGTAGTGTTTGAGCGTAGAATCATCTTGAAAATGGA
Source organism: Nostoc sp. JL34 (assembly GCF_017114945.1). Taxonomy (GTDB): domain Bacteria; phylum Cyanobacteriota; class Cyanobacteriia; order Cyanobacteriales; family Nostocaceae; genus Nostoc. The sequence goes on from NZ_JABXKQ010000095.1 coordinate 21,666, forward strand.
GACATACGCCGAGGTCATGTAAATAGCTACTCAAGCGCAGCATGTCTTTACGGTCAGTTAAATTATTGACTCGGCAAAGGGTATAGTATTCTTCGAGGTTGATGTAATTTCGGGAATTGTTCTCTAGAGCGGCTCTGACTCTTACCCAGAGTTTTGGTAGAGGTGTACCAACATGGTCAAGATTACTGATGTAAAGTTGAATAGCCTTTTTAATCTCTGCCAAACCGCGATTAGTATCTAAATTGGTTGCCAGAATTTCCTTCAAGTTGTCAAATTCTCCTCGTAACTGCCCCCCATCGACTTCGCACTGACGGTCTTGTTTTTCGTTTTTGATGATAAAAACTGGGCTTTTGTCGCTCAAGAGTTCGACAACTTTTAACCACCAATAAAAATCGGTGTTTTCTTTGCGAGTGTCGGCAACTAAGGCATAGAGAGAACGCTTGCTGAGGAAAAACTGATGAGTTTGATGGTAAATTTCCTGACCGCCAAAATCCCAGATGTTAACGCGAAAATCCTTGCCATTGAGCAGTGTAAAGTGCCACCGGATCACTTCAATGCCTTCGGTTGATTCCTCATCTAGGTGGAGTTCGTAGGTTTCATCGTTAATTTTCTTGGCTATAGAGGTTTTACCGGCTCCTGCTTCGCCAACAATCAAGAATTTTGCTTCGTAGAAGGGTTCAGTTTCGGTTGGATCTTGCACTCGAAAATAGAAATCGAGAATTTCATTTACGTCACCTAGTAATAAGCTTGAATACTTTGGCCCCAAAATCTCAGGTGGAATAGGGACTGGATTTCTACGAATATCCAGCATTTTCAGGTTTGACAGTTGCCTGATTTCCAGAGGCAGACTGCTCAGTTGATTACTGTTGAGATAGAGGGATTGCAGATTAGTGAGTTGTCCAAATTCCGGTGGCAGACTGCTCAGTTGATTACTGTTGAGATAGAGGGATTGCAGATTAGTGAGTTGTCCAAATTCCGGTGGCAGACTGCTCAGTTGATTGTCCTTGAGGTCAAGGGTTTGCAGGTTGGTGAGTTGTCCAAATTCCGGTGGCAGACTGCTCAGTTGATTGTCCTTGAGGTCGAGGAATTGCAGATTAATCAGTTGTCCAAATTCTGGTGGCAGACTGCTCAGTTGATTACTGTTGAGGTCAAGGGTTTGCAGGTTGGTGAGTTGTCCAAATTCCGGTGGCAGACTGCTCAGTTGATTGTCCTTGAGGTCGAGGAATTGCAGATTAATCAGTTGTCCAAATTCTGGTGGCAGACTGCTCAGTTGATTACTGTTGAGGTCAAGGGTTTGCAGGTTGGTGAGTTGTCCAAATTCCGGTGGCAGACTGCTCAGTTGATTGTCCTTGAGGTCGAGGAATTGCAGATTAATCAGTTGTCCAAATTCTGGTGGCAGACTGCTCAGTTGATTACTGTTGAGGTCAAGGGTTTGCAGGTTGGTGAGTTGTCCAAATTCCGGTGGCAGACTGCTCAGTTGATTACTGTTGAGGTAGAGGGTTTGCAGATTAGTGAGTTGTCCAAATTCCGGTGACAGACTGCTCAGTTGGTTACTGTTGAGGTAGAGCGATCGCAGGTTGGTAAGTTGTCCAAATTCTGGTGGCAGACTGCTCAATTGATTTCTGTTGAGGTAGAGCGATCGCAGGTTGGTGAGTTGTCCAATTTCTGGTGGCAGACTGCTGAGTTGATTATCCTTGAAGTCGAGGGATTGCAAGTTGATAAGTTGAACAATTTCCAGTGGCAGACTACTCAGTTGATTACTGTCAAGGTTGAGGGTTTGCAGGTTGGTGAGTTGAACAAATTCCGGTGGCAGACTGCTCAGTTGATTACTGCGGAGGTAGAGCGATCGCAG
>NZ_JABXKQ010000103.1 GCF_017114945.1 Nostoc sp. JL34
TTGTACGTATTTACTTATCTTTACATAGTTTGGTTTTTTCACCTCGTCTTACTTACCTCAAACGTATCATTATGGCTGAATGCCAGCACTTGTTCTTGGAAATGCTTCTCTAACTGAAATTTGGCGTTTTCAGTAGGTAAAGGTTTTTGAGCGCTTTTTACATCATCAACACAAAAGCGAATCTTTCCTACAGTTTGTTCCAAAATAGGTGCAAGTACTGTCATGAGTTAGTTCTGGTTATATTTTAGTTCTACTTAATATTTTGCAAATCTAGAAAAGAAATTATGCCATTTTTTAGAAAAATGTTATATAAATCAATACCTTTATTAAAAGTTGAGCGTTCCCATTCCCAATATTAGATCATTTCTATGTATAAAGAGAGTTTCTAATATTCTAATTGGAAACATATTTAGCTCTGCGTTCCTCCCTTCTTCGTTGCTTATAGTTATTAACCTGATATTTAAGCCACATGAACGGGTAAATATCTCCTGCTAAGTGAAAACCTATAGACCCAATAAGTCCTACATCTGAATAAAGCAATGTTACAGTAAAAATATAAAAAATAATATGCGTAATAATATGTAGTCTTCCTTGATAGATATGATTTCCAAGAGTTACAAATAAACCCAGAATAATTGTCAAGTAATAATTATTTATATATATGCCTAATTGATGTACTAGTACTCCCCGAAATATCAACTCTTCTGTCATTGGATTTAATATACATACAGCAATCAAAAATAAAATCCTCTGAAGCTTTTCCCGTGGTATGAGCCTTACAGAAACGAGATAAGCATCATCTTCTACAATTTGGCTGACTCTCAAAAGCTTTAAAATCTTATTTACAATTAGCACAAATGTACAATAGCAAATTAATCCAATTATTAAGGAAAATACTGGTAATGTTTCAAATTTTAAACCAACTGATGGTGCATCCCATCCTAGAATATAAGTTATGGAAAAAAAGGAAATTAACGAAATTTGATTCCATAATATCAAAAAGCCAAAACTAGATTTTGGTCTTTCTACTTTTTGTTGCTTTTTAATTAATTTTCTTTGAGCTATGCTGCTATACAAATACATCATACTTAAGAAAAGTACAAAGAATAGAACACAATTACTAAATGGAGGTAATTCAGTTTTCACGATTATCTTTTATTGGATTAAGGATGAAACTCAGTATTGCTAATATATTTTTTAGCTTAATTTTTAATGTTTAAAATTATTTCTCACGACTTGTTAAACTCTAATTGCCCTACATAATTAAATTCACCCTGACTTTCAGTAGAGGTAAATAACCGCATTTCATAGGAACCGGAGGCAGGAAGTTTACACGTAACTTGATCGCCTTGTACCGCGTGACCACAAGATTGGGAGTTGCCTCCACCTTTGGAGTTATAGCTGGCTAATAACCAAACATTCTTAGGATTTGCCAATACTAATTTTGCTTCATCACCTACATTCGTCTGCGATCGCACAGGGCTGACAAGTTGCAAGCCATCAGCAAAAAACTTTGGTTTCATCATCGGCTGGCGCAAAAACTCACCAAGCGGTAATGGATTTGATAACAGCTGCCAAGCAGGATCTTTTGGAAAATGGCTAATCACCATAACTTCTGGTGGCGGCATTAAGTATTCAGTACGGTAGTTTTTTGTAAAACCTGACGAGCGATCGACATAACCGCTATCCCAAGTAGCATCAATTAAGTACCATTGTCCTTTTACTCTTGCTGCATTCCACGCATGACCTTGACCGCTAAGGTCGCTGGTTTGAGTCCGTGCATCTCCTACGACATAAATGATTTCTTCTCCAGCCGCTTTACCCAATGCTTCTAATAATTTTGCATAGCCGGCACACACAGACTTACGGGTTCTAAATACAGTTTCGGCATCTTGTGGTGGATATTGCCCTGCAAAATAAGATTCAGCATCGTATGCAATTCGATCTGCAACGTAATCATGAAGAGCCTTAATTCGCTGTACCGGATCTGATTCCTTACTAACAATATACTGAGCAACTGATGCGATGCTTGTCTCTACACTGCTGGGCATATTGGCAACTGCGGGATGTATTCCCATACCTTGCCAGGCCCAACCATTGGTATTATTAGCAGGCTGTGGTTTGGCAGCATCTTGGTGTTTTAAATTTTCAAAAGGATCTCGATTAGTTTGGGGTTGTGGTTGGACTTTGCTACTGCCGTCATCGTAACGTTCAAAAGGATTGGTATTGAAGCTGAGATACATTCCTTCCAAACCATTTGCCAGCTTGAATAAATTCTGTCGAATTAACTGTGCAGGTTGTCCTTGTAAATTACCCAGCATCCAGTCGCCTCGCGTTGACAGAGCTACAAAACTCAAACGCGGTTGCCATACTAATAAAGCAGCGATCGCCACAAAGTTGATTACAAGGGTTCTGAGCGTCAAGCGATCGCCCCAAGTCAAAATGCGCTCTTTGCTCCGACTGCCCTTGCTTTGTGCCCGTAATTCCCAGAGCAGAGGTAAGATGGGAAAGAGAAACACCCCTGCTAGTACGGCTAAAGAAGTAGAACGGTTATTGTAAGCAGCTAGGGAAGATGCTAACCAAACACCTAGAACGGGTGTGAGGTAGATAATAGCGATCGCAGTCCACTTGATTAATCTACCGATAAGTTGGAAGACAATAGCCATATAGATTTACGTTCCAGAGAGTAACTAAATTAGAAAGATTTATACCTGGCTTATACCCAACTTAAATCTTCTAAAGCTTGACTAACCTGCTCCCGTAATTGCCACTGCCATTCTCGTTGACTAGTAATTTCAGGGTTTTCTAAGGTTTTCCAGTACCCAGAAGCTAACATTAGTGACCAGAACGGTTTACCACTATCGTCATGTTGACGTGGCGAATAATTTAAGTAATTTGCAATCAGTTCTGCAATTCTGGCGTATTGGAGATTTGCACCGCCAAAATGTTCATATCCAGCCGCCTCTGCTAACTCAGTTGCAGTGATAATTTGTCCAGGTGCATGATAGTGAGCTTTAAGCATACGTTTATGGCTATCCGTCAGTTGGCTGCTGATAGCTATAAAGGCTTGCTTGTAATCGTCTACTGCCGGAAAATCAACAGCTAAGACCTCTTGGATAACATAACTTTTGAATCTGTCTATGTCGGAAAAATAGAGATAACCAAGACGATTTGCAGCCTCTTCTATTTCTTGATCTGCATCAATTATCAGGGCAACTGGTTGACTTTTCCCGGATTGCAAACCATTGGGCCATGCTAAATCCAGTACTGTACTCACTGTTCCTGTAGAATCAGCAATTTCGTACATCCATTCACCAATCGGTAATCCCTGCTCCTGCACCCATACATTACATTCTTCCAAAACTCGTTCCTCAGCCAGTGGTACAACCGCAGTAGAGGTTTCCGCTTGTTCTTCTAAAATAGAATCTGTCGCTTTTAGTTCTGGAATATCCCCGGTGAGTAGGCTATTCAAAAATTTATTGGCAGCTTGAGCTAAAAGTTCACGGCGTGCGGTTAAGAAATCACGGTAGTTTTCAATTTGCCACAAACTACGTTCCATTGGTATCCAGTGCGTTACGATCGCACCCGGTTGGATTTGCTCGAATGCCTCGAAATACTCCGAAGGGTGTCGGTTTGAAACTTTGAGGTTGGTTTCTTGGGTTAGAAATGTCAGATTAGCGATCGCGTTAACTTCAGATTTGGGATATCCAGCTTTGGAAAGTAACGATTTCGGAAAAATATGATGGACTTGCAAATAGCAATGTTTACCGAGAAGATGTTTGGATAGTTCGATGCCACTATCCCAATCTTGTGCTTGATGCACACGAGTGAGCATATAAACTAATGGGTAAAATCTTGCTCCCATACCCCAACCTTGAAAGTCAATAGCTTTGATTTCCAAGTCTCCGCGATTTTGCCGTAGGTTGGCGATAAGTTGGTCTAGCGGATTATCTTCAGATTCCAATATGTGTAAATCTTGTGCTAGAACACTCTCAGTTGAGCCTGCGTACCGTCCCCACAATAAAGTATGTACATACCAGTAAAGTAACTTGTCGCGCTCTGTGTGATCTCTAAGATGTCCGCCACGCGCAACAAGGTAACGCACCATGACAGGAAAGGCGTAAATACCACCGAGTACCCGATTGTGGTCGAGTCCCAAACGCCCAGAAATGAGGTTGAGCAGGGTATCAATAGCTTTTTCTGCCTTGTATAGCCCGTCTTGAAATGTCGCAGTCTTAACATCTTTGAGTGCGGAAAACATTGCCTCTCCGGTAATAACTGCATTAATGCACCTCAGCAACCACTCCAAACGAAAGTCAAAACCTGCTTTATTCCATTTTGCCAGACGTGCTTTGAGTTCACTACGGGCATCCGGCCATTGAGCGCAAACTTTTGCTAGTGCCAAATCACCTTTGGATAGTTTAGTTCCCCCGCTATTAACAGTGTTAAAAATCTCTACAACAACATCAACTGTTTTGTCTTCACCAGTGACTTCTTCAATATGCAAATCGATATTTTTAATGCCTTCTAGTTTATTTAAAGCATTAATGTAAGTAGTCAAATTCAGACTAAGTTCTGGAATTTTGAGCAAATGCCCAATGAAAACTCCTACTCCTTGCTGCATCAATTCAGTCACATTTACCCATAAAGGGTTATCCTTCATTTTGACGGGAGCGTAAAATTCAAATATTTCATCTTCCAAGTTGAAATACAAACCAGTGAAAGCTTGCACATTGCCATCAAAAAACTGAGGTGGTTTACCCCGCACAATTCCATAGAAGGAGGTAATGCGCTGTTGCCCATCTAGCAGCAGTTTAACCGTGCCTGTGGAAAGCTTACCATCGCCACGAGCATGGTCAATTGCTTGTTCGGTTTTAGTTTGCCACACTAATAAACTACCAATGGGATGTCTGCGATATAGCGAATTCATCAATCCACGCACTTGGTCACGATTCCATACGTAACCACGTTGGAACTCTGGGAGTGCAATGCTGCCGAGATCGATTTGGTCAAGGATAGTTGTAATATTCATAATTTATTTTTTCTAGACAACTTATAATACTTATGCTGCTTTTGCAAAAGATTTACCCACTTCAAACATACTGAACAGCCAGTGATGCCATTCTTTATAAGTGATAAATACTTTCAAAACTGATTCCAAATCAACATCCAAATCCCTATTTTGAATGTCAATAATTGTCTGATAGGTCAAATCCAAAGCAATTCTATCGTCCTTGGCGAACGGCTTAAACTTTCCATTCAGGGAATTATTCAGTTGAGTTATTCTCTCTCTTCCTACTTTACCCTTGACTTCAGTTAATCGCTCATCTCGAAATAAACCAAAACGGTCATGAGGATGCAGGCTTACTAGCTCATTGAAATTAGTGATTCGGCTAGTAAAAGACGAAGTACTTGGGTCAACTTGCAGAAACCCCATTACATAATTTTTATTACCAGTCTCAACCACAAGATGTTCTGGTAAAACTCGCTTTCCCAAACGATATTGAGTTAGTCTAATTGGCTTTATATGGTTAAAAGCTTCAGCAATAGTTTTTAGTTTACCCATGTCATCATAATCAGAAATGATCGGAAGGTTACTATACTGCTGCTCAAGTTCAGCCTTCTTTCGAGTTAAATACTCAATAATGTTATCTGAGGTATGTAGTTGAAGCTTAGGAGGTTCAGGAAGAAACTGCTGACGCAATTTTGTTAAATCAACTGACGACCCTGGTTCCTGTATCGCTTGAACCAAATCTAGAAATGCTTCGGTTAGTTTTTGCTGTTGTTGCTGTACAATTCTTAGCTGTTGCTCTAGTTGTTCCTTACTATCAAGCTTATGCAGGTTTTCTTTGACAGATGCTAGAGGAATTTGACGAACCCTGTAGTTATAATAGTCTGCTGCTCGGTTTAATACCCCTCTAATTGGCTTTTGTCCAAGAATATCTTCCAAATCTTCAGAGCTAAATAATATTTCTAGAGGAATATCAAGCGCCTGAAGCTTTACCCGCAGAATCGCTTCAAGTTCTGTTTCATCTGGCTGATGTAGATAAATCTGGTACTGCGAGACTCGACCAATAATTGAGTTATCAAAGCTAGCTTGAAACTGTTCCCATCGATCGGGAAACATATTGAGAATAATTAAACTGTTAGGAACGTGAGTAAAAATTTCCTTGATAGCTTCCCCAAAATTCAGTAAGATTTCTCGGTTATGTGAAAGCCCCAATCCTTCTAGCTGATCGAAGACGATAATTAAGGGTTCATCCAAGATAGATAGTTTAGCCAAAACTGAAATTGCTTCCAAAGAAAAGGCTTCTTGGCTGAGGTCTTCTCCCCAATTTGGCAAACCAACTAATTCTGCCTCTTCTTTAGATAAGATGTTAGCAGCTAACCAACGGGTAGTAATATCTTTGCGTCGTGGGTCAGTATAACTACAATACTTAACAATTCCCTTGAGAATAGCAAGAGCAAAACCTCCAGAAGAATAATGACCCGCCCACCACTCGTTGATTCGTTTTTCAATGTGTTGCCAGTAATCTCGTCTGCGCCCAGTTCCTTCGGCTCCAAGCGCATCTAAATTTTTATCTTGTAGAGCTTTAATAATTTCTTGGTCTTTCTGAGATGTAACTCGGAAACCGAGAATTTTATAAAAGCTATTGATAATCAGGTAGTCCAATTGAGTAGCAGAACCAACCGACTGTACCAGGGACTCCAAAATGCGGCTGTAGATGTGATGCAGTACTGCTTTGGGATGGTTCGGTTGACGGATAAATAACAGTCGATTATTGGCTAGTCGCTCATTGGCTAGTCTCATCATTAAGTGGGTTTTACCAGTCCCCGGCTCTCCAATAACTACGACTCCTTTACTCTGACGATTGGAATCTAGTTTGATGTCAGCCAAAATTGACTCAAGAGTAAGATACTCTTGGCGGTAAGTAGCAAAATAATCAGGGTGAGTCTGAAACGGAGTATCAACCCGACTAGCACTAAATGGATTGGGCTTTTGTTTTAATTGCTCAATCATCATCTGACGATAAAGCTGGTAAGTAAACTGGGCATCATATCGAGCAGCATGAGCCATATCTCGAATAAAGTAGCGCTTATTTACCTGCAAATTAAAATGCTTACTCAGGTGTTCTAGGGAATGGCTTTCTAGCTCTGGCCAAACACTTTTTGCTTTTTCCCAAGTACACTCAAATTCTAGTTTGGGGCAAAAAAGACCAACTCGGCGAAAACTTGACTGAAGTATCTCAATATCATGCAAGGCATAGTGGCAGACTATTTTCTTCCCTTGGACAAGGGACAGAAACTCTGTAAGCAGAGTTTTGAGACTTTTAAGGTTAGGCAGATTCTTGTTGTGATTGGGATAATCACTAGAAAACCCTTCATAGATCAACCGTCCTTGACTATCCACTATCGCCAATTCACTTAATTCCGGTTTCCCCTCAGTGTCTAAAACTACAAAGTCCATATAACCCTGACTACGAGTAAGCTATAGCAAAATTAACACAGGTATTTTAAAATAGGTATAATTTGTATCACTTAAATAAGTAAGATCGGAAAATATCAGTAGATAACCTGACAAGTATCAATGTCTTTCAATGGTCGCAGTCAGTATTGATGCGATGAAAATTTTCCACAGCGATCGCATATATCCACGCTTTATCAAATCAGTACCCCATCACTAGGAACCATATCTTTGGCATAGCGTGTTGCCAGCTACGGCATCTGCTCAAAGTCGCGGATACGTGTCGATAATCCGGTAGTACTTGGGGCTGCTTTGGAATAGCCAATATACTGTTGTTTGTTGTTTGGTAGATTTCCTTGCTTGGTTTGGGTGGGGCGATCTAATCATCATCATCACCAGGGGCCCATCCATAGTCAGGAAAATTTTCTAAGCCAATCATGCCTAAGTAATCTCTGGTATCAAGACTCATATCCTCGAAATTCTCCTCATCGTCTTCTTCATCATTGAGAATTTCGTCTAAAGCATCTGCTAGAAAGCGCTTAATTAGCCAAGAGCTAACTTGAGAAAAATCACGCTTAAATCCTAAATAAACTGCACCAAGCACAGCCTCAAACATTTCTGCAAAAAGTCTCTCTTGCTCATTTAAAGGTTTTCCTTTTAGACTTTTTCCCAATAGGCAGAACTCTGGTAAATTTAACTTAATAGCAAATTCTGACAATTGGGCTTTATCTACAAGTGATTGTTTATCCTCAGTAAGTTCGCCTTGTGTAGATTCAGGAAATCTCTCATATAAATAGTCAGTAACAATAGCACCAAGAATTGCATCTCCTAAATGAGCTAGCCGTCTGTAAGCTTTCTCTTGGAAATCTTTTGTCTGCCTATCTACATTTGATTCATAGATAAATGATGGGTGTCTTAAAGCAATTTCTAGCGCTTCTTTTGCCTGAAATTCACTTATACCAATTCCTTTAATAAAAGCTTGAATTTGCTGTTGTCGTTGCTGTTTTTGGTTATACAATTGTGTCATATTCTAGCAAGAGTAATAGACTACTATCATGTTGGGTGCGTAAATCATAATTGATTCTTTAAATAGGGAGTGTAGCTTGCTGCCGTAGGCATCGCATCTTTCACTTTTCCTCGCTTGTATCTGCTTTAAACCACTCATAGCAAATCAATTTAATATCTTTTTGCTGGATAATTTCTGCTGGTCTTATGTCTTGGTCATCTGTAAGTTCCTCATATTGGTCAGTGTCTACAAAATATTCATCTAACTCAGAAATAAGTAAGCTGACATTTTTATGTTCTTTGAATAACTCCCAAATTGCTTTAACATCTCGCTCATAACTCCGAGAATTAACGGTAGTGATTACCTTTAACACCCGTTCTTTAGCTTCTTCATCAATTGGTTCACTTTGAAATAAGTCAGGCTGGGTGAGAGCATGATGAATACTTTGTAATAGCTTGGGTATTTGCGGTTTAATGCCTTTAGCCGTTTGCTGTTGTTGGAAAGAGTTAAACAGATTGCCTACGGCTCTTTCTAAAACAGAGAAAATGCGGTTATCAAATTCAATTGGTGGTAATTCATCAGGTTTAGGAAAGTCTGAGGATTGGCATTTAAGCCAATTAAAAATGGTGCGTTTGTCGCTAATTAATCTATTAGGGTCTAGGGAGATGGCATTATCAATGCGTGGGTAAAAATGCCAAAAGTGCTTATCTTGTACGCGAAAAGCAAAGAATATGCCCCCATTAGGAACGTTAGGGTGGGGTATGGGTTTATTCCAAGTACTATGAATCCCAAAGGGGATATCATCAATTAGTTCCTTACTAGCTTGTTGTAAAAATTCGAGTAACGGTAATCTCATCTCATCTAGGGATACCAAATCAGATGCTTGTTCTAGTTCCTCTAAAATGGCTTGTTTTTCTGCATCGGTGTCAGCCATCTTGAGTTTGTACAGTTCGTCTAATGATTTACCAGAAATAGTTTCACCTAGTACACTACCGTCTAGCCCTACCTCACGGTCAATGGTGGCAATGCGCTCTTGTAATCTTCTAACTAACCCTAATAGCGTCTCTAGTCCCTGTTCTGGAAAGCAATTGTATATAAACAGTTCATCATAATCTGTTCCCAGTCGGTCAATGCGTCCTGCCCTTTGAATCATGCGGACTGGATTCCAGTGCAAGTCATAGTTAACTAACACCCCAGCATCTTGCAGGTTTTGACCTTCTGATAGTACATCTGTACAAACAAGAATATCAATTGGGTTTTGTTGCAGTAGAGTTAATTCCTCATCACTATCACTTTGGACATTAGCTTTAGGTGCAAACCGCTTAACTTTCTCTTCCCGTTGTTTACCGGGGGTTGCACCAGTCAATAACTCAATCACAGGCGCTTTAGTATTAACCGTCATTTGAGATAACCAAGCTTTATCTGTAATTAATTGTTTATATAAATACTCAGCCGTATCTTTGAAGTAGCTAAATACTAAAATCTTTTTCCCTTGCAGTTGGGTTTTAAGCAGTTCTTTAAATGCTGCTAACTTGCGGTCATAGTCTGTGTTAGCTGTGGCTGAGGATTCAATTTTTTCTAAGGTGACAATAATGTTATTTAAAATTCTCAAATCAGCTTCAATCTGCTGTTTGAGTTGATTTAGGTCATAGTCTTTAGAGTCAACTTCATTTAGTGATGCAATAATGGCATTAACTGAGTTACCTTCTTCTTCATCTTCAGCAGCTACTACTAACTTGCGAAAGTTTTTACTATCTAACAGTTTTCCTTGTTGAGTGAGAATTTCATAAAAATTAGTCTGAAAGTCTCTCTGATTGCGAATACTATTTTTAAAAGCAAGTAGCGAACTTTCAAATCGTTTAAAATAAAGGGCTTTTTGGAGGGCAACTAGGGCATCATTACGCTTGACTTCATTTTCTTCCCCTTTATCCTTGCGCTTTTTAAAAGCCTTAATGTTATAAGCAGGGAGGTTAAGCTTGTCAATTTGAGTGGCTATCCCCGTATACAGCCCAGCAAAGCTATCCTCAAAATTATAGGTAAACTGTTCTAACTGGCGTTTAGGAAAGTGAATAAGTTTACCATTAATGCGAATTTCTTCACCTGCTTGTTGCCTTCTAATCACGTCCTGGCGGCTACGTCTCACCATTGTTTGCATGAGGAGTTCTGTAATTTCTACCCCACCTTTAGCTAAGGCTTTAAAATAAGTCTTGAGGTTAGAAATACCCCATTCTCGATAATAAGTTTCACCACCACGGGTAATTAGTAGTATTTGATGATAAAGGTCAAATATGCTGTTATTAATAGGGGTAGCGGTTAGTAACACCACCCGTTTATTGCGCTTACCACTGCTGACTAGCTTTAATAAATTGCGGTAGCGATTGGTGGCACTGTTGCGGAAATTATGGGATTCATCCACCACCACGATGTCATAACGGGCGTAATCTTGAACATTAAAGCTTTGACGGCTGATTTCTTCATGGGAAATTACATCAGCTTTAATGCCAAATTCATCTAGTTTTTTGTCCCACACTAATTTTTTAAGTTGAGCCGGACAAACCACCAAGGCACGAGGCACAAATCTCGGTTTCCTCAGTTTAATTAGGTAATAGTCCAGCAGCCGCAATCCAATAAAGGTTTTACCCAAACCCACAGCATCAGCAATAACACAGCCATCATGTCTTTCGATGAGCCTGACTGCTCTTTCAAATCCCTCTTGTTGAAAACTGGCTAGTTCTAATGAGGTGCGATCGCTCTCGCCAATGATGGTATCTTCCTTAAATAGTTCGTATAGTGCTTTGAGGAATATTTGGTAGGGGGTGTAAGCTTTACTGCCAAACTTAGAGGCATTGAGCGCATCAATTAGCTTGGTTTTGTAATCTAAATCAACACTAGGGTCATTCCAAAATCCTGCAAACCAGTTATGTCTGAGGTCGTGAGCGATCGCACCAATTTTGTTGACAACGTTTAATTCGGTATTTCCTTCTAAGCCGGCTGGGGTGAAGTTGGAAGACCCGACGATGCTGTAATTATTGAAGATATAGGCTTTAGCATGAAGAAACTGATTTTTATCTCCATGCGCTCCAAACAGTCTCACCTCAACGTCATGCCTTTGCAGATAGGCTATCATTCGCTCTATCTCATTCTGGTATTTAGAATTTAGCGGTTGGTTTTCTAACTCCTCTTGAATATTTTTCTTAAAGTAACGGATTAAGTCAATGCGATCGCTTTCTGCTGGTCGAATGGTGGGGTCACGTCCAATGAGTAACCGCAGGCTGGTGAGTTGGTTCATGGCAGCTTCTAGACGTACCCATGCCTCGATGCGGAAAAATCCGGTGGCGATGTCGAGGACAATTTGATTTTCATCCTCGATTAAGGTTTTGAGGATAGTTTGGAGTTTGTGGTGGGAGTTGTCGATATAATCTGGTAGGGGCATTGTTATTTGGAGAGATTTTCAACATCATTTACAAATGTGCCTAAAATGGAATGTTCATTTATCTGATTATTTTGATGTCCTAAATCCTTTCGCATTGCTAATAGCATTTGACCAAATAACAGGATAGGATTGTTTGGAGAATCTTGCATACTATTGTTTGCTACTTGTCGAAACCTAATATAAAGATTCAAAACATCATCAGATGCCCATAAAATTAGATCAGGTGTCATATCAGAGAAACCTTGAACTAATTCCTGTTCGGTTTTAGGCTCCCGTCCTAATTTACTAGCTAATATAGAATCAAAGAAAAATTTAATAACCTTATCGTATATTTCGATCTTCTTAGGTTTTTGTTCATTACGAATTTGAATATTTAAGTTACCTGCAACTGTAACTAGCGTACCTAACAAAGCAATCATAATCGTGATAAATTGCCAAGGAGCTTGACCGATTTCGTAGAATAGCCCCCAAATTGTCAATCCCAAAATAGCAATTGTAATAATGCCTAAACCAATATTAGTCTCATTTTTCATGAAGCTCTCCTCTGCTTGATAAATCTGACAAACTGATTTAATTTATTTATAATAAGTTTTAATCAAAATTTGCTAATTAACTATTGAGTTAAATATTCTTCTGCTTTTAATTTAGTTTTATCTCCCTCCAAGATTACTTGATCAATGTAGTCTTTTAACTCTATATAAGGCTGTCTCGCATTAATTTTATCTGATTGGATTGCTCTCCTTGTGCTTTGTCTAAGTTGACCAGCCCATTTACGTTTACCAAACAAATCTAGCCCTACTGAAATAATACTATCAGGAGTAGTCTGTGTAGCTTGTTGATTAATTTCTTTGATAGCTAGATTAACCTCCTTTTTAATAGCTTTTAATTGCTTTTGAATTAAGTTAAGGTTTTTAACCTGCAACTTAACTGATTTAGGATTATCAAGGGTTAAAGTCATTTGTTGCTTTAGCTGATAAATTCGCAATTGAGTTTGTTGTAAATTCATAGCTACTTACCTTTGTATATAAATTATTTGCTTCCTTTAAGTCTTCTATTAACTGGTTTAACTTCATGACCAATAGCTTCTGAAATTAACTTACATTCTTCGGGAGTAACGTATTGTCTAACATACTCAGGGAATTTTTCAGAGATATAAGTATCTTCTAACCATTTATGAAATACTCCTAGTAATTTGTAAGGGTAAATATTTGCAAGTTGTTCATCTCTGTTATCTGGATAACAATGAATATATTGCTCAAAGTCAGTTTCATACCCATTCTTTTTTAGCCAATGACACCATGTTCTACCTACTGAAATATCAACAGTAGCTCTATCGTGTAAAGGCGCTCCTTTAGCTTCTAATTTCCTCATTAATTTCCCGATTTCCTCAAAAACGCACCATGTACCTTTCGGTAATTGTGTTTTTTGTTCAAACAGCATTAAACGTTGATACCAAACACGCTGATAAGGGTGTAAACTTGGAGCTTCTGAAGTAGTAGGACTTTGACCTGTGAAAAGCCATTTTTCTACCCATTCAGATACCATCATTTCAAATTCAGGGGAAAGCCACATGGCAAACGAAACAGCAAGTTTAGGATGAATCCAAATTTCCTTATTTTTACCTTCTCCCTTTTTTTGTACTAATTCGTAAACCTCAATTCCTGTCTTATTACATAACAAATTTAAAAATTCATGAGTTCTATCTTTTTCAAACCAATCATTTGGATTTCTCTTTTTGCGAGTTTGTAGCTCATACGCTTTCGTTAATTTAGTTGCACTAATATAACCATCTGATTTTCGCTGACTAACAACTAATTCACCAACTTGATGTTCAATATATTGCATAAATAACTATACTTATTTAATAATCATTTTCTGAATCATTAGATATAAAATCTTCTGGCAGCATTGCACTGTAAGATTTTTTGTATTCTTGCTTATAGTTCTGATACTCAACAACTATATTTGCTATTCCTTTTTCTGCTGGCTTAGGGTCGTAACTACTCAATACTCGATCAGCTAACATTCGGTAAATTAAACTATTCAAAGTCTCTTGTAAATTTTGACATTGAGTTTGTAATTGATAAGTATCTTCGTTATTTAAATTGCCTTGTGCCTCAGTGTTTCCTGAGTCAAGCTTTTCTGATAAAGCAGTAATTTCATGCCGAATAGCTTCATAATTGCTGTGACAAGATATTGCTAATGTGGTTAGACATTGAATATCATTTAATATTTGCTGATATGTTTCATGATCATTTCTATTAACTCGCTGGTGTAGCTGTTCCTCAAATTCAGAACGTCTAATTAAATTAAGCAGAATTGCTAAAACCATTGGTACGGTAGCATAGATTATTTTTTCACTAGTAATCGCAATGATAGAACCAGCTAGAACAGTAAAAATTGATATATATTCTGCAATTTCGAGGAGTCGATGTTTATTCATATTTACTCCCCCCTAATAATCTTCATTTCTTCAGCCGTCAGCCTATACAGATGAGCAACTCTATCATCAATTTCTGCTTCCCAATCTTCCACACCCTGAGTTTTAGCATCAAGTATTTTTTTAGCAAGTGAAACTATAATTTCGCCTTCATCTTTGGAAATGTTGGGGATGGGAATTTGAAAAAGATTGTCTCTGAAAGCCTGTAAATATCCATTTTGTAAATCAGTACAAATTTGAGAAATAAACCACCAAGAGCTAGAAGAATTTAAAACAGCAACTACAAACTCATCTATACCAGAAATCATGTAAAGAGCATCATTATGAAAAAAGCCTTGTTTGTCAAAAGCAAAGGTAGCTTTGTTCATAAATCGGCCAAGGATAATTTTCGGTTGTTCAAACTCTTGCCAATATTTACAAGAGCGTAATTCCCAAAAATATTTACCTTGATCATCTCTGTTGATTAACCTTTCTCTAAAATAATTTAGAAAAGCATAAATAGCAGGATATGTTTTAGCAAATATCTTCTCTGCTTCCTTTTCTGGCTTATCACTCCAAGGATGCTTTTTATTTTCTGATGACTCAATTTTAATTAAATACTGTTCTGCAAAATCTACACACCACCGCTTTACATCCCTCCCCCTTAAAAAAGGTTTCAGCACCTCAGCCGATGATTTATGTTCAGCAATCAACCTATCCCGTGTCGCTCTATCAACAACAAACGCCTCATTTAAACCTGTCTTAATACCGTAGTAAAACCTGCCATTCACGTACTCACCTAACGGCGTACCAGATCCTCTCAACTTATCCAACAACCGCAACACAGCAGGAGACTCTAAACGCCACCCATCAGCCCCCAATTCTTTCTGAGGCATATAAAAACTTTGGTTTTTATACACCGCATCAAACTCATCAACAGACTTCCCAACTTCCCAATTCAGCACACGAGCTTGATGATTATTTGGCTTACTCTTGCTGACTAAAATAATGCTAGGGTAAGCGATCGCTTCAAATACTGGTGCATCGCCAAAATCAATCAACACTTGGACTTGTGACTTTTCCCCCAAGAATTGACGCAGTTTTTCACCATACCCTGCACGGAAGTATTTGTTAGACGTGATGTAAGACAAATGACCACCAGACTTGAGCAGCCTAAACCCACGCTCATAGAAGTAAACAAAGAGATCACATACCCCGGTGTAACATTCATATTCTGCTTGAAGGGCTGGTTTGAGTTCTTTAATCTGTTCTTGTCTCACATAAGGCGGATTACCAATTACAATATCAAACCCGCCCTGCTGCTGAAATACCTCATTAAAGTGCAGATGCCACTGGAAGAAATTAAGCGATCGCATCCCCTTTTCCACTTCAGTAGCAAACTTATCCAACTCAGCCAACTTATCAGCAATCTGTTGACGTTCCTTTTCCTGAGCCTTGCTGACTTTGCCCTTCATCAACTTAATTTTGTTTTCTAATTCCCTCTGCTTCCCTAACCCAAAGGAATGACGGTCAGCGATCGCAACTCGAAACACGTTCTTCTCAGCCTCTAAAATTCTCTCTCTGAGTACTTTGCGTTCCTCAGCATGAGCCTCGAAGTACTGGTATTGCAAGTCTATTAAAGGTTGAATAGCTGATTGTACAGGGGTGACATTCAGCATTGTCTGCTGATCTTTGGTGGGGTCAGGAATTAACTGCTCACCTTGAATAGTAGAAATTAACGAATCACCACACATCAGCTTGTAATCAAGGTTGGGCAGTGGTTCCACATCATCAATATCAGGAATATCCACCACCAGCGATAACCACATCCGCAGCTTGGCAATTTCAACAGCTTCAGGCTTAATGTCTACCCCATAGAGATTATTAGCAATAATGTCCCGCTTCCATTGACTGATAGTGAGACTACCCCGCTCTACAGTCATACCTTCCCGGTGAGCGATCGCTTGCTTGACTGACAAAATTACTTGCATCATCCCCATTGGGAAAGCGCCAGAACCCACAGCAGGGTCACAGATTTTGACAGATAAGAGAGCTTTTTTAAGCTTTTTCGCCTGTTCTTTAGTTAGGAGTTGGTTAATATCCTGGTCAGGTAGTTCAGGGTCATATTCTGTAAGTTTCTTGACTGCTTCCAAGTCGATATCTGTCTGGTTTGCCAAGTAACGGCTCAAAGATTCCACACACATGAACTGGACAATACCTCTAGGCGTATAGAAAGTACCACTTTGCCCCCGTTCTTCAGATGCCAACATATTCTCGAATACTTTACCAAGCATCTCAGGGTCAACTGCTGCATCTTCATCACCCTGAATATTTTCTGAGACGGTGAAGTTATAGCTGTTAAAAAACCTGAGAATACCTTTGTTGCCACTGGGGTCAAAAAGTGAGTTAGGCAATTCAATTTGAGGGGGTGTTTCCACGCCAGCCGCATCGATAACGCCTGAGCCATAATCCCGGTCAAACAGTCCACCATTGAGATAAGGAATTTTACCCCAAGGGGAATCCATATTTGGGCGCTGTTTGTTAAGCATTTCAAAAAACAACGGCTCTAGCACCTGATTATAGAAATCGGTATCTTCTAGGTCTGAGCGTAGTTTGTTGTACTGAGTCTTTAGAAAATTGCGATCGCCTGCCAAAAACTCCTTTTTTTGTAAAAAGTAAAGAAACATGATTCGCCCCAGAAGTCTTTGAGAGAACTGATGCAGCCGCCTGGAGTCATTAAAGTAGGAATGCTGATTGTTAGCTTTAATAACTCGTTGCAGTTCCTCAAAGATTTCTCGATAACCCCGATAGAACTCCTTAGTCAGCTTTTCTACATCAAAAGCTTCACACTGCACCTTATACAGTTCTTGGGGAGAAAGGTTTCGAGCAGCGATCGCATCTAGGCGGTCACGGTCGTAGTTTGTGGGATTAGCCCTGTCAATCAATAACTTGCGGATGCTAACTTTTAAATTCAAGTCAGCATCAAAGGTTTTACGGGGATTGACCAACATCAATTGGTCATAGTTTTTTGTACCCAACAGGAGAAAATTAGAGGGTCGTCTACAAAGACTTTGAGCCAGCGATCGCATTCTGTTACTGGCGGTACTATTCGAGAGCCATTCGTTTTCTTGAAGCTGAAACAGCAAAACTTGCAGCGACTCATTACCATACTGATGATCAGCAATCATGTATGCGTTCCAAATAGCTTCTGCACTCCGAGTAGGTAGCTCTAAGTCATCAACAGCTAATTGTTGAGCAGAAGCATTGTAGCCAATTTTTTGAAATAAAGATGCTACGTTTTGTGGGCTATCTATATGCCTGACATCATCAAGTTGTAGTAATCGCTGCGCCATTTCAATGTTCCATTAACTCAAAACTTGTTTATTTAAAACTCTTGTGGTGTATCGACTTTAATTAATCTTGGATTGGCAAATTGAATCTGCAAATTCCCTATGAAAATTGCAGTATCAAACAAAGCATTGCAAGTATCGCCATATCAAAATTAAGCAAGCAATACTACTCACCTAAACAAATCTGCTTACTTGTTACTCAGAACTAATTTGATTGATATTTCGCTAACAGTTTCTGCCCTTGTTCACCCATCTCTTGTAGAAGTTTTTCAATCCTCTGCATAGCCATCGGTGATAATTTAGAGCGTTTATTTTCCCAACGATTAACTGTGGAATAAGTAACACCTAAATGTGTTGCAAACTGTTCTTGGGTTAAACCCGTTACAGTGCGAAGTTCATGGATAAGCTGTCCCAGTTTTGGTTGTTCTATTACCAAAGGCTTTTTGATCGTCATTAGCTCAAAACCCACTACTTGAGTAGCAAATAATGTGTGATTTGCTATATCGTAGTTAGCCTATTACTGGGTTGTAACCCGCTAATATACTGTTATTTGTTTACTGTAGCTTTAATATCTCTATGTAATAAACGCAACTTGTACTTAAGTATGCTTGGTGAGAACTGGTTTAATGTACAATTGAATTGCCCCTAAAGTGCAACTGACGGCACGTAAATAATCATCTGGGGATAGCAGAAGCAGCATTCCTCGCATTCCACCAGAAACAGTGATCTGCTCAAATAGGGTTGCTGTTTCATCAAGGTAAACTGGATAGTCTTTTTTGCTAGCTAAAGCTGTCACACCTCCACGGATGTATCCTGTTAGTGGCTGAACTTCTTTGAGAGCAACTGTCTCAACTTTGCGGTTTCCTGAAATCCGCGCCAAGGCTTTCAAGTCTAACTGAGCATTTCCAGGTATAACAGCAAAGCAGATACCTGTTGTGTCACCTCTGACTACTAGAGTCTTAAAAACTTGCTCTGGCGGAAGACCCACTTTCTGGGCTGTACTCTCAGCAGCTAAATCATCAGGATCTACTTCATAGCTGAGGATTTGATAGGGAATACCTAGTTTATCCAGTAGTCGAGCAGCATTGGTTTTCATTGTTCTTACTCCCAATCTTCAATCACCAATCCACTGACGCGACTGAATTCTCTGGTGTTGTGCGTGACTAGCGTTAAGCTATGTGTCAAAGCGATCGCAGCTATTTGAAAATCATTGGGGCCTATTGGAGTACCGTTTGCTGCTAATTCTGCACGAATTCTCCCGTAAACCAGTGCTGTAGAATCATCAAATGGTAAAGAAACAAATAAGTGAAGAAACTCTTGCTGTCTAGCTAATGTTCTTTGGGGATTATTGCTTCTCATTGCACCATAAAATAGTTCTGCTTTGACGACCGAACACACAGCAATATCTTTTACATTTGTTGACTGTAAGCGTTCTCGAATCAAGAGTGACCTACCGTTGAGATAACGAGCGCAAACATTGGTATCTAATAAGTACCTCACACAACTTCTTCCCTTGTCTCAAAATCACCTTCATAGTCAAGAACAATTGGATCGTCTTGACAACTACCGTAAGTCTGCTCAAAAAAGCCGGGTGGCCATCCCAGTTCTTCTGGTGTTTTTGTAGGTGTTGATGGTTCTATTTGTTGATAAATCACCATGACTTCCATTTCTTTGTCTGTGATGCCAACGGGAATCTCAAGGTGCAAAATGCCGTCAGCCCCAACATGGGAACATAACTTAATACTTTGCATTACTGCTTTCTCCTATTCTTTGGTTTATCGAGAATTGTGTAGTACCTCATCTATGATGCCGTATTCTTTCTCAATCACACTCAACAGCTTCTCCTCCACCACAGTCAAATACGGTCGCTTCAGTTCCCCCAAGTGCTTCAGCACAGCACGAGCAGCCTCTTCTAAGTTCTCGTTTTCCCGTAACCTACTGATGCGATCGCTCTTAGAGAAATACCAGTTATCTACATCTTCTGAGATTCTATTGAGTTTTGTTCATTTCTAGCCAGTTGTAGAGCCTTAACTGAACTCTGTTGAGCGCTGTATGAATCATGTAGAGGGGTTCTACAGCAATCAACTAAACAACTGGCATAGCTGGATGTCAAGAAGCGGGAAGTTTTATCTTTTCCCTCGTACAACTTCTTCACTGTCCCGTTGTGTTGCTAACTCCATTGAAACTGCAACCTAAAGACATTGGATGCCAATTTGCCAAAATTGTTTAGGGTGTTATCTTTGCTCCGTATTCAGACTCTAGTACATTCAACAACTTCTCTTCCACAGCCGTTAGATAAGGTCGATTCACCTGCCCCAACAACTGCAACAGACTTTTGACTGTCTCCTCTAGCGAATCGGAATACACTCGACTGATGCGATCGCAAATCACCTGCATCTGCTCACACTCGGCAGGCAGGTAATTGTAAGACTTCAGGTGCTGCGAAGCAACGGTGTATTCCCCATCCCAGAGTTTTACAGTACAGCTGAATTCGCCCACATGGTTAACGATACCCCAACAGCCACCTTTGCCTCTCAGTTCGGGATTTTCCTTAGCAAGAATTTGGCAGACTTCACCTAACTGGTAGGTGTTGGGTATTCTGGTACGTTCCATAATTTTCTGCACCACATCAGTGACGATCCTGGCACTGGGAACTTTACCGCCAGCCTCCTGTACTGCCCGTTGCCAAACTTTAACCTGCTGCTGGGGTTCTAGCTTTGCCAAAGGGCGCACTTGTCCTTCATTATTTGGCAGGATTCGTGAGGAGTTAGGTCGATTTTTGTCTACTTCCTCGTTTTGGGAACAATTTGTTCCCGTTTCATCTGCTTCCCCATTTTGGGAACAATTTGTTCCCGTTTCATCCACTTCCTCATTTTGGGAACAATTTGTTCCCGTCACTATGTTGTCAAATACTACAGAAGCAGCTATTAGATAATTGACTCGGCGATGGGTGTATCCAAATCTATCACGACAATACTCCTCAAATGTGCGATGAGTGGATCTGTATAACCTGCGATCGCGCAACTGAGCCAATGCCTTGCCTGCCTCAAAAAATGCACGTTCCACCTTGCGTTCTAAATGCAAGCGATCGCTAATTTCCTGCTCGGTTAATTCTGAAACTTCGACGGCAGTGACGGTAATTGTTGCTGTAGCTGGGTCTTCTTCTTGAGCAAGATTATCTGGTGATGTGCTGTCAGTGAATGAAGAGAAGGTGGATTTTTTGGGCTTTGAGGATGGTTTAGCCATGATTTCACCCTTATTAAGGGTATTTGCTCAGACTGGCTTACAAAATTATGGCTGTAGTCAGGGCTACAAACGCTTAAGAGCGGCTAATTTCAGCTTCTACCGCCAGAACCTCAACTGAACCCCTAAGCGAGCGCTTCTGTAGAGTCACTGAAAATAGCGCGGAAGTTAATGGCTTGAGGTCAAGCATCCTTTAACTCTCCATTATTCCTGGCACGCTCCAACTCTTCTTCGCAAAGGACTTCTATTAAATTTGACAGAGAACGCTTCCTAATCTTAGCTAGCCGTTCTAAGTCAGACTTTAATGCTTCGTCCAAATAAAGCGATATTCGCTTTTTGGCTGTAACCACCGACAACACCATAGCACTACTCCAAAACTATACTTCCTCCATTGTAGCACGAGGGTAACGCTACTTTGAAGCAAAAAGATGTTGCAGTAGCGTTAAAGTAGTGCTACCATGTGAATAAAGAAAGCGCTCCCGACCGCGAATCTGAAGCGCTCTCCGTCCCGTTAGGAACTGATTTATTATGACTCACGTTATTTACACAGCACAACAGCTACAACTGAAATCCATTGCCCGACTCAAGCAAATCTACAGCGAAATCGCCTGCACAGTCGAAGTAAGCGACAAACGCTGTAAGGATGCCTGGATTTCCGCCATTATTAACTATCAGGCAAGCAAGATTCAGAAACTCGCCCCTGCTGCCCCCAACGAACAAGCCCTCGCTCAAGCCGAACTCGACAGCTACATCGCTGACCAAGCCCAAGCCATAGCCCCCGAACCCCTCACAATAGTCGAAATCTCATTTTCTGATTACGAATATTACGCTGGTAATCAACTGGTGGCCAGCATCAGCCATGACGACAGCCATTTAACCCAACCCTGGCTAGTAATGGTCAACGATAAAGAAGTATTTCGTGCCAACACTCTAATGCGTTGCGATCGCTTCATCTGCACTCACTACAAAGACGGTTCATTACCTGTGCAGGAACAAGAAGCAACACCCTGCACTACTGAAAACCAAATCATGGCGCATATCTTCAACGAGTGCGAGAAGTACGGGTTTGAAATTCTCGATGATGGCATTTACAACAACAAGGGTGTGAAACTGGGGCAAGTCGGATGCACTAACAGCAACTGGTGGGTGAAGAGGCGTTATTCAGTCCAGCAGCAGTATTCTAACTCGGTGCTTGATGCTGTGCGATCGCTGTCGATGGTGGACGTGTCTACTGATGGTAAATCCATTTTTGAGGAATATTTTTTAGACCAACCCTTAGAACAGCTAACTGGCGATAAATTGCAACGGCTGCTGGAGAGAGCGGAGTTAGTAACAGCGTAATCTTGGGCTTCGCCTGGGAAAAGGTTTTTGGGATTGGGGAAAAGGTAAATTTCTTCATTCCTTTCCCCCTTTCCCCTTCCCCTTTTCCCTAAAACACATTCCCTTCATTCACCTATTCATCTATGCAACCCACAATCTCGATCCCACAACACTGGCCCTACCCTCGCTTTAACTTGGAACAGCGTACACAACAGGGCATCATCCTGGGACTTTATTACTATCCTTTGGGCACAGAGTTGGCTGAACAATTTGATGATGGTTGGCGCTATGTGCTGATGCCTAACAAAAATTCTGATGAAATATCGTACTTGAAAGAGGATCAAATCCAACCGCTCACACCAGAACCCGGATTTCTCACAAACAGACAAAAAAAGGGGGTCAAAAACTGCGAAAATGTATATGTGACAAGCATTTCAGCAGCTATGAAGCATGACCCCAACATTAACAGATCGTACACCAAAACAATTCAAATTCTCCGTTGAAAAATCACGCCCGGTTGTAGTTAATTTCCAGGGTGGGACGGTAACATCAGACGCAGGATTAAGCTTAATTACTGAAATAGACAGAAAACTAGAAATCACATCGAAGTTTGCACAATGTTTCCAAGATTACCGAAAGCCCAATCGAATTAACCATTCAATAAAAGACTTAATTACACAACGAATATACGGGCTAATCATGGGATACGAAGACTTAAATGACCATGAAGAATTACGTCATGACCCGATGTTTGCTCTAGCATTAGGGAAAAAAATAGGGCTAGAACAGCAGCCAGCAATTTTAGCAGGAAAGAGTACATTAAATCGGCTGGAACATTGTCCTGAAGATGTGGAACAAGGAGCAGACAGCCGTTACCATAAAATCGGACATTCTCCAGAGCAAATTGAAGGCTTATTTGTCAAATTATTTTTAGAATCTTACTCGAAAGAGCCACGACAAATTATTTTAGACTTAGATGTAACTGATGATTTAGTGCATGGTTCACAAGAGCAAGTTTTCTTCAATACATATTACGGAGGATACTGCTATGCTCCACTTTATATTTTCTGTGGAAAACATCTATTAGCAGCCAAACTTCGCCCTTCAAATGTAGACCCAGCATTTGGGGCATTATCAGAACTACAGAGAGTGATTAAACAAATACGTCAACAATGGAAGAATGTTGAGATTTTAGTACGTGGAGATAAGTAGGTGGGCGGAAAAATTTACAGCTATGTAACGAAAAGTTAAGTAGTAGAA
>NZ_JABXKQ010000068.1 GCF_017114945.1 Nostoc sp. JL34
GACGTTCTTTGCTTTCCCAACCTGCGGGGCGTTTCGAGTTGTACCAAGCTATTGACCCAATGGTGACAGCGGCAATAAAACCAACGACATACACCAAGGTAAAAGCAACGGGAAAATGAGGGGCAGCATCTATAGCTGGTGCTGCTGTTTGCATAAAAAATAAATTCATGAGTATATTCTCCACAGTTAGGTAACACTATTTAACACATTATAAGATGAGCGTATCACCTAACATCCATCTGTAGTTGAGTTTTGAGTGTGGTTAGCGGATAGCTAAGGTTTAGCTCGTGCTGAGTGAGGAATCTCACTTCTTGACTCAAAACTCAAAACTTGGAACTCAGAACTGTTTTGCCCACTCCTCATTCCTCATTGCTGAGGAGGTCTAAGTCTATCCCGCCAGGATGGTTGTGACGATGAAGAACCTGAAGAACCAGAACTATTTGTGGGAGACGACTCTCGCCGAGTTCTTCGAGGCGGGGGAGAATCAGACTCTACTCTTCTAGAGCGCCGCCGTGGAGTCGATGATTCTGAGGAAGAGTCACTGGAACGGGATTCTTCGCTGCGATCGCGCCTTCTCCGTCTTGGGGTATAGTTGCTTGATTCCTGTTCTTCTTGAGAATATCTCCTTCTGCTTCTACGGCTCCTAGATGAACTACTATCCTCAGAATTTCTAGCAGTTTCACCTTGTGAGTCATCATCATCAGAGGATATAGAACGATTCAGGACTTGTTTGGGTTTAATGGTCTGGGCTTTGATAGTACCTTTGCGACCTTCTAACTTTGGTCGTTTGGGAAACTTTTCTACTGGCATCCCCTCTGCCGCTTTTTCCATAAATTCGTGCCAGGTGTAAGCCGCACTACCACTACTACCATAAGTGGGGCGGTTGTCATCGTTACCTAGCCAAACCCCTGTCACCATTTGGGGAATGTAACCAATAAACCATAAATCGCGGGCTTCGTCGGAGGTGCCAGTTTTGCCAGCAACTGGTCTATTATCTAATTGAGCAGCACCACCAGTCCCCGCTTCGACGACGTTGCGGAGCATCCAAGTCATGATGGCGGCACTGTCAGCGTCAAGGGCCCGTTTTGACTTAAAATTAGCTGACCAAATCACCTTACCTTGGCGGTTGAGGATGCGGGTAATGCCATGAGGCTCTGTGTGCAATCCAAGAGTTGCAAAACTCCCATAAGCGCTGGTCAACTCTAATAGATTCACTTCATTCGAGCCGAGAGCCAAGGAATAGGTGGGCTTGAGTTCAGATTTTATTCCCATATCATGGGCAAGTTTAATCGTTGGCGTAAACCCCACATCAATCAACACCTTGACTGCAATAATATTCACAGAGCGGGTGAGGGCGTCTCGGATGTTCATTGAACCGTGGAAGTTTTCACTATAGTTTTTCGGTTCATAGCCATCTACGACAAAGGGCGCATCCTCGTAGCTATCGTAGGGGCTTTTACCGCTTGCGATCGCAGTGGCATATACAAACCCTTTAAATGTCGATCCTGGCTGCCGTTGTGCCTGAGTAACCCGATTAAATTGATTTTTTCCAAAGTCTTTTCCCCCAACCATTGCCTTAATTTCACCACTGCGGGGGTCAATGGCTACCATTGCCCCTTGCTTAAAGTTCTCCCAGCGTCCTTGGTTTCGCAGTGTTTTGGCAACTGCTTCTTCTGCGACTTTCTGCCAAGTCGGATTCAGTGTAGTTTCTACTACTAGACCCCCACTTTTTAGCACGTTAGGAGAAACGTACTTCGGCAATTCCTTTTGGATGAAGCTGGTAAAGTAGGGTGATTCTACTTGCACGCGCTTGGGTAAACTGCTTTTGAGGGTTAGTGGCTCTTGGACTGCTGCTTGCCTTTGCTCTGGTGTAATTACTTTATCTTCTTGCATCCGTAGCAATACCAGATTTCTTCGCCGAATTGCCGCTTCGGGATTCTTGTCTGGGGCGTATAAGCTAGGAGCAGGAGCTAATCCAGCAATCGTTGCCATTTCTGCTAGAGAAAGCTGGTCTGGTGATTTACTAAAGTATACCCAGGCTGCATCTGCCACACCGTAAGCTCCAGAACCCAAATAAACCAGATTCAAGTAACGCTCTAGAATCTGATCTTTGGTTAATTCTTGCTCCATTTTTTGTGCTAGGCGGACTTCCTTGAGTTTGCGCCAGATTGTCTGTTCTTGTTTCAAAAAGAGAATCCGCGTTAACTGTTGGGTAATGGTGCTACCACCTTCAACCACACCTTGCGATCGCAAATTATTCAAACCCGCTCTTACAATCCCTTGCGGATCAACTCCGTTGTGTTGCTTAAATCTTCTATCTTCTGAGGCGATGAAAGCTTTTTTTAAATTATCTGGTATTTGTTCCAGCTTTAACTGTTCTCTAGTCGCTTCACCTTGTTGTTGTAATATAGTGCCATCAGCGGCTTTGATGGTTAGTGTTTGCTCTCTAAGTACGGCATTCAACTCCGCCTGATCTGGCAAAGTTCGATCTATTAAACTGACGCCGTAGATCAAAGCAACTATCCCACCACCTATACCCAAGCCTGCCCAAAACCAGATGCGACGATAGAGTGGTTTACCGCCAGTTGCCTGATTGGCCTTCATCCTAGATGGTAAAATTTTCATTTTGCTCAGTAACTGCCTCGTCTGCGCCACATGTGCTGGTGGTAAGCTCTCATTTGTTCCTCCTTGTCCAGAGTCACTCAAATTAGTTGGTCTTCGCTTGAACCAGGAGGTAAGCTTCCCCACGTCAGTTCCTCGCTCAAAGTAGTAACTATATAACCATCATCAATCAACTTTGGGGTTAGTGTACCACCATTGTGTTAGTATAATATCCTATAAATAATTAACTAAATTCACCATAAAATAATGTTTTTTAGATTTGGTTAATTTAGTTTTGTAAAACAACTGCAATTTCTCTAAATATTCGCAATATAAAAACGATTGGCATTTTCTGGAACAGGTGCAGCGAAGTATCCACAAAGACAGCCAGAAAACGGCTTACTTAAGGAGAGTGCGATGCCTACAATTAGCTCCGCCTACGCAAAACCCAGACGAAGCGCCCTTGCTCTTGGTAGTAATATCGGCGATTCACAAACAATTTTGGAAGCAGCTATAGAAACTTTAGCCCAAACGCCAGGTATTTCCTTAGAAGCTAGATCCAATTGGTATCAAACCAAAGCTGTCGGGCCACCACAGCCAGATTACCTAAATGGCTGCGTCACATTGCAAGTAGAAATCACAGCCCAGCAGTTATTAAAAATTTTGTTAGGAATTGAACAACAATTTGGGCGAGTGCGTCAGGAACGCTGGGGGCCACGAATTCTAGATTTGGATTTGTTATTATATGATGACATTGTTGTGGATACACCAAACCTCCAGATTCCCCACCCACGAATGCGGGATCGGGCCTTTGTGTTAGTACCATTGGCAGAAATTGCCGCAGATTGGATAGAACCAGTTTCTGGGTGTGTTATTAAAGAACTGCTGAAAGAGGTAGACTGTTCAGATGTACATTTATGGATGGGCAATTAAAAATACCATCCTTAAGAGTAAAAGAACACTGATTTTGCCTCTGTATTCACAGATAATCAGATTTTACTATGCCATTAGGTAGAGAATTACCACAACTGCTAAAACAGCGCCTGTTTTATAAAGGACGTAAGTTTGATTTTGAAGTTAATCGCTTGCGTTTACCTAATAAATCGGAAGGAGAATGGGAATGTATTCGTCACCCTGGTGGTGCTTTAGCTGTGCCGGTGACGCCAGAGGGTAAACTTGTGCTGGTGCGCCAGTATCGTTTTGCAATTCAGGGACGAATATTAGAATTTCCGGCGGGAACTGTGGAAGCAAATGAAGAACCTTTAGAGACAATACAGCGTGAGATTGAAGAAGAAACTGGTTATAGTGCCAAAAAATGGGATAAACTAGGCGAATTTTTCTTAGCTCCCGGCTATTCTGATGAAATTATCTATGCTTTTCTGGCGCGAGATTTGGAAAAGCTGGAGACACCACCACCACAAGATGGAGACGAAGATATCGAAACTGTGTTTTTGACTCCCGAAGAATTGGAGAAAGCGATTCTGGAGGGAGAACCGGTAGATGCTAAATCAGTTTCTAGCTTTTTTCTGGCGCGTCCGTTTTTAATTTAATACCAATATGCTGCTAGAGTTAGCGATCGCAGATGCCTACGGTGCAGGCTTTGAATATGCTGATGAGATGATCGTTAACAACGATTTGAGTCGATACGTCGAGCATCCGCGTTTTCGACTCATTCCTGGCAGCTATACTGATGACACCCAGATGAGCATTGCCATTGCAGAAGTGATTGTTGCTCAAGCACCGTGGACGCCAGAAGTTTTAGCCGATAGCTTTGTTAGAGCCTTCAAGCGTGATGAGAGAGAGGGTTATTCTAGAAAGTTCTACGATTTTCTGGGAGAAATTCAAGATGGAGAAGAGTTTTTAAGCAAAATTAACCCTGATAGTGACAAAAGCGGGGGAGCGATGCGTGCAGCGCCCATAGGCATCTATCCGACACCAGAAAAAGTCATTGAGGCAGCAACAATTCAAGCGGCAATTACCCACAATACACCCGATGGGATTAATGCTGCCGTTGCAGCTGCCTTAATGTCACATTATTTTATCTATCGACTAGGAGCAAAGCGTGAATTAGGACTATTTCTAGAAGGTTATGTATCTGGTGAATGGTCTAAACCGTGGGAAGGTAAGGTAAAGTCCCAAGGCTGGATGAGTGTCAGGGCAGCGATTACTGCGGTGATGCGAAAGGACAGTATGAGCGAACTTTTGCAAGATTGTATCGCTTTTACCGGGGATGTCGATACAGTAGCTGCGATCGCCCTAGCAGCTGGTTCTTGTAGCGAGGAAATTACACAAGACATTCCCAATCATCTCGTTACAGGCTTAGAGAATGGGACTTACGGTAAAGATTACCTTATCAGTTTGGATAAGCAGCTGATGAGTTTGGTAAACAAAAAGACGAGCTAAATGTAATACATAGGTTGGAGCAGTGTGATTTGCCCTGCGGCTTTACTCAATTAAGAGCAAACTTACCTTTTCAAATACTACACTTTTTCGATATTATTACAGTAATTTAGGTAAATATAAAGCTACCTTAACCTTCACTAGCTCCAAACTGGGGTAGTAAAGTACACATTAGTAGCTGACTATATGCCTGTATATTCTACACATTAACTGCTCAGTCAGGGACTTACTATGTATTGGTAATACCTTGGCTAGAGTGAGATAAAAATTGACTTAGAGCTAAAGTTATAAGAGGATGACGGGAAGAAGCTTACAACTGCTAAATATGTGTCTCTATGCAAGACGCATATATGTTTCACACAGATGAAAAAAAATACAACTTTTAACAGTGCCGGTAAACTGACTGCTCTTTTGTTTTTGATAACTCTCTTTCTGACGCCTTGTGTGATTGTAAATGCAGGTGAACGTGGTGTATTGATGAAATTTGGTGAAGTACAAAACCAAATATTAGGAGAAGGACTTCACTTAATTATTCCTGTAGTCAATACTGTGAAAAAGTTGAGTATTCGCGTGCAAAAACAGGAAATTTCAGATGAAGCTTCTTCTAAAGATTTACAAAATGTTTTCACTGATGTTGCTCTCAATTGGCATATTATTCCCCAGGAAGCAAATGCCATTTTCCAAGAAATTGGAGATGAACAAGATATAGTTATGCGGATTATTAATCCAGCAGTTGAAGAAGTGCTAAAAGCAGTGATAGCAAAGTATACTGCTGAAGAAATTATTACTAAACGAGGAGAAGTCAAGGTTGGAATAGATGATGCATTGTCTACACGACTGGGTAGCTATCACGTTGCAGTTGATGATATTTCTCTAGTTCATGTCCATTTTTCAGAACGATTTGGTGAGGCGGTGGAGGCGAAACAGATTGCTGAACAAGAAGCAAAACGAGCAGAGTTTATCGCACTGAAAGCAACAAAACAGGCTGAGGCAAAAGTTAATTTAGCGAAAGGAGAGGCTGAGGCAAATAGATTATTACGTGACGGTTTAACTCCAGAAATACTGCAAAGGCAAGCAATAGAAAAATGGAATGGTAAGCTGCCATTAATTGTCAGTAAGGAGGCTCCAAAATTGTTTAATTTAAGTGAAATTCTAAAATTTGATAAAAATTGAGCTTATTTTTCAGAAAATATCTATTTATACATAGGGATGTACAGATGTGCATCCCTACAATCGATTCATTTGTAGAAAGGCGATCAACCAAATTAACTGTTAGAGAATAAAATGGGAGAATCGAGAATCTTCAACTGGATCAATAGTATAATCAACAGGGTATAAACTGTTGAAGAAATTAGACCTGTGACTAGTTCTTTTTTGAGATTATGCTCTTGAGGTTCTTTTTGAAAAATGTCCTTAGAACCGAATTGCATCAACAGAATTCCCACAATATTAGAGAGCCAGTACCCTATAATTGAACAAGGGAGAAGTAATTTTGGGGAAAGTAAACTACATGCATACCCAAAACCATAAGCTATTGGCAGATTAAATAGTAAGTCATTCCACCAACACAGTGGTGACAATAAATATCCCAGTACTAGAAAAAACCCACCTCTGAGTTTTTTGAAAATGTCTTTTTTCAACTCTTCTGGAGAAGACTGTTGTAATTGCTCTTGTGCTGTATCTCCTGTTACATTCAACTCTTGACTAACGTTTTGGACGCTTTCCATAAAAATCCACTATTCCTCTCGTCTTAGTGTAGTTTAATATATAAACTAAATCAAAGTCTAGTGCAGGAGTGATGAGATTTTGGTTTTTTGATGCTGAAAGTTTTACCAATGAATAGTTTCAGCAAAATAGTAATAAAGTAAAATTGAGGTTTAAATCAGCTGCAATTTAACAAGAACTGATTTTTACCAGACAGGCACGAGTCAGTTCACTTCTGGCAAAATCTGGGTTTTTCCTGAGATATCTGAGCAAAATAGAACGATTTATAGACAAGTGAGGCAATCATCGCTATTTATTGCTCAATAAGTTTCAAAATCCTCGCACACGATGATATCCAACAGCGATACTGCAATAGCCAGAACCTTCTTAGGGTGGAATGGGTAAATGTTGAATAGCAAAATTTTTCTGTTTTTGCATATAGCCGATGTAAAAACTTGAACTAATAATAGCTACAATAAAAGTACTGAGGTATTCTGAATCGGAAAATGACAGACTTAACTCCAAATAACAGTTTTTTAATAGCAGGAATTGTTTTTATAACGATTGCTGTCATCGGAAAATCTAAATTAGCTTTTATTGAAATTAATCCCGGCTTTTTTGGGAGAGTTTTGGCTCTACTTATTGGTATTTCAAGCCTATTCTATGCTTTGGGATTACTCAATTTTTCAGCCGGAACCCTTGACTTATTAAGAACTTCTCTGACAGAACAAATCAAACAGAGTATAAGTTCAATTAATGAGCTTTTACAAGGTTCGTAATCGGGCTGAAAATTTATTTATGGGTACATATCAATACTTTTTAATTCAGGGGAAAAGGTGAAATTTTCCCCTGAATCTTTGAAAATATTACTAATAATATGCTCCGACAAGACTGTAAATCAGACTAGTCATTACTAATAAAGTAACAATCACATAGATAAATTCTCGCTGTATTAGGAAAGCCAATAGGGAAATAAAAACGCGCAGAATTGGAATAGCAATTAGTAATAAAAGTCCGAATTGAATAATGCTGCGTAGGCGTAGCCCGCCGTAGGCATCGCTACCTGATAAAACTGCTTTTACTATACCTAATGGTGAGCGAAATTCTGATGGTTCTCCCCGAAAAAAGTGATATGCCACAGGTTCAGCACCGTGATGAATTAAGTAGAGTATACCCCCCAGCAAAACGATAGCACTAGCTATCAGAACGCCATATTTCATGAGGTTACTGAGCAAATATTCCAATTGCTGCTCACTTGATGTTTTTGTCACACTCTTGTTAGCATCAATCTCACAGCTATTAGGCAATTTTGCTACTATGCTAGGGCGCTGTTCTAATTGTTGGATGTTAGAATCTGGGTCTTGTTGCGGTAAGGTTAGTGTAACCACTTCGCTATCAGACTGTGCCAGGAATGTCCAGCGAAAGCCACTATTAAATTTATACATTTTATAGCCCCCCTATTAAACTGTTGTAGACCATCTTTAAAGCCATTACCACTAGCACAAGACTGAAGATAATTCTCAAAATTTGCGTTTTAGCGTTTGTTAGGACTTGTGCGCCCAAGAAAGCACCAGGTAATACCCCCAACATCACTGGCATCGATAGTCCTGGATCAATGTAGCCACGTGCTAAGTAAACCCCGGCTGATGCGGCGGCTGTCACACCGATCATAAAATTGCTAGTGGTGGTAGAAACTTTAAAGGGTAGACGCATGGCTTGATCCATCGCCAATACCTTGAATCCCCCGGAACCAATACCAAGCAAACCAGAAAGCACCCCAGCTATTAACATCACACCAAACCCCATTGGTACTGAATGAACTTGATAAGACATCAGTCCATCAGGAGTTGGATAACTGCTATTTAGTTTTAGATAATTTGCTATGGGATCTGTTGCTTCATCTTCAGCATGTTCTATTCTAGGTCGTTGTGAAAGGTATGCTGAATAAATCAGGACGATCGCTAGCACGATAGTGAGGGCTTTCACAGAAACAAAAGTAGCAATCATTGCTCCTGCGATCGCACCAATGGTTGTCGCTACTTCTAAAAACATTCCTAATCGCAAATTGGTATAGCCTTTTTTAATATAGGTAGATGCTGCACCCAAAGAAGTAGCGATTACAGATACCAGTGAAGCACCAACAGCGTATCGAATATCAACGCCAAATACCGAAGTTAATAAGGGAACTATTACTACTCCACCTCCTAGCCCAGTTAGCGCTCCTAACAAGCCAGCGCTAAATGAACCAATCCAAACTAGTAATGAAAATTCTAAAGTGGTCAAATTTAATTCCTCTTTTTTTATATGTATATCAAGATGCTAAAATATTTTTTGTATTATTTAAAACTTAATTATAAACTTTACTACTGACTAAAGAGATAGCTATTCATAATCGCGTGTAATACCCTCTTATTTGGGTATTTACGAGCCAGGAGGAATTCTAACTCTAATTTCTCACTCAAAAGCCCCATGAAGTTTTCTGAAAATGCAACGATTAATTAATCCTAGATGCTGGTATTGTTGTAAATTCACTTTTGAATATCGAATTGGAGCGCAGCAAAATTCTGAGTGCAAGCCGCTATATATGCAAACTTATCGAAAATGGCAGATGACGGTAAAGCTAGTTCCGGCATCCATCGCACTTTCGACAATAATCTCGCAGCTATGTAAATCTACAGCCTGCTTGCCGCAGTAGTTTAGCGTCTAAGTTAGCTACTGGGCATTAGCAATCACTGCTAAAGGCGATCGCTCGCAATTTACTTGTATTGAACTGGACATAATATAAGAAAATTTCTAGACGTGGTTATATCATGTCCACCTAATTAGTTATAATTCCCGCATCTGTGCAAAAACCAGGAAACCCTCTTTCCCCCTGCTCCCTGCCCCCTGCCCCCTGCTCCCCTGCCGTCTTAATGATAAGTCTTGAACCGGACACGATATAACTTGGTGCTGGCTTAAATCTACGTTGCTGAAGATGCTACTTTCAGACATTCTTTAAGAAATCGTTGGGGAATTTCTCTACTTTCTCCCCAATGCAGATGAACATAAGAAGCATGAACATTTGCAGGTAAACCCCATCCTTCGCATCCCATATTTTCCTCACAATCGTAGCGAGAAGTTTTAAACAGGGGTTGAGTGGGAGTTAAGGTTAAATGAGAACGATGAAACTCATGTCCGTAAACAGTTGTATTTGCCTTAACTAACAGATTATCTTGCAAAGCTACTGCACGACGATACCCTAAAGTTAAACGCCCACCCATCATAGTGGATGTCGGTAAAACTCCCGCCATTGGCCAAGATTTTCCTTCAAAATCGATAATTTGCTCACACAAATACATCAATCCTCCGCATTCGGCAATTGTGGGCATTCCTTTAAGTATTGCCGTTTTCACAGCCTCACGAACACTGGAATTTTCTGCTAATTGCTGGGCAAAAACTTCCGGGAAACCACCCCCGAAATACATTCCCTGCACATTTTTGGGGATGCCAGCATCTTCTAAGGGACTCCAGAAAACCAGTTCTGCGCCAAGCTGTTGCAGCAAATCGAGATTGTCTTGGTAGTAAAAATTAAAAGCGCGATCGCGGGCAATGGCGATCCTGACGGAGGATGAGGGGGGATGAGGGAGATGAGGAGAATGAGGCAGAGATTTTGATTTTAACAGGGGTAATAAGCGTTGCCAGTCGAAGCAAGTATCTCCTAAATCGGCGAGGCGATCGATTAAAGCGTTGAGTTCGGGAAGTTCGGCGGTGGGTACTAAACCCAAATGGCGATCGGGAATTGTGATGTTATCTTGACGGCGCAATGTGCCGAGAATGGGTAATTGTAGGGGTTCTAGGGAATCTTTGAGGAGAGAGAGATGGCGATCGCTCCCTACGCGATTTAATACTACCCCAGCTATTTTAATTCGGGGATCAAAAGATCGATAGCCGTGAGCGATCGCAGCTACAGAACCAGATAAACGACTGCAATCAATCACCAACACTACAGGTAAATCTAACAGCCGCGCAATGTGTGCAGTACTTGCAAAGTCTGTTGATTTTTGCTTTTCTTGTCCATGCCCCATGCCCCATTCCCGATGCCCAATTCCATCAAACAACCCCATTACTCCTTCCACGAGAGCATATTCACTCAGTTGGTTATGATGGGCAAAACATTGCTGAACGTAGGCTTCGGAAGTCAGTACGGGGTCTAAATTCCGACAAGCACGCCCAGTTACATGCTGATGAAACATCGGATCAATGTAGTCTGGGCCCACCTTGAAAGATTGCACCAAGCGATCGCGACGGCGTAAAGATGCTAAAAGGGTGAGCGTGACTGTTGTCTTGCCCACCCCACTACGTTCTCCTGCGATGACTAAAGCCATAAAAAAAGTTAACAGTTGAGAGTGAGAAGTTATGAATTATAACTCCTGTACAGACGCGATTAATCGCGTCTCTCTTTTAAACTCCCAATTTGAAAATATTCGCTGTCACTCCCAGGCTTTCTTCAAAAAGTGACTCGCGGCCCCAGCGTTGCACCTGCTGACTTAGCAATGCTTCCGCCTTTTGTTCCGAAAGTGAAGTCACCTGTTGAAACAAACCGGCAGATTGGGCACCACCGTGGGTTTCCATCCGCATACAACCACCAGTTTCCGAGCAAATTACTGTACCACAGTCGGCCTTGGGATTTGTCGAACTGAGGCGCAGGGCAATCAAGTCGCCTGCAATTTCACCCACATCAGCAAGGGGAACACCCGCTAATTCGGCTTCTACTTGCCGTTGGTCTTGGGCAATAAAGTTAATGCGAGTGATGTCATAATCTCCGGTTTCCTTTTGATAGGAAACTGGCTGCCATTCTAGACGACTTGCCAACCAACCCAAAAATAGCAATGCTTGTGCGGGGTTGCCTTTTTCGTAATCAATAGTTACTCGGTCAACTTCCCGAAGAGCAGCCCGACGATGAGGAGAGTCGTAGGCTTCAGCTGTCAATTCCTGCCATGCTGAAAGGCGACGCCAGTTGAGGTCAGCCAAGGGAACCCCACTTTCCACTAATTCTTGGAGGCGGAGTAAGTCACTTTCTGGCTCGTTAAAGCGGCAAGAATCCACAATCACATTATTGCAGACTGCTGCCAGGCGCTTAAATAGAGCGTTGTTGGGGACTGGTGTTGCTTTCCACCACAGAAACTTTGGTAAGCCACCAATTAATAATGCTGGAATCATGCCACCTATGCGTTCCAAGGCAGCAGCAGTACCACTAAGAGTGATGTATTCGCAGCAAATTAGTGTACTTGACGATTGCTTTTGGATTGGACAATAGGCAGAAACCTGAGCCTTGACCCCTTCATCTTCGCCAGTAATCGGAAATAGGGCAATGATCCGGCAAGGGTTGCGGAGGGCGATTTCGTCGGCAATTCTGGGGCTTGGGGCATTTAAGCTTAAGCTGGGAAGTTCAATAGACCCATTGTCTCCCGTAGCCCCGTTTCCTTGACGTTTGATGAATTCTTCTCTCAAGATAGCCAGGGTTTCAGGTGTTGCTGTTCCAGTATCTGGCAGTGCATATTTTGTCTGCACTTGCCGCAAGGCAGCTTCCATCTGAGGCCCTAAAATCCCATCAAGTGGGCCGTTGTAAAATCCCAAAGTAGCCAATAGATACTGGGTTTCTTCGGGTTCGTAAACCACTAAGGTAAATGTTGTGGCCCTAGTAGCAGCAGGAAGTCCACCGTCCTCGCCAGTAATGCCGTAACTTTGCCAAATTTGATTCAGTTCCGTATCTATTTCGTTAAGCGAAATATCTTTTGGCGCCTGAAGTGAATAAATTGTAGAAGCTTGGGGAGCCATAGGAAGTTTTGGATTTTGGATTTTGGATTTTGGATTTTGTCATTCGTCATTTGTCATTTGTTTTTACTAGTGACTAATGACTAATGACTAATATTTACAGTCTGCGCCAGCGACGACCATCCTGGTTAATTAAGAATTCTGCTTCTGTTGGTTCCCAGGTTCCAGCTTCATACTGGGGAATAGTATTTGCGTCGGCAGGTGCATCCCAAACGGAAAGGGCTGGCGTTACTACCTGCCAAGCTGCCTCTACTTCGTCGGCGCGGGTGAACAATGTTTGATCGCCCATCATACAATCAAGGAATAAGCGATCGTAGGCATCAGATGTTGCTTGGATGCCAAAGGAACCATAACTAAAGTCCATGTCAACGGAACGGGTACGGAATTCTGCACCCGGCATTTTCACATCAAAACGCAGGGAAATACCTTCATTCGGCTGAATCCGCATCGTCAAAATATTGGCGTTTGTCTGTTGGGCGGCAGATTGAAACATCCGAGACGGAACTTCGCGGAAGTGAATGGAAATCTCACTGACTTTTTTCGGCATCCGCTTCCCGGTACGCAAGTAGAAAGGTACACCTTTCCAGCGCCAGTTATCTACCAAAAACTTCATTGCGACGTAGGTAGGTGTGGTGGAGTTGGGATTAACGCCTGGTTCTGTGCGATACCCTGGCGCTGCTTCCCCCTTCATCCAGCCAGCACTGTACTGACCACGGACTGCTGACCGCGACAGATTGTGAACATCAGCTAGACGAGTAGCTTGGAGTACCTTCACTTTTTCTGTGCGGATGCTGTCAGCATCCATTGCGTTGGGTGCTTCCATCGCCGTTAAGCAGTAAAGTTGCATGAGGTGATTTTGCAACATATCCCTTAGTGCGCCGGCGCTTTCATAGTAACCAGCCCGGTCTTCCACTCCCACGGTTTCTGCTACGGTAATTTGTACGTGGTCAACAAATTGACGATTCCACAACGGCTCAAAAATCGCATTGGCAAAACGAAACACCAGCAAATTCTGGACTGTTTCTTTACCTAAGTAGTGGTCAATGCGGTATACTTGGTTTTCTTTGCAAAATTTCTG
The DNA here is from genome assembly GCF_017114945.1 of Nostoc sp. JL34. Taxonomy (GTDB): domain Bacteria; phylum Cyanobacteriota; class Cyanobacteriia; order Cyanobacteriales; family Nostocaceae; genus Nostoc. The sequence continues at coordinate 13,598 of NZ_JABXKQ010000068.1, forward strand.
TACCACTTGGTTAAGGCTCTGGGCTGAAGCCAAGTCCCGACCAAAGGGTTTTTCAATTACTAGACGATGTTTGTAGGCATCTTCTAGCATCCCGGCGCTTCCTAACTGCTTAATCGCTTCAGGAAAGAAAGAGGGCGCAACCGAGAGGTAGAACATGCGATTCCCTCGCGTGCCCCGTTTTTCGTCTAATTCACTCAATAAGTTTTTCAGTTTCTGGTAGCCTTCGGGGTTGTCTATATCCCCAGGACTGTAGAACAGACCTTGAGAGAAGTCTTGCCAGAGTTCCCCTAAATCGACATCAGGATGCGCCTCTTCCATGCCCTTTTGCATTTGTTCACGGAAGTATTCATGGCTCCATTCTCGACGTGCCACACCGACAATGGTAGTTTCTGGTGGAATGCGCCGTTCTCGCCGCAATTTGTAAAGTGCTGGAACTAGTTTGCGCCAGGTGAGATCACCAGAAGCGCCAAAAATGACAATAATCTGGGGTTCGGGCATCCTTTGTTGTTGCAGACCAACGCGCAAGGGATTTTCTAGCAGACTAACCATAACAATTTTGGATTTGGGGTTTGAGATTTTGGATTTTGAGATTGGGCATGGGGCATTGGGCATGGGGCATGGGGTATTGGGCATGGGGCATGGGGCATTGGCTATTCCCTTTGTTTCCCTGATATGCCTTACTCCCCACTCTCCATTCCCTACTCCCCAATACCCAGTCCCTACACTGGTGACAATACCTTGATCTTTTCTTCTAAAGAGTTCATCAAGGACTGGAAGGGCTGGATGAATTTGTCAATACCTTCGGCTAACAGTTCATCCATTACGGTATCGAGATCGATGTTGATGTCGGGATCTTTAAGGTTTTCGATCAGCGTGTAAGCTTTTTCTACATCCGTTTCTAAGCGATCGCTGACGTTACAATGATCGGCACAAGCTTTAATGGTCGCTGGTGGTACGGTGTTGACGGTATCACGGCCAATCAACTCTTCGATATACATCACGTCTCTGTAGTTGGGGTCTTTGGTGCTGGTGCTAGCCCAAAGTAGCCGTTGTACTTTAGCTCCTTTTGCTGCCAAAGCTTTCCAGCGATCGCTCTCGATAATTTTCTTGTATTCCTGATACGCTATCTTCGCGTTAGCGATCGCTATTTTCCCTTTGACTGCCAAGAGCTTTGCCTCCACGGCAATATCATCAACGCCTTTTTTCAACTTAGCATCTATTTTGGCGTCAATGTTGCTATCAATCCGGCTGAGGAAGAAACTAGCAACTGAAGCAATTCTACTGATGTCTTGACCTTCAGCTACCCGTTTTTCTAAGCCCCGAATATAGGCCCAAGCTGTGTTAATGTAGCTTTCTACAGAAAATAGTAGCGTAATATTGACATTTATCCCATCTGCGATCGCCTGTTCCACAGCTGGTAAGCCAGGTTCTGTACCGGGAATTTTAATCATCAAGTTTTCCCGACCAATTTCTGGAAAATAGCGCCGGGCTTCAGCTATGGTTGCTTCAGTATCATGGGCAATGGTTGGTGGTACTTCGATACTCACATAACCATCTAGTCTATTCGAGGCTTCATAAACAGGGCGTAAAATATCACAGGCATTACGGATATCTGCAAAGACTAGGGATTCGTAAATTTTGTATGTCGGTAAGCTAGTCCGAACTCCGGCTTCGATATCGGCATCATAAATAACGTTACCAGCGATCGCTTTTTCAAAGATAGCTGGGTTAGAGGTAATCCCAGAGATGCCTTGATTTTCCACCAGGTCTTTGAGTTCGCCTGATTGAATAATGTCACGGGTCAAATTATCCATCCAGATACTTTGACCGTATTGGTTAATTTCTAGTAGATGATTGGTAGGCATAGCTCTAATTTGTTTCACTCCTGTATGGTGAAGTTGGCAAAACCCATCAAATGTTGATGGTGACTTTTGAATTGTGGCGTTGCCAATCACTTATCGCATCGGCCAGCTGAGATAATCTTTTAATACATCTTCAAGAAGTGCTACTCTGCATTCCCAATCCTAAATCACCATGATTAACTTTTAATTAATGCCAGATGCTAGATGCATCCTTGATACTTGTGTTACCGTCTTCTAGTCCAGCATGGCAAAAATAACTATCCAGTTGAAAAAAGTTCAAAAGTGTAATTTACAAGCTTTTTTTCTCCTATCTTTTGCTTTTTAACACTAATGTCCGTTTTGAATAAAAGACTCTACCTTTGCGACATCCTCTTTGCTACCAATAATTAAAGGTGTGCGCTGATGCAGTTTTTTCGGCACTACATCCAAAATATCCATCAGTCCTGTAGTAGCACGACCGCCTGCTTGCTCAATCAAAAAGGCCAGAGGAGCGGTTTCATAAAGCAAGCGCAATTTCCCTTCTGGGTTTTGAATTGTGCCTGGGTAGAGAAACACGCCGCCTTGAACCAAAATTCTATGGATGTCGCTCACCATTGCCCCGCTATAACGAGCGCTGTAGCCTTCTGTGCGATGAACGTAGCGAATGTATTCTCGAATTGATTCTTCCCACTGCCAAAAGTTACCTTCGTTCACGCTGTAAACAGACCCGTGGTTAGGAATGCGGATATTTTCTTCTGTGAGAATAAACTCTCCTAAGCTGGGGTCAAGGACAAAGGAATGAACCCCCTTACCTATAGTATAAACCAGCATTGTGCAAGGCCCATAAAGGATGTATCCGGCAGCAAGCTGCTTACGTCCATTGGTGAGGAGGTCAGTTGCCTTACCATCGCTATCAGTTCCTTCTTGTTGGCGAATGGCGAAAATGGAACCTAAGCTGAGATTGTTATCAGTGTTGGATGAGCCATCAATTGGGTCATACAGCAGGGTATAGCGACCAATGGGGCAATTTTCGGGGATGTAGTAGGGATTTTCCATTTCCTCAGAAGCGAGGCGACAGACTAAGCCGCTTTGCTTAAACACTGAGATAAACACATCATTGGCATAGACATCCATCTTTTTGACGGATTCTCCTTGGACATTAACTTCCCCTGTAAATCCGAGAACGCCTTCCATTAAACCAGCGCGACTCATGCGACGAGCCACCAGTTTGCCGGCCAAGGCGATGCGATTCATCAGCGCACTTAAATCCTGTGCATCTGGCGAAAAACTCTGAAGTTGTTGAAGCACATGACGCGATAAGGTTGTACAATCACGATCTAAGGCTCTGTCTGTAGCATCGTAGGTAGATAAGTCTAAAGATTCTGGCGCTTTAGCCATTTTTCTGTTCTCCGCAGCCATTAGCTGTTAGTTAGGTTTTATTCATCTATGGCAACTTATAGTTGCTGCTTCTATCTTAGGAAGGTAATTTGATAACTTAGATGCGACTTTAGATAAACTAAAGAAATGAAAAACTCCACCCACAAGGATATGGAGTTTCCCGTCTCTTTCAATGAATCTTCAGTGGCCCCCACTTCCAGAGCGAAGATACGTAATTTAAATGACTCCCGTGCGATTTATCAACAATATTTTAGATAAAACCCTGAGAAAAAGGGTTTTTTCAGTCTCCGTATATGTTCAAAAATAAAATCGGAGTTGTATAGATACCATGTAAAGCTTTGGCTCTTGTTAATGACCAAATTCTGTGACAATGATTAACAACAAGCCAGAATACTGTATCTCAGCTACTCATGAGCCAAAGTTCTCAAAACAGCCCTTTACCAGGCAACCCTGTTCCATCATTTTTCAATTGGTTATCCGCTTTCTGGAAATTCTCTCGCCCTCACACGATTATTGGTACAAGTCTGAGTGTTTTGGGTTTATATTTAATTGCCGTTGCCATTAGTAATCATACTGATTCCTTATTCCCTACTGCCAACTCCTTACTCCCTTTCTTCGGTGCATGGATTGCTTGTCTGTGTGGCAATGTCTACATTGTGGGGCTGAATCAATTAGAAGATGTTGAAATTGACAAGATTAATAAACCTCATTTACCCCTAGCATCTGGTGAGTTTTCCCAGCAAACGGGGCAATTAATTGTCGCTTTGACTGGGATTTTGGCGCTAGTTGTGGCGTGGCTAACTGGGCCGTTCTTATTGGGGATGGTGGCGATTAGTTTAGCTATTGGTACTGCTTACTCTTTACCGCCAATTCGCTTGAAACAGTTTCCCGTTTGGGCGGCGCTGTGTATTTTTTCGGTGCGCGGTACGATTGTTAACTTAGGACTGTATCTGCATTACAGTTGGGCATTGCAACAAAGCCAAACAATTCCACCTGTGGTGTGGGTGCTGACGTTATTTATTTTGGTGTTTACCTTTGCGATCGCCATTTTTAAAGATATCCCCGATATGGAAGGCGATCGCCTCTACAATATTACTACTTTCACACTCCAACTCGGCCCGCAAGCTGTGTTTAATCTGGCTCTTTGGGTCATAACTGTCTGCTATCTGGGAATAATTCTGGTTGGGGTGCTACGTGTCCCCTCAGTTAACCCCATATTCCTAGTAGTTGCTCATTTGGGGCTGTTGGTTTGGCTGTGGTTGCGGAGTTTAGCGGTAGACTTACAAGATAAAAGTGCGATCGCTCAATTCTACCAATTTATCTGGAAACTCTTTTTTATGGAATATCTGATTTTTCCTATCGCTTGCCTTTTGGCTTAGACAATGCTAGAAACCTTTCCCACTAGTTCTATTATCGCTGCTGTTGTAGTTGTTCTCAGTCTGTCAATCCTTGGCTATTTCGCTTGGAAAACTTTGATTACTTCAGACTTGTTTCAAAAGGGAATAAATCTTGCCCAAGCAAAAGATTACCAAGGCGCAGAAGCAGCTTTTCGCAAGGTGATTTCCCTCAACTCTACTAATGATGTGGTGCGCTTGTTTTTGGGAGATGTTTTAAACCAGCAAGGACAAGTAGAGGAAGCAACAGAATTATTCCAGGAAGTAATTAGCCGCAGTCCGAAAAATCCTGATGCTTACTTGCGTCTGGCAAATATTCTCATGCAGCAAGAGCGAGAAGAAGAAGCTAAAACTAACTTGCTACAAGCTAAAGAATTATTACAAAAACAGCGCCAACCTGAAAAAGCTAAAAAAATCACTCAACTGTTAGATAAAATGAATGCTAAGTCAAGTTACTCTTAAGTAGAGTGAGAATTGCAGAGATTAAATTTTCCTGTTCTGTCTCCTAATTTTTTTTACCATTCCCATCATTCTGGTGAGAATGGTTTTTATTTTGGGTTTTACCAATGTCTGCCGTAATTATGACCGCAATTTTCGCAAGTTTGACTACTACCTTCATCACTATTACAATTGTAATCTGAGGGAGTATCCCAGTTTTTAAAAAATTCATGATCATGATGCAAAAACCCTTTAGAACCCTTTGACATTTGCGTTATTTTATCCGATATGCTGCGCGATTGCAGTTCGTTTACTCATTCCTCATTCCTATTTTCCGGCAGAATATTAGTAGATTTTATAGATTCCCAAAAACAAGTCTTTATGTCAGATGTAATATCAGAACTGTGGACTAATTTTTTTACATCAGGATCATTTATTCCACATGGACACTGCTATCTATGGCAAACGAATTTAGTTTGGTTACACATATTATCTGACTCGCTCATTGCACTAGCTTATTATTCGATTCCAGCTACACTCTTTTACTTTGTTATTAAGCGGCAAGATTTGCCCTTTGATTGGATTTTTCTGCTATTCAGTGCATTTATCGTCGCTTGTGGCACCACTCACTTAATAGAGATTTGGACACTTTGGCATCCAACCTATTGGTTATCAGGTTTTGTCAAAGCAGTAACTGCCACAATATCTTTAATTACAGCCGTAAATCTTGTATCTCTAATTCCCCAAGCACTGGCATTTCCTAGCCCTGCTCAACTAAAACAAGGAAATCAAGAACTTCAAACACAAATAGCCGAACGTTTACGGGTAGAGAAAGAACTGCGAAAATACCAGAATCATCTGGAAGAAATGGTTGCTGTTCGTACCAATGAAATTACCACAACTAACGAGCAATTACAACAAGAAATCCTTGAACGCCAACGCATCTTAGAAGTTCTTCGACAAAGCGAAGAACGCTACCGTTACTTAGCTGAGGCAATTCCTCAACTTGTATGGACAACTAAGCCTAACGGTGAATGTGATTTTTTTAATCAAAATTGGTGCGATTACACTGGGCTAACATTAGAGCAATCTTTGGGTTCTGGTTGGTTAGCTGCATTACATCCAGATGATGTTCAAAGAGCTGATAAGGTATGGTCGGATGCTGTAAAAGATAGCACTATATATAATAATGAGTATCGCTTTAAACGGGCTGTTGATGGCTCCTATCGTTGGCAACTAGCGCGAGGTTTACCGCTCAAAGATGAGCAAGGTTTTGTAGTCAAGTGGTTTGGAACCTGTACAGATATCCACGAACAAAAACAAATACTGGAAGAACGGGCGCACCTGCTGGAATTAGAACAAATAGCACGAGCAAAAGCAGAAACAGCCAATCGAATTAAAGATGAATTTTTAGCCGTTCTCTCTCACGAACTACGGACTCCACTGAACGCAATTCTCGGCTGGTCAAAGTTGTTGCAAACTCGCAGATTAGACCAAAAAAAGACATCTGAAGCACTAGCCTCAATCGAGCGAAATGCCACTTTACAAGTTCAACTGATTGAGGACTTGCTGGATATTTCCAGAATTTTACAGGGTAAACTGACGCTGAATATTACGAAGATTAACCTAGAGTCTACGATATTGTCCGCACTAGAGACAATGCAATTAGCGGCACAAACAAAATTGATTAAGGTGAATACTGCATTTGAACCGGATGTGGGACAAGTTATGGGCGACTCTACTCGTTTGCAACAAGTCGTCTGGAATCTTTTTTCTAATGCTGTCAAATTTACACCCAAGGGGGGAAAGGTAGAAGTGCAACTAGAGCAAGCTGATGGTTATGCTCAAATCATAATTAGCGATACAGGTAAGGGAATTAGCGCTGACTTTTTGCCATTCGTATTTGATTACTTCCGCCAAGCAGATAGCACCTCTACGAGAAATTTTGGTGGATTAGGACTGGGATTGGCAATTGTGCGTAATATCATCGAAATGCATGGTGGTATGGTCAAAGCAGAAAGCCACGGTGAAGGTAGAGGGGCAATATTTACTGTTAGCTTACCGCTTCTGCCAGATGAAAGCCCAAGTCTGACAGATGAACAAAACTACCCTGCATTATTAGCTCCTAACGCCTTATCCCTGACTGGCATCCGGGTTTTAGTTGTCGATGATGATATTGATTCGCGAGATTTTGTTGCTTTTGTATTAGAGCAAGATGGAGCTTTTGTGATCGCGGTATCTTCGGCTTATGAAGCATTAGAAACCCTAGCAGAGGTAAAGCCAGATGTGTTGGTCAGCGATATTAGTATGCCCGATATGGATGGCTATATGTTGATACATCAAGTGAGAACTTTGACACCAGAACAAGGTGGACAAATTCCAGCAATTGCCTTGACTGCCTTTGCAAGAAACGATGACCAGCAAGAAGCCCTAAAAGCTGGGTTTCAGATGCATTTACCTAAACCTCTGAACCCAGAAGAATTAATTGCAGCCATTGCTCAACTTATGGAAACAAAACTGTCAGCAATTACCTAAAAAACGACTTTTTACTCGGAATAAAGCTCCATCTATTATGTGCAAATGGACAATTATATAAGAGTACACTTGTATCAAGTTAGGTTAATCACTTATAATTTCTGCTAGAACCCCGCCAAAGCTACGCAACTCGATATTACATGTAAACCAAGCAGATAAGGTAATAAAAATGCTGAAAAACAATAATCAACTAGTAGCGGCTATTATCTGCTTGTGTTTGAGTAATGGGAATACTGCCTTGGGTAAAGATGTTGGCGTTGTTTTATCAAAAAGTCCTGACTCAAATCAAGCAGCACTTCCTCAGAAAAAAAACGCAGTTGCTAACTTCGAGCAAGGAACTAATCTCTATAAACAAGGAGATTTAAAAGGAGCAGAGGCGGCTTTTCGGAAAGCGATTGAACTAGAACCCAACTTTGCACAAGCTTATATTGCTTTGGCAAATACTCTCGACGATCAAGGCAAACCCCAAGAAGCGATCGCTATTTACAAAAAAGCCATTAGCCTTGATCCTAAAGACTCTGGAGCATACTTTAATCTGGGTTTGACTTTAGGAAGACTGAATCAGTTAGAAGCTGCGATCGCACAATATAAAAAAGCCCTCAGCCTCGATCCCAACTATACTGAAGCTCACTATAACTTAGGAAATGCTCTGTATGCTCAAGGCAAGCTCACAGAAGCAGTCACCGAATATACAGCAGCTATTCGCCTCAAACCAGATTATGCCCCAACTTACGCACGTTTGGGAAGTGTTCTCTATGACCAAGGCAAACTAGAAGAAGCGATCGCTCAGTATAAACAAGCTATTAACTTTGATCCCAAGTATGCAGACGCTCACTATTATTTAGGGAACGCCTTGTATGCTCAAGGAAAATCAGCAGAAGCAGTCGCCGAATATACAGCAGCCATTAGCTTCGATCCGAAAAATCCAGCAGGTTATAACGCCTTGGGAAATGCTCTGTACGCTCAAGGTAAACTAGAAGAAGCTATGGCCCAGTATAAATTAGCCATTAGCTTTGCCCCCAAGTATGCAGACGCTCACTATAACTTAGCAAGTGCTTTATACGCCCAAGGCAAGCTAGCAGAAGCGATCGCCGATTATACTGAAGCGATTCGCCTTGATCCGAAACACGCGCAAGCTTACACAGGTTTGGCAAATGCGATGGACGATCAAGGTAAGTCTCAAGAAGCGATCGCCCATTACAAAAAAGCCATTAGCCTCGTACCCAACTATGCTTATGCTTACTATAATTTGGGCATTACTTTGGGAAGAGAAAAACAGCTAGAAGAAGCTATTTTTAATCTCAAAAAGGCCAGAGAGTTATTCCAAGCTGAGGAAAACAAAGAGATGGTTGAGCGAGTTGATCAGCTAATCAAAAAAATTAATACCCAAACGAATTGAATAAAGGGGATTGGGGATTGGGGACTGGGGACTGGGGACTGGGGACTGGGGATTGGGGATTGG
>NZ_JABXKQ010000091.1 GCF_017114945.1 Nostoc sp. JL34
ACAGAGTTTGATCTTGCTCACGAGTTAGAAATACTCTTAAACGAGCGCCCATATATAAGTCACCTCATGTCGATGCATTCTCTGTATTTACTTATCTTTACATAGTCTGGTTTTTTTATGCCCACCTACTTATATTGACCTGGTGAATGAAGAAACACTACAGGTACTCGGTTTAGCACCTTTAGCAGTTCATCCACAGTTTCAAAGACAAGGAATTGGTAGTGCATTAATCAAAGCAGGGTTAGAGATAGCAGAGGCAAAGAAAGAAGCTATAGTAATTGTACTAGGTCATCCCCAATTTTATACTCGCTTTGGTTTTCAGCCTGCTGTTGTTTATGAAATCGAGTCTCCCTTTCCAGTACCAGAGGAATTTTTCATGGTTAAACCACTGCAAAGCTATCAGGAAATTTATCAGGGAAAGGTTGTTTATCCATCTACTTTTGATGGAGTATAAATCGCGCCCAGATTCAGGGATGATATCATGTTCGAGTAAAGATTTATCATTTAGACCGCAGGGGGGCAGGGAGCAGGGAGAAAGAGGTTTTCCTGACTTTTGCACGGATGCGGTAATCATAAGTAATTAACCGGAATTGATATGAGAGGTTATTTGAAAAGTGGTTAACTGTGATTTTATTTCCTGACTTATTGAAGAAGTTGGGAATTTGATGTTTTGAGCGATCGCTAATTTTTGATTAGTCATTAAAAATTATTGGGGCTGAAATTACACCTTTTGCCTCTAAGGTAGCTGCAACCCGTAAAATTAGCGCTTCATTATATGGTGCTGCTATTAATTGCACACCTAAAGGTAATGCATTTTGGCGATGAATTGGTACTGATAAAACGGGTAAGCCAATGAAAGATAATGGTTGAGTAAATAGCCCTAAATGAGGACGGACAAGAATTTCTTTGCCATCCAAAATCATGTTTTGTTGACCAATTAGCGGTGCGGAAATTGGTGTAGTTGGGGCAAGAATTACATCGACATTTTGAAAAACTTCCCGCACGCGATCGCAATACCATTTTCTAAACCGTTGTGCTTGCAGATACCAGCTACTAGGAATTAACGCCCCAGCTAAAAAGCGATCGCGTGTTGCTGGATCAAAATCCTGGGGACGCGATACCTTCGGTGGGCTTTGCCTACGCAATTTTTCCAAATGCAGATTTGCGCCCTCGCTAGCTGTAATTATAAAAGCTGCTGCACGGGCGCGGTCTGCCTCTGGTATGATGACGTATTCAGTAACTTCTATTGCATCAGCTACTTTTTGCACGGCTGCTAAAGCTTCCGCTTCTGCCCCTTTGGTGAAATAATCACCAGCAATAGCAATTCTAATTGCAGAGATATCTTGATTAAGTTGTGGTAAACATAATTCAGGCGGACGTTTTGTACAAATTGGATCGCGATCGTCTTCTCCCTGAAGCACATCAAACACCGTAGCAATATCCTGCACCGAACGCGCAAAAGGGCCAATGTGGTCAAAACTGCTAGAAAATAAAGCTACCCCAGCCCGAGATAACCTTCCATAAGTCGGCTTGAAACCAAAAACGCCACACAACGCCGCCGGAACGCGAATTGAACCATTAGTATCAGAACCCAATGTCAGCGGTACTAACCCAGCAGCAATAGCCGCCGCCGAACCACCCGATGAACCACCAGCTACTCGCTGTAAATCATGGGGGTTGTGAGTAGCACCGTAATGGGAGTTTTCCGTCACAAACCCATAAGCATATTCATCCATATTCAAAGCGCCAACCAGTACAGCACCCGCTTGTTTCAGCTTCGCTACTGCGGTTGCATCTTGGCTTGCTGCTGGGTTTTCTGCATTGATTTTCGATCCCGCCAAAGTCGTTAAATCAGCGATATCGAAGAGATTTTTCACTGCAAAAGGCACACCTGCAAGGGTTCCAGGATTCTTACCTTGGGCAATTTCCCTGTCAATGCGGGCTGCATCTGTTAAAGCTGTCTCAGCAGTTATAGTCGTAAAACAGTTGAATAGATGATTTCGCATTGCGATTCGTGCTAACGCAGCCTTGGTAACTTCCACTGCGCTAACTTTGCCTTCATGCACAGCAGTAGCTATTGATACAGCGTCATTCATGGTTCAAAAACTGGTGCAACTTCAATATCCTCTGCTAGAGGGAAAGAATTTACAAGATTAGCGATCGCACTAATTCTCTCAAAATTTGCCACCACACCATCTCGATACTCATCTCTTATCTCTAAATCCAACAACAACCCCATTAAATCGACATACTCACCCACATCAAACTCTTCTCTTCTCATCTCTCTTTCTTTTCGCCCTTTCCGGTTCGTTATTCTAAACTTATAACTTCTTGCAGCAACTGAAATAAACAATGCGATTAATTTTATACAGTAAACCCGGCTGTCATTTATGCGAAGGCTTGCAAGAAAAGCTAGAACAAATCCAAAATCTCAGTTTCGAGTTGGAAGTTAGGGATATTACGACTCGTGAAGATTGGTTTGCTGCGTATGAGTATGAAGTGCCAGTACTTTATTTATCAAACCACAGAGGCGTACAGGATCAGGAAGGGAGTGAGAAACCATTGCCGCGTCCTTCTCCTCGTGCTAGTGTACAGCAGTTGGAGCAAATGTTGCGAAAGTATTTAGCCAATTAGAAAAAAATAATGCAGAATAAGCGCAAGATTAAGAATGTGACGAGGTTCACAAGATGAAATTGCGGGAATTACTAACAGCGGTAGACAGTGTTGAGCAATTGCCTAGCCATCCGACTTTAGAGGATGTGGAAGTTAGGGGTTTAAAGACGAATTCCCATGCTTGTCGTGTGGGAGATTTGTTTATTGGGATGCCAGGAACGCGGGTTGATGGTGGGGAATTTTGGCAAAGTGCGATCGCATCCGGGGCTGTAGCTGCGATCGTTTCTCCTGAAGCTGCACAAAAAAATCCTCCCACAAATCAGGCTGTAGTCATCAGTGCAAGTAACATAACTCAAGCTTGTGCCCAGATAGCGAGTGCTTTTTACGGTTATCCGGGGCGAAAACTCAAGCTGGTGGGTGTAACTGGTACAAATGGCAAAACTACAACTACTCATCTGATTGAATTTCTCCTCAACAAAGCTAATCTAGCTACAGCTTTGATGGGAACCCTCTACACACGTTGGGCAGGTTTTGAGCAAACTGCTGCCCACACTACTCCCTTTGCAGTGGAACTGCAACAGCAGCTAGCTGAGGCTGTAAATGCTGGGAGTGAGTTCGGGGTGATGGAAGTCAGTTCGCACGCTTTGGCCCAAGGTAGAGTGTTGGGTTGTGAATTTGATGTGGCGGTGTTCAGTAATCTTACCCAAGACCATCTCGACTATCACAGCGATATGGAAGATTACTTTGCTGCCAAAGCGTTGTTATTTAGCCCTGATTATCTCAAGGGACGGGCAATAATTAATGCTGATGATTCCTACGGAAAGCGGTTAATTGCCTCCTTGGATTCTGAACGAGTTTGGAGTTATAGCGTCAACGACAACAGCGCTGATTTATGGATGAGTGATTTAAATTACCAACCGAATGGTGTCAGTGGTACATTACATACACCAAAAGGTGACGTAGCTTTTCGATCGCCCCTAGTCGGACAATATAATTTAGAAAATCTTTTAGCAGCCGTAGGAGCAGTTTTACACTTAGGGCTAGATTTACAGTTAGTGGCAACTGTGATACCTGAGTTTCCGGGAGTTCCCGGACGGATGGAACGAGTACAAATTAATCCTGATCAAGATATTAGCGTGATTGTGGATTATGCCCACACACCAGATAGTTTAGAAAATTTACTGAAAGCAGCACGTCCGTTTATACCGGGTAAGCTGATTTGTGTATTTGGTTGTGGAGGCGATCGCGATCGCACTAAGCGCCCAAAAATGGGTAAAATTGCCGCTGAGTTAGCTGATGTGGCAGTGGTGACATCAGATAATCCCCGGACTGAAGACCCAGAAAGGATTTTGCAAGATATTTTGGCGGGAATAGCTGACACAGTGCAGCCAACAGTAATTTGCGATCGAGCGATCGCCATTCGTACCGCTATTTTACAAGCACAACCTGGTGATGGAGTCTTGCTTGCCGGTAAAGGCCACGAAGACTACCAAATTCTCGGTACCGAAAAAATTCATTTTGACGATCGAGAACACGCCCGCGACGCTTTACAGCAAAGACTTAACGTACAAGCTTAATTTGGGCATTGGAAGAGGCAGAGGGGCAGAGGGGAATAACTTACTGCAATTTCTTCCCTGCTCCCCTGCTCCCCTGCTCCCCTGCTCCCCTGCTCCCCTGCTCCCCACTCCCCTCTGGGTAGACTTTTTTATAGTTAATATTTCTTTCCGTGGGGATTTTGTAAAAAATGCACACATAAAGGTGAAAATCGAAGACAGAATTATTTCTTGCTTCATCCTTTTTGTGCTTGACTCATGAATGTTTCTTTGGCTAAGGATCTGTCTGTTTATCAACTGGTTATGGGAGTGCAAGCGCCTCCTAAACCATTGTCCCTCAGTCCTGCGACTCTGCTATCACTGGTGAGAGCACAAATTGACTTACTAATTGAGCAGCAAATTGCAGCAACTTTATGGGTAAAGCTACCACCTGAAAAAATTTGGCAATCAGAATTAGCGCGTTATCAATCCTCGGTAGGTGCGTCTAGTCTCATTTATACTTGCCAGATCGAGGAGAGGGAGAAAGAGGGAGATGAGGAAGCAGGGGGAGACAAGGGAGAGGGAGGAGTAAATGTCTCCATATTCCCCTCATCTCCTCATCATGTCCCCGTTCACCTACCACCAGATAGCCAACTGCGGCGGGAAAACTTTTTGATGGTGTTATCGCCCCAGTTTTGCAGTTTAATTTTGGCTCATCGACCACTCAAAAAACGCAAAAATCAGACATCAGGGAAGGTAAATACTAATAAAAACCAACCGTTACTGATTATAACTACTGTTGAAGGGAGAGTAATTCAGCAAGTATTAGATGGTATCCAACAAGCGATTGCGCCAGAATCATCCCCAATTTTACCTGCCGATTTTATTTGTCCAACTGTGCCTCAAGCCGCACTGATGAATCAACTGTTGGCAAAACAACTCCTGCGACAAGATGAAATTAATCGTCAAATCATCACAATCCGCACCACCAAGTTTCAGCAGCAAAATCAAGAGCTGCACAATAAAGAGCAACTCAAAGATGAATACCTAAAAAATATATGTCAGGAATTGCGTACACCCCTAACGCACATGAAGACAGCACTCTCGTTATTGAATTCCCCTAATCTCAAACCCCCCCAGCGACAACGTTATTTACAGATGTTGAATACCCAGTGTGATCATCAAAATTCCCTGATTACTGGTTTGTTGGAACTAGTGCAGCTAGAACGCAATTTGGAGGGGACAAGTTTAGAATCGGTGCGTCTCTCAGAAATTGTGCCTGGAGTAGTCAGTACCTACCAACCTGTAGCTCAAGAAAAAGGGATTATGTTAGCCTACACTGTACCAACTGAACTCCCATCTATTTGGTGCGTGAGTGGTGGTCTGAGGCAAATTGTGATTAATTTGCTGCACAACAGTCTTAAGTTTACCCCTAATGGGGGTCAAGTATGGGTGCGTGCCCGGACTCAAGGCGATTATGTCCAATTAGAATTCCGCGACACAGGTATCGGTATTGCCGAAAACGAAATTCCCAAAATCTTTGATCGGTTTTATCGTGTGCGTACAGCAGCAACCGAAGATTATGGTGGTGCTGGGTTGGGATTAACAATTGTACAGCAATTGCTGCTGCGCTGTGGCGGATCTATTTCTGTAAAAAGTAAATTATATGAAGGTTCTACCTTTACAGTACAACTGGCAAGTGTTGGCAATATCCCAAAAGCGATCGCTACAGAAAATGAGTTATAAGTTATGAGTTATGAGTGAAAAATTCGTAACTCATAACTCATAACTTTTAACTCCTACAGCTATTTTGCCTAACCTGCTGCAAACTCAGTAAACTTCCGCTTGTAGGGAGCATAAAAACCTAAAACAAGATATTGTTTTAGCACTCCAGCATTTACAGAATTAATCTCATTGATACAAGATATAATATTATTTGGATGAATCTTTTGGCAACACTTGTATAAACTCTCCACTTTGTTTATTGCGAACTACTATAAACTCGCTATTCGGCATTCGTAGCTCTACCGGAATCATTTCGGTTGGTAACTCCATTGGTAACCCACCATCTAACATCCCTACACCTGGAAAAGCTATAACCGTGATTATACCTGGTTTAAGACAACCAATAACTTGAACTGGAATCTGATCAAGCATTATATTTATTTCTATATAAAAACATTTCAAACATATACATATTCCAGGTGATTACTTTCTTTTTTATTTGGCAGTATGTTCGTTTATTTGCCAATACAGAACTTACTAAAAATCCTCTCTAAAACTGATTCTGTTACTTCTTCTCCAGTAATTTCCCCTAAAGCTTGAATCGCACCCCGTAAGTCAATTGTCCAAAAATCAAGAGGTAACTGCTGGGTAATTGTTGCTTGTACTTGTTCCAAAGATATTTTAGCTTGAGTTAAGGCTGCTGCTTGCCTTTGGTTAATGGCTAAATCCATATCAGCCGCTTGCACTTTTCCAGATTGAACTATCTCTAAAATTGCTGTTTCTAAAGCATCGATACCTTGATTCTGGGCTGCGGCTGTGACGATTTTGGATTTTGCATCGCACCTTTGGT
Source organism: Nostoc sp. JL34 (assembly GCF_017114945.1). Lineage (GTDB taxonomy): Bacteria > Cyanobacteriota > Cyanobacteriia > Cyanobacteriales > Nostocaceae > Nostoc. Next base: position 6,721 of record NZ_JABXKQ010000091.1, read on the forward strand.
ACGCTGACAGCGCAACTGGGATTTTGGATTGAAAATTTTTCCTATCACTTTCTTCTACTAAATCGATTTTGTTAATAACTATAATCAACGGACGGTGTTGTACTTTTTCATAAATTTCTTCATCGCCTTCTGTCCAACCTGCGGAAGCATCGATGGTAAGCAAGACTAAATCAGCTGCATTGGCAGCACGACGCGATCGCTCAACGCCAATTTTTTCCACTTGGTCTGTTGTTTCCCGAATCCCCGCCGTATCTAGTACTTGTACGGGAATTCCCCCAACAACTAACTGAGATTCGACAACATCGCGGGTTGTACCGGGTAAGTCAGTCACAATGGCGCGATCGCTCCGACTCCAAGCGTTCAATAAGCTTGACTTACCCACATTTGGACGTCCAACAATTGCCACTTTTAAACCAGTACGTAGCAACTCACCTTGATCTTTGGTTTCCAATAACCTAGTTATTTCTGCGGCAATTTTATCGATTTCTGATACAATTGCTTTATCATCCAGCGGAGGAAGGTCTTCCTCAAAATCAATCCGGGCTTCAATTTCTGCCAAAATATCCAAACAGTTAGCGCGTAACTGCCGAATCGGATGAGCTAATTTTCCTTGTAAACCAGCTAAGGCACTTTGAGCCGCTTGAGGCGATTTAGCTCCCACTAAATCAGCAATACCTTCAGCTTGAGTTAAATCCAATCTTCCATTCAAAAAGGCGCGGAGAGTAAATTCTCCCGGTTGCGCTAGTCTGCTGCCATTTTCCAAACACAGTTGTAATACCTGCTGCACTGCCATAATTCCCCCGTGGCAATGGAATTCTACAACATCTTCACGGGTGTAAGAACGGGGTGCTTTCATAATCAGCAACAGGGCTTCATCCACTATTTGTTGCGTCTGGGGATGGCGAATGTAACCGTAGAGAATCCGGTGACTTTCCCAAACTTGTCGCCCCGGTGCATGAAAGAGACTTTGGGCGATTGCCATTGCTTGAGAACCGGACACCCGCACAATCCCAACACTACCCTGTTGGGGGACAACAGCAGTAGCGATCGCGGCTATAGTTCCAGTAGTAGCAAAGAGTTCCGACATGAGCGCCCTTTATAAGAGTGAGGAGTAAAAATCATAACTCATAACTCATAACTTTCTAAATGGTAAGTAATTCAGACTAATGGGATGGCAACTGGCAAGGTAAAATTTATCTTGAGGGTAATGCCTGATAGTAAAGAGTTAATAGTGAAGAGTTAGGGATGCAGACTATAACTCACAACTTATAACTTATAACTTTTAGAGAGAGGAATTTACTGTGGAGCAAAAGATTAACTGCGCTGTCGCTTGTGTTAACGGATGTGTTTTAGGGGATAAATGCCCCAATATCGAGTTTAGAGAGGCAGCCGTAAAATTTATTGAAGACACTCCCTTAGACAAAATGCTGGAGTTGGCACAAGAACGTCTGCGGAAAAAAATGGCAGAACCGCCAAAATGGGTTTTTCCTGAAGATCCATAGCATTTGAGCCAACAGGCACAAGCAAGACAGCGTGGAAGTTAAATAGTATCTGGATCTATATTTAATTCTCGCAGTTTTGTCGCCAAGCGATCGCTGCGTTGCTTCTCTTGTTGTGCCACTTCTTCGGGTGTGGGAAGCAGTTCTCCTTCAGGAGTGTAAAAGCGTAACTTTTCTTGAGCAACCCCTAAATATAAACCTAGCTGTTGGCTCCATAACCAGCCTTGGAGATTTTGTTCTAGCGGTTGATATTCACCATCCAGCAAATGGAACCCTGAAAACTCTAACGTTTCCGGGTCAAACCAGAAGTAATCTGGTGTGCGAAATATATCTTGGTAAATTTGTTTTTTTAAGCCTTTATCAGTGTCACCTGTGGTATCCGAGATAATTTCTATGATTACATTGGGATATTTGCCATCTTCTTCCCAGACAACCCAACTTTTGCGGGGTTTGCGTTCAGTTCCCAGTACGACAAAAAAATCTGGCCCCCGAAAATTTTCTGATTTGCGCTGGCGTGGACTGTAGTAGATGGTGAGATTACCCGATGCGTAAAAGTCTTGGCGATTTTGCCACAACCACTCCAAACATTGGATGAGTAGTGTCATTTGCAACCGATGCAAGTCAGTTTCCAAAGGCGGTTCGTTACTATATAAATCCCCTGGGGGAAATATAACATTTTCTGAGGTTTCTAAATCTTGGGCGACAGACATGGCAGCAAGTGTCTCAGTGCTATAAGTTTAGCGTAGCAGTCAGCCCCAATTCTTAGAGACGCTGTTCGCGTTCGGAGAATTCAAAATTTAAAACTGGTCAGGGTTAAGGTATTCTACAGCACCTAATTATTCATCACCGCATCTAAAAGTACATTGGCATCAAAGCGGACTACATCAGTGCAAGGTAGCCCCGTTTCTGCTATTATTTGAGCGATGCTTTCTTGAGCCGCAGATTCATCTAAATGGGCTGTGTTCAGCGCTATACCCACTACAGAAACACTTCCAAAAGCACCACCAGCACTAGCAACAGTTTCATAAAGCCGAATCACCTCTGGTAAAGGTGGAATGATTACATGGGGATGGTTGCGTACATGAACTTGTCCCGCCCGATGTACCAAAACTAGTTGGGTTGGTTGCGAACCACGGATTAGGGGTAGAGTTGCCGTTGAACCAGGGTGTAGCAGCGAACCTTGCCCTTCAATATGCAAGATATCGTAGTTTTTGCCATAGCGCATAACTATTTGTTCCACAGCACCGGCGGCAAAATCTACCCGCACGGCATCTAAAGCCACGCCATCTCCTTCTAACATCACCCCAGTTTGTCCGGTGGCGAGGAATTTAGAACGCCAGCCCCGCAGTTTTGATGCCCAATGTAACTCTAAGCTAGTTGACATTTTACCAATCGCCATGTCGGTTCCCACTGTCAACACCCGCCGACATGGAAGGGTGCGTGCCATTCCACTAGCAACACTAATATTAGACGGTTCTTTTCGTACATCCCAAATTAGTTGCCCTGGTTTGAGCAGTGCATTTAATTCTGGGATACTTGCCATTGGTGTATGTAAACCATTCACCAAAGACATTCCCGCTTCTAAAGCGTCTTTGATTTCCAGCCAGTAATCATCTGGTACAGCACCACCTCCAGGGGCAATGCCAATTACTAAAACTTCTGGTTTGTACTCTAGGGCTGCGGCTACCGATGCCACAATCGGCACATCACGCTTGATGCCTGTTAATTCTGGTAGGGATTTACCAGCACACTCGCGATCGATTACGGCTACGATTGGGGCTTCACTGTAACGTAAAATTGCTAGCCCTGTTTTGCCATGAGTCCCAATAGTCCCTTCATGAAGCAAGATAGCTACTCGTTGATTAAGTGATAGACGCACTGTGTTGTACTCCCAAGCCTGGTAAATCGTTTGGCAAAATTCTTCCTTCTTTTAGCAATGCACCCGTAAAAGGGTCATCAATTAAATTCAGGTGACTATCTAAATCTAAATAATCAGCTAGTGGTGCCAGCTGTAATGCTGCTGTATTAGCTAGCGAACTGTCAGAATAGCAACCGAACATTACTTGCAACCCGTAAGCTCGTGCTGTATGTACCATTCGCATTGCCTCTGTTAGTCCCCCTGATTTCATCAGTTTGATATTAATACCATCCACGTAGTTTGCCAAATCGGGAATATCGGCGCTGGTGAAACAACTTTCATCGACAAAAATGGGGAGGGGAGAGTGTTCTTTGAGTTTTGCTAAACTTGGTTCTTCTCCCCGTGGCAATGGCTGTTCTACATACTTTATACCTAAATCTGCTAGCCAATTGCACATTGCGATCGCATCTTCTAAACTCCAACCCCCGTTGGCATCAACGAAAAATTCTAGTTCAGGCGCTTCTTCTCGCACTGCTAAGAGCATTTTTTTATCTGCATCTATGCCATCTGGGCTACCTAGCTTTACCTTGAAAAGACGAACATCTGTAAATTTTAACCAGTCTCGCGCTCTCGCCCTAGCGCCTTCCGGCGAATTAATCCCAATTGTGACTGAAGTCGGGACTATTTGATTGCGATCGAGTCCCCAAAGTTGCCACAAAGGTAAACCTACGCGCTTACCCAGCCAGTCGTGCATTGCCATATCTAAGGCAGCTCTTGCAGCAGAAGGAACTTGGTTTTGTATTAAAACTTGCTCAATTTCCTGACGTTGTAAGGGGCTGAATGTTTGTAACAGAGGCACAACTTGCTGTAGGGCATCTTTGATTGCATCAGTTGATTGCCGATGATTACCTACACCAAATGGCGATGCTTCCCCCCAGCCTTCAATGCCATCTTGTGAAATTCTCACCCATACATTAGTTGTCTGTGCCGTTGTACCCCGACTAATGGTCAACGGAAATCTCTTATTTACAGTAAATAATTTTACATTTATTTGCATACTTTTTATACATATTATGATAATGCCAAAGTCAGTGTAAGTTCAAAGTTTAGATTATCGGATGCATCTGTTATACTTTTTTACATTCATTACAAAGTTTTTATACATACATTTTATTTTTACTTAGTTTATGAACAACTTACAAAAATGGAAGATTTTAAAATCAAAAATGGTTTTAGATAATCCTTGGTGTCAGGTGAGGCAAGATGAAATAAAATTACCCAATGGTAAAATTATAGATGATTATTTTGTCAGTATTAAGCCTGACGTTGCGATGGTTTTACCTATTACTATTAATAGAGAAATTATTTTTGTCAGGCAATATAGACACGCCGTAGGTGAATTTTTCTTGGAACTGCCGGCAGGAAATTTTGACCCGACAAAAGAGAGTGCAGAGGTAGCTGCAATTAGAGAACTGAGAGAAGAGACTGGTTATATTCCCCAAGAATTTAGAAAAATCGGAACTTTATACGATAAGCCGAGTAAAGATACCAATAAAATACATTTATTTTTAGCAGAAAATGTGAGCAAAGTTGGAGAGCAAGAACTAGATATTACAGAAGAAATTGAAGTTGTATTAATTCCTGTAAAATCAGTTTTAGATAAAATTTCCCAAGGTGAAATTTCTGTGGTGGGAACTATTGCGGCTCTTTTTTTAGGTTTAAAGTTTATCACTTCTCAATAATCAATATAGCTTTTTTGGCTTTAACAAAAATAATGCTTGAGGCAGGTTTAAACTTTGCACCATTTGGCATTGATACGCGATTTCCCTGGCACGATTTTTATAAGTCCTTTCTTCCGCAACCTATAAAAAATATTTTTCATTACTGTACCTGATTCGATCCCAGTCACTTGTCGAGCAATACGATTATCTATTTCTTCATGATCTACAAGATAGTCCATGACTAGTTGCTCATACTGTGGATACATTTCATACATTGAGATTGTATTTTCTGAACTTCAATTGACATATAGTTACGCATAGCAGCCTAACGATTCTTTAAATTTGTAGCATACAATGCAATCCATGAAGTACCGCCCAAATTCTAATCTTTAATCAAAAACACTACACTTGTGACAATAATTCCAGATGAAGCATTGGTAGTTCGGGGAGGGCGTAATCGTCCAGAGGATATTCGACGTGCAATAGGTACTCATCCCAGTGGCATAACAGGAATTTCTGTGGAATGTGCGGTAGGATTGTCAGTAGCGGAGTTGGCATTGAGTATTCCTCATGGGCAGATTGGTGTAACAACACTTGGTGAGGTTCGCCAAGCAGGTGGTGATGTAATCCGAACATCCGGTAAAAGTGCTAATCATGCAACATTAACGGGTTTAAACCCTCAGCAAATTAGTCAACTCCTTACACCTACTGTTCCTAATCCAGCAAAATAGCAGTTATAGTTTGGATCGCCTAGAATGATTACCCCTAGAGTTTTTGCAGATTTGCATAATGCTGATGCTGAAGGGCGTTTGCGTTTGAACTGTATTGGTACAATCGAAGACTTGGCAAATCAGAGTCTTGAGCTACGAGATGGACAGTTACTCACGATATATAGCGAAGATTTGGAAGTTGATGGAGTAGTGCAGTTCTCCGAAGAAGAGAAGTTGTGGGTTGCTGCTATTGATTGGGATAAAATAAGACAAGTTGAGGATTTTGTTGTACAGGCAAAAGTTTGAGTATCCATGCCATCTAATTTTTTAGTTTTTTATCTTGCCCATTGCTGCAAGATATAAGCATAAAAAGCTTCTTTATCTACCTTATCCATCGCATAAATTTTACGACCACCAGGAACTACTTTAGTCCGCCCCTGACTAACTCCAGTAGTGATCATTTCTGTTTCCCATTCGCGCAATTGATAAAATTCTGGATGTCCCAAATAAGCCGTTGCCAACACATCCCAGAAATAATAATCTTGGGGAATAACTAGTGCATAACATTGTCCAGCTAAATCAGAGATGGGATAGTGTCGTTGTCGTCCCATTTTGTATACTAACTCCGATGTAACTGGGACATTATTAGTTAAATCCAAAGGGCACATAATAATTTCAATTTGGGTTTGCCATACCCGCGCGGCTGAAATTGCGTCCCAATAAACATTCCATTCAGCGGAACCATCTTGTCCCGCTTCCAGACTTTTTTCCACATTGCCACCAACATTTAACGCACCCCCCATCCACACAATTTTGTGAATCTTTGCTTCAATGTCTGGTGCTTTGTCTAAAGCTACTGCAACCGTTGTCAACGGGCCCGTTACCATCAGCGTTACGGGGCTTGATGCGTCACGTAACACCTGTATCATGAAATCTTGACCTGTTTCGGCAACCAGAGGCGTAGTGATGGTTTCCCTTTGATTAAGAATGGGGAGATGGTCAACGATAAACGAATCACGGCGATAGAGAGTAGGAAATGGATTGATCCCGCGCACAGTGCTTTCTGCTACCGGGATATGAGAAAATCCCATCAAATCGATAATTTTACGTGTGGCGCTAACAGCTGGTTGAACGTAGCAATCTGCTGGAGTGACGACAACACCAAGGAGTTCAATATGATCCATCGTCAACAGCAGCATGGTTGCTAGATAATCATCTACACCACCATCGTGATCCATTAATACTAGTTGTTTTGTCATAAAAGGAGAATTAATATGGATGAGTTTATGGAAGCCGCAATTCAAGAAGCAAAACAAGGCAGACAAGAAGGCGGAATTCCCATTGGTTCGGTTCTCGTCAAGGATGGCAAAATTCTCGGCAGAGGACACAATAAACGCGTGCAAGACGGCGATCCTGTTACCCACGCCGAAATTGATTGTCTCCGTAATGCTGGGAGAGTTGGCAGCTACAGAGGTACTACACTCTATTCAACTTTAATGCCATGTTACCTATGCGCTGGAGCAGTTGTACAATTTGGCATTAAAAAAGTCATCGCTGGAGAATCCAGAACTTTTCCTGGTGCTAAAGAATTTATGGTATCTCATGGTGTGGAAGTAATTGATCTTAATCTTGACGATTGCGAACAAATGATGAGTGAGTTTATTGAAACTAACCCTGAACTTTGGAATGAAGATATTGGTAATTAGTTATTAGTCATTAGGCAAAACAGTTCCTCTTTTCCGAGTTCCAAGTAAAGAAGTGAGATTCCCTACTCAACACGGGCTAAACCCTAGCTATCCGCTAACAGCACTCTTGAGAGGCATTGGGTATGGGGAACTTACGATCGCAATTTGTGAGCATTGATTCCTGTGAGGATACCAACTAGCAGCCAAGTGATGGCTAATCCGATGACTTCACCGAAGAATAACTGCGTTAAGCGGTGCAATATCATCCCTATAGTAGAACCCACGGGGACAGCAACAGCCCAACTTGCTGAAGAAACAAATATCCATCGCCACGCTATCGGTTGGAGAATTGCTAACCATTGTGCCAATCCTATCCCCAAGCCGCCAAGCGCACCATAAATTGCCCCAGACAAGATTCTCAGGGGAAGAATCTGAGTGCTAGGTACAATCCAACCTACAGCACCAATACCGATAGCGGCGATCAGACTCCAACCCAAAAGACTTGACAAAATCCATCTGATACAAAATATAGGTTGTTTGAGAAGACAGCCTTGAGGAAGTGCGATCGCAAATCCGCCAATAGCTGCTTCCACTACTCCAATATCTGGCTTTTCGCCAACTTCAATTAAGAGTAAACTCAATAAAAAACCGCTAAAAGTAGCTAAAGTCCACAGCAATGTAAAGCCAAATCTAGTATTTACAGACGCGAATGGCATCAAAGTTTCTTTGTTTGTAATAGTCTGACAGTTTTAGCATTAAACATATCAAAAAAAGCTTTGCGTCGCTGTTGGGGTGATTCAGGTACAATGTAACCCCATAGACTCTCCCAATAGAAAAAGGAGATCCCATCAAAATTGCGATCGCGCACTACCTTAACCTGTTCTCGAACTTGTGCAATTTTCACAGGATTACCTACTGTTCCTGTTGATATACCAATTCCTACAGGAATTAGACTTTGAGCCAATTTCACAGATGGATGTTCTAGTTGAGCGATAAAAGAGTTTTTATCATTCCGATATACCTGCAAAATTAACTCACTAACTAAACCTTTTTTTACCCAATTTTCCCAATCTTGCAAATAGTATTTGTAGGCAAAAGCTTGATAGTTAGGAGACAAAGATATTTTAACTTTGGGTTTAACTGCCTTGACAGCTTGATAGATTTCTGCCATGAAATCAGTAATTTTATCTGCCCGCCAACGCATCCATTCTGAGTTAAAAGGGTCGATAGGGGGACTTTTGCCTTGATGTTCTTGCTGGTAGAGTTCTATAGTGAAGCGATCATAGCCAAACTGTACTGGCATTCCAAAGTGGTCGTCAAGCTGAATACCATCCACATCGTAATCCCTAACTACTTCTAAAATTAGCTCTTGGATAAACTCTTGTACTTGTGGATGTAAGGGGTTTAACCAAGCCTGTTTAGTTATTAAAACATTGTCGATTTCTTCTGGTGGGGCATCTTGAATAGAGTTTATCCCTTCTTGCCCAATTGTCAACCAATCAGGATAACGCCTTGCTAATTGTGAATAATGCGGTGTCATAAACCCGTATTCAAACCAGGGAATGACTCTCAAATCTTTATTTTTAGCAAGTGTTATTATCTTTGCTAAAACATCCTGTCCACCGTGCATGAAGTTGAGCAAAGGTTGAGTATCTGAGCCGGTAGTCAGTTTTGCTACAGCACTTTTATAAAAAGTATGTCCTCGGTTCCAAACTACAGGATAAATTGTATTAAAGTTGAGAGCTGATAATTGATTTATGGCACGGTTAATCCCCCAAGGAACAAATAATACACCACTAGCAACATTAGTCAGCCAAACGCCGCGAATTTCTGTAGTTAAAGGACTTGTTTTTTGGGAATAAACTGGCAGTGAGGAGGGCAAAAAAACTGTTAAAGCGACTACTAATCCCAAACACAGCAAGTAAGAAACACAACGGCGAACAACCCGATTCATTTGTAAGCGTGACCTAGTGCGATCGGAATATATATAACTACAAAATAAAGTTTTAATCCTCCGGATGATGTAAAGAAATGATGATTCAGAATTCAGAAGTCAGTACTCAGAATGGTTGAGATAATACGGAGCTATTTTTGGTCATGAATATACTTAACGATACCAAAACCTCATAAATTAGGACTCCAAACTTATAACTCCTAATTCTCAACTCCTGACTTCTAACTTCTTTGTTCTTAAAATCTTTCCACACCCTCAAATTGCTTGATAGCAGATGCATTTGCTGCTTCTCCACAAGTCCGTGGTGTGGGGAATATCTTTTCAGGATTTGCTAACCCTTTAGGATTAAAAACCTGCCGCACCCATTGCATAGTTTCCAAATCAACTTGGCTAAACATTTGTGGCATATAGCACTTTTTCTCTGCACCGATGCCATGTTCGCCAGAAATACTACCACCTACTTGGACACAAAGTTTAAGAATTTTTCCACCCATTTCTTCTACTTGTTCTAATGCACCAGACACAGAATTATCATAAAGAATTAGCGGATGAAGATTGCCATCACCAGCGTGAAACACATTAGCAACACGATAACCGTATTGTTTACTCAATGCCTCAATTTCATGTAAAACATAAGGCAACTGAGTCCGAGGAATTACACCATCTTGTACATAATAATCTGGGCTTAAATGTCCTGCCGCAGCAAAAGCCGCTTTGCGTCCTTTCCATAATTTCAAGCGAGTTTCTGGATCAGTAGCAGAAGTGACATTCCGCGCACCATTCTTTTTACAAATTTCGGTAACTCGTTGCTTATTTCCTGCAACTTCTACCTCTAAACCGTCAATTTCTATTAGCAAGATAGCAGTAGCATCGCGGGGATAACAATTCGTTGCGACAACATCTTCAACTGCATTGATGCTGAAGTTATCCATCATTTCCATACCACCAGGAATAATGCCGGCACTGATGATGTCAGAAACAGTTGCCCCAGCAGCTTCAATGCTAGTAAAATCTGCCAAAAGTACACAAATTGATTCTGCACTTTTGAGAATTCGCAAGGTAATTTCTGTCGCAATTCCTAAAGTGCCTTCAGAACCAACAAAAACACCTGTTAAATCATAACCAGGCATTTCTGGGATTTGTCCGCCTAAATCGATAATTTCCCCTTCTGGCGTGACAATTTTTAATCCTAAAACGTGGTTAGTGGTGACACCATATTTGAGACAATGCACCCCACCAGAATTTTCCGCAATGTTGCCCCCAATAGAGCAGATAATTTGACTGGAAGGGTCAGGAGCGTAGTAAAATCCAGCACCACTAACGGCTTGTGTTACCCAACTATTAATCACCCCTGGTTGTACAACTGTCCGTTGATTTTCTAAATCAATGCTGAGGATTTGCCGCATTAATGAAGTGACAATTAAAACAGAATCTTCCACTGGTAAAGCGCCACCAGATAGACCAGTACCAGAGCCGCGTGCGATGAAGGGTATAGAATATTGATTGCATATCTTCACCACTTGGGCAACTTGTTCTGTAGTTCTGGGTAACACCACCACAGCCGGACGTTGGCGATAGCCAGTTAAACCATCGCATTCATAAGTAATAAGTTCTTCGCGACGTTGCACCACACCATTTTTGCCAAGGACAGCCTCGAATGCTTTGATAATGGGTTTCCAGTTGTGTTGTTTTTTATCTTGTGTAAGCATAGTTTTTAAAGTTCAAGGTAGATGTATAGAGGATTCCAGGCTTTTTGGAACGCTTTAATTACTATTGTTGCAAGAATAGCAGTCAAAGGTGAGTAAAAAGCTATAGCAATCCGGAATCATTCATGAGAAAATACCGAGATAATAATCCTTATTTTACAAAGGTTACAGCCTTTATTTATTCTCACGTATCATTTAGGACTGCTATATGTATGGGCTCTCGTGTCGCCCACCCCACAATAAGTAGTTGAGTATTTTTTTATTTGTCAGTCCCTAATGTCGGTATTTACCATACAGACGGTCAACCTGCAATTGTACCCGACGTTTTTCTCGGCTTAGATGTGCAAGTTACTGAAAAATGGTGGGAAAAACAAAATCGTTGTTATATGGTTTGGCGTTTTGGTAAACCTCCCGAAGTTGTACTCGAAATTGTCTCTAATAAAGAAGGTGATGAACTGGGCAAAAAACTGCAAATTTATGAACACATGCAGGCTAGTTACTATATCGTATATGACCCAAATCAGCAATTAGGAGAAAAAGTACTACGTGTTTATGAACTTAGGGGAACACGCTACTTTGAAACTTCAGAAATTTGGTTAGAACAAGTTGGTTTAGGTATAACTCTATGGGAAGGTAAATTTGAAGGCAAACAGGATCATTGGTTACGCTGGTGTTACCAAGATGGAAATGTTTTATCGACTGGAGATGAACGAGCTTTCCAGTCCGAACAACGAGCTTCTCAAGCCGAACAACGCAACCAATTACTAGCAGAAAGTTTACGGGCTATGGGCATAGATATAGACACTCTATAAGACAATGGTTGTAAAGACGCAAAGTTTTTTTGGGTCTTTGCATGAGCCAAAAAATTATCACGAACTTGTGCAACTTACAAACTCATTTATCCGATGCCAAACCTTCTCTAATAAATTAGGATCATCTGCATCAAACCATTTAATTTGGGGATAGGCTCGAAACCAAGTACGTTGTCGCTTAGCAAATTGTCGCGTATGCAAAATTGTTAATTCTTTCGCTTCATCTAAAGAAATATCCCCAGCCAAATATTGCTTAATTTCTTGATAGCCCAAAGTATTCAACAAAGACAAATCAGCGCCATATTTTTGACAAAGATTCTCCACCTCTTTAAGCAAACCATTTGCTATCATTTGTTCAGTACGCTGCTTAATCCGAGCATCTAACTTTTCAACATCGCAATCCAAACCAATTTGCAAAATCGGATAATTCGGTGGATTCTCCCCTTGCTGTTCTGAAATTGGATATCCAGTTACATAAAATACCTCTAATGCTCGTAAAGTTCGTACTGAATCATTGCCATGAATCTTTTGTGCAGCAACGGGGTCAACTTGTTGTAACATAGCGTACAGTTGTGGTTGACCTAGAGATTCAAGCTGCGATCGCAATTCCGTTTGTGGTGCAACTCTCGGAATTTTCATCCCTTGGACAATGGAACGGATGTATAAACCAGTGCCACCAACTAACAACAGTGGTGTAACACCAAGAGAAGCAATTAAGGCTTGTGTTTTTTCCTGGTAGTCTGCTACTGTCATCATGTCTGTTGGGTTGCAGATATCTATTAAATAGTGCGGCACTAATTTTTGTTCAGCCACAGTTGGTTTTGCCGTCCCGATATCAAACTCACGGTAAACTTGACGAGAATCAGCACTGATAATTACAGAACTCAAGCGCATCGCCAAAGCCAAAGCCAAACCTGATTTACCTGTTGCTGTCGCACCACAAATCACAATTAATTTAGTCATTTGTCATTTGTCATTTGTTATGGGGCATTGGGCATAAGAAAGAAACTTATTCAATAATTCTCCCTTGTCCCCCTCATCTCCCCCTGCCTCCCCTGCTCCTTCTGCCCCTTTGCCCCCTGCCCCTCTCTAACGGTAGTGCAGCCCCTGTATAAACTTCTCTTGAAAATGCCCTACAGACGCCAGCAAGGCTTTTGTGTTACAATTTTGGAGTGTTTTTACTTTTATTTGCCTTTTGGCGAGTTCAACCCCACGCATCAGGAGAGTTTACATGACGAGCAGTTACAGTGCCGATCAGATTCAAGTTCTGGAAGGTCTGGAAGCCGTCCGCAAAAGACCAGGAATGTACATCGGTACCACTGGGCCGCGAGGACTCCACCATTTAGTTTACGAGGTGGTGGACAATTCAGTTGATGAGGCTTTGGCGGGTTATTGCACTCATATAGAGGTGGATATAAACGCTGATGGTTCTGTGACTGTAACAGATGATGGTCGCGGTATTCCCATCGATATTCACTCGCGAACCGGGAAATCGGCTTTGGAAACCGTGATGACGGTACTGCATGCCGGTGGTAAGTTTGGCGGCGGTGGCTACAAAGTTTCTGGAGGATTGCACGGGGTTGGTATTTCTGTTGTTAATGCCCTCTCTGAGGTTGTAGAAGTTACAGTTTGGCGAGATAAAAAAGTTCATATCCAGCGCTATGAACGGGGTGTGCCAGTTACTGAACTGCAAGTCAAGCCTTATAAAGAAGCTAGAAGCGGAACTTCTGTAACTTTTAAACCGGATACCCAAATATTCACTACTAGTATTGAGTTTGATTACATCACTTTATCAGGTCGCCTACGCGAATTAGCGTATCTGAATGCAGGTGTCAAAATTACCTTTACCGATCACCGTCTGGAATTACTAAAAAGCGATACACCCAAGGTAGAATCCTACGAGTACAGGGGTGGCATTAAAGAGTACATTGCGTACATGAACCGTGAGAAGCAACCATTGCATGAAGAAATTATCTATGTGCAAGGGGAACGCAACAACGTACAAGTGGAAGTTTCATTGCAATGGTGTACTGATGCTTACACGGATAATGTGCTAGGTTTTGCCAATAATATTCGCACCGTGGATGGTGGTACGCACTTAGAAGGCTTAAAAGCGGTTCTGACTCGGACATTAAACGCGATCGCCCGCAAACGCAATAAAATTAAAGAGAATGAACCTAACCTCAGTGGCGAACACGTCCGCGAAGGTTTGACAGCCGTTATTTCCGTTAAAGTCCCCGACCCAGAATTTGAAGGACAAACCAAAACCAAACTCGGTAATACCGAAGTTCGGGGAATTGTCGATTCTTTGGTGGGAGAAGTCCTCACTGAGTATCTAGAATTTCATCCTGCCATAGCCGACTCAATTTTAGATAAAGCTATCCAAGCTTTCAAAGCCGCAGAAGCAGCGCGTCATGCGCGGGAATTAGTTCGCCGCAAATCTGTACTAGAATCTTCGCCATTACCTGGTAAATTGGCTGATTGTAGTTCTCGCGACCCTAGCGAATCTGAGATATTCATTGTGGAAGGGGATTCAGCAGGTGGGAGTGCCAAACAAGGACGCGATCGCCGCACTCAAGCAATCTTGCCTCTACGTGGTAAAATCCTCAACATTGAAAAAACCGACGACGCTAAAATCTATAAAAATAACGAAGTTCAATCGTTAATTACAGCCCTTGGTTTAGGTGTTAAAGGTGATGAATTCGATTCTACTCAACTGCGCTATCACCGCATAGTCATTATGACGGACGCTGACGTAGATGGGGCACACATTCGGACTTTGTTGTTAACATTCTTCTATCGATATCAGCGAGCGCTCATCGAACAGGGCTTTATTTATATTGCTTGTCCCCCACTGTTTAAAGTAGAACGGGGACGTAATCATGAATATTGCTATAGCGATCGCGAAAAAAATCAAGCGATCGCCAAGTTTCCTGCTAATGCCAACTATACCATCCAACGCTTCAAAGGTTTGGGTGAAATGATGCCACAACAACTCTGGGACACCACCATGAACCCAGAAACTCGTAAAATGAAGCAAGTCGAAATTGAGGATGCCGCCGAAGCTGATCGCATCTTCACAATTTTAATGGGCGATCGAGTCGCACCCAGACGAGAATTCATCGAAACCTATGGTTCTAAGCTCAACTTCACTGATCTAGATATCTAATATCAATTTCCTGTCACTACTCTGAGAATTTGTGAACTTAGTAATGGGTAATGGGTGAAAACCTATTACCCATTGCTTTTTTTATAATTTAACGTGAGTTCGACAAGTCTTATTTGACCTCTCCCCCAGCCCCTCTCGGACGCCCAGAGGGGAGCAAAAAGCTTAATTTTTCGTTTCTCCTCCCTTTCCGTTTCGGAGAGGGAGGCTGGGAGGGAGAGGTTCATCGAACTC
>NZ_JABXKQ010000099.1 GCF_017114945.1 Nostoc sp. JL34
GCTCAAAAGACTAGCTGCTAGCTAGCTAAAAAAGATATCAAATGGGTTCTATATTGGGGATGAGCGCTCACATCATGGCTGTTGCCCGTAAATAGGCACTAAAGTAGAGCGATCGCCACTAACTAAAAGCGCTTGTTGTTTTGCCAACACTTGTTTGCGTAACAAGAGTAATTGTCTATCTTTAATGCCTGCTGCCATCAATCCCTCAACAGTTTTCATCAGATAATCAGCGCAGGAACCCAATTTTCCCGATGCGGTGGCAATGCTATTAACAGTGGTTGTTAATGGTATCTGATGAGCGTACCTGGGATGTTGACGATTGGCAACAAAGGCGATCGCTGGGAATTCCTGCCTACCATCAAATACCTTCACCCAACGAGCAATATAGACACCAGCTAACATCTCTCGTCGCCAAATCAGCAGTAATTCAGATGGGACATCAGCAGCAGCAATGCGATACATAACGCCACGACAGCTACCGCCCCGATCGAGTCCTAAGAGTAATCCGGGACTATCTGGAGTACCGCGACCGAGGATCATCCATGTACAAAAGCGCCGATGCCAACCATGAATGATCCCAGCACGACGCTCGACGGATTTAATTAAGGGATTCCAAATCAGCGAACCGTAGGCAAATATCCAGATATCAGAATTTGGTGGTTGTTGTTGTAGTGTTTCATCGAGCGATCGCTGCAATTCATCTTCACTCAGGGTAGTTAGCTTGATTCCAGAGTGTGATGCTTCTAATAGTCTCGTCTGTTCATTTCCGGCTTCGAGGTCGCTACGACTGAGTGACATAATGTAGACTATTTCCTTTTCTATAAATTTTCAGTAATTTAACTATAACTTTAAGATAAATTAACTACTGTATTACTCTTGACTGGGCAAGAAACTCCTTTAAGATTTGGATGGGGGCGTTGCATATTTGCGGGATGATTTTGCTAGTTTTGTGGGATGGGCATCTTGCCCGTCCCTTGTATTTCAGGGCTCTCGTGTCGCCCACCCTACAAGAATCATCCCTTGACTCAGCAACGCCTGGATGGGATTTAGACCCCAATCCCCTAGATTTATCTATACGTTAACTCAGCACTCAGTACTTCTGAATTGTTTGGAATTGGGTTAAAGATTTTCCGCTCTATATGTGCTTTTTCTTACACTATCTATCTCAAAAAGGGCAAGCCTGTTAAGCCTGCCCTTTAGCTTTAGTGTTCTTGTCCCGTTGGTCGGATGAGGATTTCGTTGACATTAACGCGCGACGGTTGGGTGACGGCGTAAATGATTGCAGCTGCAATGTCTTCGCTTTGCAGAGGTTGAATTGACTTGCGTCGTTCTTGAATCCGTTCTTTGGCAACGGGATCGGTAATTTGGTTGTCAATTTCCGTATCCACCAAACCTGGTTCAATAATGGTAACGCGGATATTGTCCTTGTGAACTTCTTGACGCAATGCTTCCGAAAGGGCATTGACACCCCATTTGGTAGCATTGTAAACACCGACGCCCGCCCGCGCTGTCCGGCCAGCCACTGAGGAGATATTGACTATATGTCCCGATTTTTGCGCCTTCAACAGAGGCAAAACAGCATGAGTAGCATATAGCAGTCCTAGTACATTGAGGTCAAACGATCGCCGCCAGTCTGAGCTATTTCCAGCTTCAATCGTGCCGAGTAAGGCAATCCCTGCATTGTTGACGAGGATATCGACCCTTCCCAATTCTGCATTTGCCTTTGCCACCAAGTTATTTACTTGGGTTTCATCAGTCACGTCGGTGACAATGGGCAATGCCTTACCACCACTAGCTTCGATGCGTTCCGTCAATGCCTGAATGCGATCGCCACGCCTAGCAGCGAGTACTACTGTTGCCCCAACTGAAGCTAAGGCGATCGCTGTTGCTTCTCCAATTCCCGCTGAAGCCCCAGTGATAATTGCTACTTTTCCTTCTAATTTACCTGTCATTTATCTAACTCCTTAGTGATTGATAATTGGGTATTGGGCATTGATCGAGGAAGGCAGCAGGCTGCCTCTTTCAATCCTCCCCTGCTCCCCCTATCCCCCGCCTTTTACTGATCCTCAAAACGGATGCAACTGCTGCCCCACACAGTATTAGAGCTGCAAAGCGGAAAGTTCCTTGGAACCCCGCAACGATCGCATCAGGAGGGGCAACAGAGACATCTGCACCCGCAGACATACTAGCGATTAACGCTCCAAATACTGCCCCGATTAGAGAAACTCCTACCGTGTTCCCTGAAGTCCGTGACAAAGACAGCAGCCCAGAAGCAATTCCTAGCCGCTCTCTCGGTACTGCTCCCATAACAGTGCTGTTGTTGGGTGATTGGAATAAACCCAATCCAATGCCGTAAATAAAATAGCGCGAGACATAGCCTAGCTCAGTAATTTGAGCATCAAAGGTGCTAATCCCCAGACAGCCACCAATCATCAACCCCAATCCAATTGAACTGATCAGTCGAGCCCCAAGGCAGTCTGAAAGTGTTCCAGCTAGTGGGGCAATTAACCCACTAAGTACAGGTGACACTGCTAGTAATAGCCCCACTTTTACCGTCGGATATTGCTTGACCCTCTCTAGAAAGAAAGGGACGATGAGTAGCGAACCGCCGATGACAGTAAAGGCTAGCCAGCCACTCAGCAAACCCATACTCAACTGAAGATTGCGAAACAGCTTTAGCTCTAGTAGTGGCTGCTCTATAACCGCTTCAATTACCAAAAAAGTCATGAAACTTACAGTAGCGATCGCTAATAAGACCAATGCATTAGTACTGCTAAAACCCTGGCTTTGCCCTAGCGTCATACCCAGCCCAAAACTACCCAGAGTCAATAAAGCCAATATGGCTCCCAAAAAGTCAAATTTCTGTTTGCCCTGAATACGTACAGAAGGTGGTACCACTCTCGCTACTAAGAAACTAGCTATGATCCCCAGAGGTACATTGATGAAGAATATACTATGCCAGCCTGACCAGCTTAAGAGCAGTCCGCCAGCAGAAGGGCCAAAAGCAATTCCCAGTGACACTACACTACCGATGACGCCAACAGCCCGACCTCGTTCGGAAGAGGGAAAAACTTCTGTAATGATTGCCAAACCAAGTCCAGAGATGAATACAGCACCTAGTCCTTGAAGTGCCCGAAAGCCGATCAACCACTCAATACTAGGGGCAAAACCACACAACAGCGAACTGAAAGTGAACAGAACAAGTCCCCCCTGATATAAGGACTTCTTCCCCCACATATCCCCCAAGCGCGTTGCCCCCAAAACTAAACCGGAACTGACTAACTGGTAACTCAATACAGCCCATTGGGTCGTAGGGAAACTGGTGTCAAAGGCTTGCACCAATGTAGGCAAAGCAACATTAATGATGCCCACATCTAGGGTAGACATAAATACCCCAAGTCCGACACCAAGTAAGACCCAATTTTTTTGAGAGCCTGACAAAGCCAGAGGTTGTGCTTGGAATTCTGCCAACGTTTAGCCTCCACCTTTGATTTTACGGTTGTGAATAGTTTGTATACGTATATTCTATTTACTCTAAAGTATTCAGGGGATTCAAAACGCTCAATACTTTAGGGCGTGTCATCAATTGAGCCAAATAATAGAAGCTGCCAGAGAAATTGCACCCAGAAAGTTGGTAGCACGTTTATCACAGCAGGTTGCAATCCCTCGATACTGCTTGAGTTTGGCAAAGAAGTTTTCAATTAGGTAGGTGACGGGATTTGTACAAAACAAGAGTGCTAGTCACGAGGATGATGACGGTTACGCACAAAGGTTAGGGCGGTTTTGTTTTGCGTAGCTTGCCACCGCAGGTATCGGGATCTTGTTGGGGATGGGGTGCGTGCTGGTATTACACCTTATTTTTAAAGTAAATAAATAATATACTACAATATAGTTAAGTAATTTATGACACTCTAAGTATAATTAAATATACTCAAAAAAAACCGTGATAAAAAACTTAATTTATTTTATAAATGATATTTTAGGAGAGAGGTAAGAGTATATTGCATACAAAAGAGCGATCGCTATATATTCCTATTAAAGATTCAAACAAAGAAATGCAAAAATTGGGAAAAGGGTGGGCTGCTGCCCACCCTAAACCATTATTTACTTAGCAATACTTTAAACAGGTGCTTCAGTAGCAGTTTTGCCAACCAGCATTGCAGCATTTTCTTCGCTTTCAAGAATACCGAATTCAATCAACAAATCTTCTAACTCTTCCATCTCAATGGGGGTGGGGATAGTAAGGTTCTTGTTGTCAATGATCTTTTGAGCCAATGTCCGATATTCGTTACTTTGAGTGCTGTCAGGTGCGTACTCGTTAACAGTCATCCGGCGCAATTCTGCGTGTTGTACAATATTGTCACGAGGTACGTAGTGAATCATTTGGGTATTCAAACGTTTTGCCAAGGTTTCGATTAAGTCGATTTCTCGGTCAACGTTACGGCTGTTACAAATCAAACCACCCAAGCGCACACCGCCTGTGTGAGCATATTTGAGAACACCACGAGCAATGTTGTTAGCAGCATACATCGCCATCATTTCACCAGAGGTAACGATGTAGATTTCTTGGGCTTTACCTTCACGGATAGGCATAGCGAAACCACCGCATACAACGTCACCCAAAACGTCGTAACTTACAAAATCAACGTCTTTGTAAGCACCGTTTTCTTCTAAGAAGTTGATAGCGGTGATAATACCACGACCAGCGCAACCCACACCAGGTTCAGGGCCACCAGACTCCACACAACGTACATCGCGAAAACCAGTAAGCATTACTTCTTCGAGTTCAATATCTTCTACAGCGCCGCGTTCAGCAGCCAATTGCAGAACACTTGTTTGAGCTTTACTGTGTAGCATCAAACGGGTAGAGTCAGCTTTAGGATCGCAACCAACAATCAGAATGCGTTGACCCATTTCAGCCATAGCTGCTAGGGTGTTTTGAGAAGTGGTAGATTTACCAATACCGCCTTTACCATAGAAAGCTATTTGTCTAATCTTTGGGTCAGTCATGGTTGTGTTTTCCTAGAATAATTTAGTTGATGAGTCGAAAGCTAGATGTGAAATATTCACCCTTGGCGCTATAGGGAAGTAGAGCCTGTTGGCGTATATGCGTAGCAACTTATTGCTAGACATCGCACCCTGACAAAACAGTTAAAATCAGAAGATATTTACCCACGAAGCGATAGCTTAAGGGATAGAGAAATCTCTATTTCCTAATAACAAAGCCTTTGAAACTATGACTTCAGCATTATCAGCTGCTGTAACGAATTCCAAATGGTTGCTCAAGCCTCAAGAGTGGTTGCAGCAGGAATTCAAATGAACGCAGATTTGTTCCTTGAACCACACAACCAACCAAATTGCAATCCACTCTTAAATGGTCACTACAACTTTTCTGATTTTGCTGAACTCAAGTCACCAAGAACATCTATAGTGCGTCTCGTTTCGTGATTGATGCAGTAGGATAAATTCCAGCCTAAAAGTGGTAGCTACAGATGCAGTAATATAATACTTGCACAGGCAACCCCTGAACCTCTGGCTGAGATAATATCTTCGTGACTTTTGACAGTATGGTTAAATTCCTGGAAATTATGGAACAACACCATTCTGCTTGAAGTTTTCGTTCCAAAAGTCAGCAAATGCTTCAACTTAGTTAGCGGTTGAAAATGTTTACTCCCGCAAGACTAAGTTAGTAAATATTCTGTATTCCTATTGATTTGTCAGGCTGTACTAAGAGTCTTTCTTCCCAGACTCCAAGAGTAATTGCCTTTAGCGGATAATGCTCTAGCTAGGTTAGCCAACTCTTATTGGCTCATACCCAGATAAATTTTGATTGACTTCAAGTTGTTACAAAGGCTACTATCCTACTCAATCTAGTTTTAGATTTTCGTTAAAAAAAGATGTAGCTAATTGAAGTGGACTTAGCAGAGCAAAAAAACTTAATTGAGCTTGCCTCAAACTTGTCTTGAAGTCTTTTTGTGCTTTTACTTGTTTGATTCCTATAAAAACCATAACATACATCTCACTAATTAATTTGCCAAATCTCAAATTATTTATCTATTTAATAGAGCATTATCCTTATAACCTTTAATAGTCATAGGTTATGCGCTCACAGATTGCTAGTTAGTGAAATTATTTATTATAGCCAATATGTACAGTTAGATACTTTTGGGTATTTGATAAAAGTATTGACAACTAATGTTTTACAACAAAAACAGAATTTCTGATTTTTGTAGTCAAAAGTTTTGCAAAAATAGGAGATTAAAGAACTCACAAAATTTCACGCACTAATAAGTATAAGGGCTTAATTCAATCAAGGATCATGGTAAGCAAATTTAGCCCTTAATAACCTTATATAGACGCATAAATTGCTCAATATAAACAAAAGTTTTATCTTACATTTAATTAGATATATATATAGCAATCCTATTGATTTTTTTAAATACACGTAGGGTGTATTAGCGATAACGTAACGCACCAGACAAGACTAATGAATTTTTTTAAAAAATAATTTACGATTTTTATATACCTACTTATCAAATTCGCTTGTAGTAATTTTCAGATAATTAAACTATGTTGTCGGGTAGCCCAGCTATGCTACCCTAGCAGGGATTGTTCTTCAAATAGATGAAAAACGAATTACCTATAATTCAAAACTCTCCTTCGCCCAAAAATAAAACTGTGTAGTTTGGTTTGAGAAAGGAAACCCAACATGTTGCAGGGTTTGTTGGGTTTCACTTACCTACGGGACGCTATTCACGTTTGTTCAACTCAACCTACAAATGTTTTTAACCGAACCGTATTGCCTTTACAGCCAATTAATTTGTTGCAAAGATTTTTATAAATGGCATGGAAAAATTACAGCTTGATTACTTCTTAACAAACCGCCAAGGACACAAAAAAATCACTTTTAACTAACTTTTACTCTGTGTACCTAACCTACGGTAAGGCCAAATGCCTATGCGTTAAAAAATATCATCTAGATGATTTTTACATTCTTTCTAATACCTGAATTCCTAACAAAGATAGTCCCAACTTCAGGGTTCTAGCAGTCAAATCACATAAAACCAAGCGGGATGTTCGCTGCGGTTCCTCCGCTTGTAGTATGGGACAGCGATCGTAGAATTGGTTAAACTTCTGACTCAGTTCAAACAAATACTCACATAAACGATTGGGCAGCAAGTCTTGCTCTACACTACTAATAACTTCATCCAGTTGAAGTAAATATTTTGCTAGCGCTAATTCTGTTTCATGCTGTAACAAAACAGCATTATTTCCCAACTCTTTAAAGTTAATATCACCCTTGCGGCTAATCCCATAAATCCGCGCATAAACATAGAGCATATACGGTGCAGTATTACCTTTGAGATCCAGCATTTTGTCGTAGCTAAAGATGTAGTTACTGGTGCGATTTTGGCTTAAGTCTGCATATTTAACTGCGCTGATTCCAACTACCCTAGCAACTTCATTAATAAATTCTTCAGTTTCTTGACGTTCTTCTTTTTCTAATCTAGTTTTTAGGTCAGTATGGGCACGAGAAACAGCTTCATCTAATAAATCCCGTAACCGCACAGTATCTCCAGAACGAGTTTTGAATTTCTTACCATCTTCTCCTAACACCAACCCAAAGGGAACATGCACTAATTCCACATCATCGGGTATCCATCCGGCTTTGCGTGCCACTTGGAAAAATTGGGCAAAGTGGTTTCCTTGTCCAGCATCGGTTACATAAATTATGCGTTTTGCTTGATCCTGCTGAATTCGGTAGCGCAGGGATGCTAAATCTGTTGTGGCATAGTTATAGCCGCCATCTGATTTCTGCACAATTAAAGGTAAGGGTTCACCTTCTCTATTTGTAAACCCTTCCAGAAAAACACATTTCGCTCCCTGATTTTCTACCAGTAACCCAGATTTTTCTAAATCTTTTACAACCCCAGGTAGTAAGGGGTTGTAGAAAGATTCACCCCGTTCATCTAACTTGATATCCAGCAACTTATAAATTACTTGAAACTCTTTTCGAGAAGCTTCACAAAGAAAAAACCAAGCGTGTTTTGCTGATAACTCATTAGATTGTAGTTCTACTACTGCTTTACGTGATCTTTCTCGAAAATCAGCATCTTCATCAAATTTTTTCTTAGCTTCTCTGTAAAACTGAACCAAGTCTCCTATATTTATAGAGGGAGAGTTAATGAAACCCGGTTGATTGTTCTCCTCATAATATAGACTATTCCAAAAGGAATTATTTTCAGAATCAGATTCACGAAGATGAGTAATTAACATCCCAAACTGCGTACCCCAATCACCTACATGATTTAACCGCAGTACATCATGTCCTTGAAATTCTAAAATTCGGGCGATAGAATCACCAATAATCGTCGAACGCAAGTGTCCGACGTGCATTTCTTTGGCAATATTCGGACTGGAAAAATCGACAATTTCCCGCTTCGGCGTTTTTGCGGCTGGAACTCCTAGTCTGGGATCAGCTTGAATCCCATTGAGTTGTGCTTCTAAGTATGCTGTTTTCAGTTTGAGATTGATAAATCCTGGCCCAGCGATTTCCGGCGGTTCACAGATTTCGGATACATCTAGTTTCTCAACGATCGCACCTGCGATCGCTCTTGGTTGCTTTCCTAACTTTTTACTCAGGGATAAAGCCACATTCGCCTGATAATCGCCAAATTTAGGATTGCTAGCAGGAACCAAAATTGGATCTACTCCAGCTAAGTCAGCGCCAAAAGCTGCGACTAAAGCCTGCTGAACTTGCTCTTTTAGTTTTTCTTGTGTAGCGTTCATATATAAATTTTATCTGTGAGAGGGGGAATGTAGCTCTGGAAAAGCTTGATTATTTTAACCTTAAATATATATTCATTAAGTCCAAGCAAGAACTGTCATCTTAAAGTACAACCCCTAGATTGTCTCTCATCCTCGGCAGAACTTACAGATTCTGACGATACCCCAGTGGATGTTAACAGACTACTGCTAGCTCATCAAGTCAAGAAAAGCATGGTACGTAGTAAGCTGTGAAGTGCTTCAGACAAGGACTCCAGTCTTGACTACAAACTTATTTAACCAGGTTTCGTTGACTTGATAGACTACTAGGTTTCTCAACGTAAGTACGGAGATAAAATCTGTTTGTATAGCCGCCAATTACCTTCGCCAAGGCTTAAGTTAACACGCATGACAGCGCACCCATACTTATCTACCTCATTCAAATGAAAATTCCTATAGATTAAGCTTTTAGCTTCTATACTATAGTAATTGCACATCTTCTTTTCATAAGAAGTAGAAATCTTTCATCAAGCCTTTATCATATATCAGTTTAAATACCAAGTACTAATAACAGTGCATTGACCGATCTAAAAAAAGTATTTTTCAGTGAACTTACTTTAAATAAAGAGCTATTTAAATATAGCAAAAAAAGCGGAGCTATCGATTGACTTCGCAGAATAATAGCTGTTAGAAGTAAGGAACTACAAAATACAGATAGCTGCTAACGATAGCATTATCTGAATTATTTTCCCTACTAATGACTCTTGATATGAAACCTAATTTGTTCGCTGCTTTAATTGCCGCTACAGCTACTTTGACAGGATTAATTTCCAAAGTAGAAACTGCATCTGCTGCTGATTTTAATTGGAATGATTCGTGGGCTCAATCAACGGTATATAATAAGTCTCAAACTGATTTTAACGACGCTCCTTTTCAACAATTTGTCCAAGCTGAAAGCGTTGCCCTCCCAAACAGCGGACAATTTAAATTAGACCCCACTAAATTAAACCTAAAATACGATCACGATGTTTCTGTTTACTTTATCAATGAGGGCGCAGGTTATAGAAACCAGTTAGCCTTCGATGCCACAGGAACTACTAACAAGTCTGGGCTGCTTTTTAATGATATTTCTTGTCAAGGAGGTGGATGTGTTAGTGGTGACTGGGGTGGTAATGCACTAAAACTGGGTGATGGCGTCAATATTGGTAATGTTACCGCAGGTACTCAACTCGACTTCTGGTTGAGAGCTGATGGTTTAAACCGTGGCAACTCTGCCAATATTTTTGGTACTAAAACTGCCTCTAATGCTGACGGACTACAGCACGCCGTTGCTTATGCTTACAATAACTACATCCTCCTAGCATTCGAGGATTTATACGGAGGTTTACACGCTTCTGGGATAGATTCTGCAACAGGTAAGTGGAACGAAGGTTCTGACCGTGATTTTAATGATGTTGTCGTCGTTCTTGATATCGGCGAGGCAAATGTTAGAGAGTTAGTTGGTGCTAGCGTTCCGGAACCATCTGTTACTGTGTCAATGTTTGCTGTAGGAGCAGTTAGTATGTTTGGATTGCGTCGTCGCCGTCAAACTCGCACTTCTAACTAAACTTAAAAACTTTGTTAATATAGGGTGCGTTTAATATAATAATTAATTGATCGCATTTTCACCCGGATAATTAGTGTACGGGTGAATTTACATGTGTAGTAGCATTTATATTTTATCTACCGCGATCGCGTTCTAAATCATCAATTACTTTTTGCAAATACCAATCGTCTGACATCCCAGGATAGTAATCTTGCTTTTGCTTAATCAATCGTTCGGCAATTTCCCAATATCCTCCAACCATTCGCAAAAGTCGCTGACGTAGTAGGTTATATTTTTGCCTTTTTGACTCTGGACTAAATTTCTGGATTTTTTCTAGGCTACTTAAAACTTGTTGATAATTTCCCCAATCTTCTTGTTCACAAAAGATACTCGCCGCCCGTTGATAATCTTCCACGGCGTTTTGTATTTCTTCTAAGCAAGTATAGGCAATGCCACGATTGTAGTAAGCTTGAGCATCATCGGGATTGATTTGCAGCGCTTGGGTGTAATCTTGAATTGCACCAAGATAATTGCCTGTTGCCCGATAGGCATTACCTCTGGCAATATAGACTAAGGCATCTTCAGGTTGTATCTGGAGTGCTTGGTTAAGATCCGCGATCGCTCCTTGATGATCTCCCAATACAGAACGTGCTTTACCTCGATTACGATAGACAATGGCATCTTGAAAATTTAGTCGCAATGCTTGATTAAAATCTGCGATCGCTTCTCGATAATTTCCCATTTTACAACGCACAACCCCACGACAGCAGTAAGCTTGGGCATCTTGCGGATCGGCTTTTAATACCCAGTTTAAATCAGCGAGTGCCTCTTGGGTATCTCCCTTTTCAGCCTTTTCTAACAATTGCGTGAAATAATCTTTGGTGGATAAAATTGGCGCATTAATGGGACGCGATTCCTGAAGGGCAGGTTTTTCAGGGGGTTGTAGCTGTTTAATTCGTTCCAAACACAGGCGACAATTCTCTTTATCTTGTTGCTCTAGATATAATTGTGCAGCCTTTTTAAAATTAGCGATCGCATCTTGAATATAACCCTGTTTGCGCCGCACCATCCCCCGCAGATTATAAGCAGCAGCATAATTGAGATTCAGACGAATAGCACGTTCCACATCATCCAGCGCTCCTGGCAGATTTTTCAGCGCTACCCTTGCCAATGCACGACAATAATATGCCTCTACACTCTCAGAATTAAGCTTCAGGGCTTCGGTATAATCTGAAACAGCCTTAAGGATTGCTCCTGAGTCATAATGTGCCAAACCCCGTTGCAAGTAAGCTTCGGTAAAGTAAGGCGTCAGTTGTAAAACATGGTTAAATTCCTCAATTGCTCCAGCGTAGTCTTTTCGCCTAGCCTTTTCCAATCCTCTATTGTAGAATTCGTCATTCATGGCATTTGTTTGGTTGATTGAGTTAGTTGAATTCCAGCAGGCTTGCTTCATAGCCTAACCTATCTACTCACCCTTAATATTCTAAGTATCCAGCGGGGCTTTTGATAAATGGAATTCACCCAATGGAACATTGTACACATCCAGATTTTCTAGTTAGATTTAGTACAAATATCAATAATCAGTTATATCAATGAAAATTAGAACTATTACAACAGGTATATCACTTCAATCTCTACAAGAGCAGGAAAAAATTAAGCAAGCTGCTGAGTTTAATCAGCAAGCGCAGATTTTGTTTGAAAAACAAGGATATGAAGTACAAACAACTAGAATTGCCACTAATAGCTGGGAAGAATATCTGCAAGGCTTGTCTAAAAGCGAAATTATCAATGAATTTCAAATTTTAGAACAACTTTGCCAAAGTTGGAATATCAGCTTTTTTAATATTGGTTATGCTAGCAAACCCGAAACTATAGAGATAATTCCAGATATCAACAATAATACATCGATTATTTATTGCTCTAGCAAAATTGGCGACAGAGAAACTGGCATAATTTTTGAGAATGCCAGGGCATCTGCCAAAGCCATTAAACGCATTTCCCAAGAAAGTGAAAATGGTTATGGGAACTTTCGTTTTTGTGCATGGGCAAACTGCCAGCCAGATATCCCATTTTTCCCTACTGCCTACCATATAGGCGATACATCTTTTGCTATAGGGTTAGAATTAGGTGACTTGGTAATGCAAGCATTTTCACAAGCTAATAATATTCCCACAGCAGAGAAAAATCTGCAATTACTTTTAGAAGTAGAATTAAACAAAATCGTAGTTATTGCTGAAAATATCTCTGATAAATTCGCCATTGCATATAAAGGAATTGATACATCTCTAGCTCCATCTTTGGATAAAGAAAATAGTATTGCTTTTACTTATGAAAAATTGATGAGTGGTAAGTTTGGGCATTCAGGAACTCTCGCAATTTCTGGGATGCTGACTCGTGTATTAAAAAATGTATCAGTAAAAATCTGTGGTTACTCTGGACTGATGCTTCCGGTTTGTGAAGATGTTGGACTAGCTACCAGAGCTAATGAGCAAACCTATGATATTACAACTTTATTATTATATTCAGCAGTTTGTGGCTGTGGATTAGATACAGTTCCGATTCCAGGTGATATAACGATAGAAAAAATTACAGCTTTATTAATTGATATGGCAACTTTAGCCATCAAGTTGAATAAACCACTATCAGCCCGGTTATTTCCGATTCCAAATAAAAAAGCAGGGGAAATGACTACATTCAATTCCCCATATCTCGTAGATTGTAAAATATTTACAGTTAACTAGAATTATTCTGAAAGCAAGCTGGGAGAAGTTAGCACAAAAACATCTCTACTTCCCTGAGCGTCAATCTGTGGTTTGATAGGAGTGGTAAAGTGGAAAAAATCATGATCGTTTACCAATAAGAGTTCACCCGGATTTAGAACTTTACTAAACACAGGTTTTTCTTTTTTGGCAGTATACAAATGTGTTTCTCCACCTTGAATATTATCTCTATCTACTGAAAATATGCCAATAAAATCAGTACCATCTTGATGGATACCTTCAGGTGCTGGATTACCCAAATTATCTGCCGAACAAATAGTTCTAATTTGATGAACTCCGATTTCTGCTTCTGGATGAAGTTTACAAGAATCACTAAATGCTATGACAAGATTTCTAAAAATATCAAGTTCTATGAGTGCATCATCTAATTCTGCAAACTCTCTTTTTATATCACCGACTAATGGATTATACTCTTTGCTTTGAAAGAGGTAGCCATGAGGTAATTTGATTAACTGATTTCCAGAAACTGTGAACCGAGATAATCTTCTGGAACGATAATTGCCTTTGATGTAAGAATCAATAGGCATATTACTAAAAAATGGCTTGAAACCTTCTGGACTGATCGAATTTACCTTTCTTAGAGTAAACAGAAAAGCATATTCTAATTCCGTTGATGTCCACACTTTTTGCATAGGATTTACCTCCTTGCATGTTGAAATTCTCCCGGATTTTTTATGGGAGGCTGATAACACTTAGTATATGCTACTTTTTGTTAATATGTTGTCAATTTAACTACAAAAATTGACACTTCATGATATATAAAGTTACTTAAATTCTGTCGCAGGGCGGAGTAGCCGTCGAAAAGATTTGCTGATAGGGGTTCGGTGAGTAAGGAATCGACGTATATTTACTAGCAGCAACAAGGTTCCATAATGATAGATTGGCTTTACCGTTACCCACCTTTGTACCCCGGTATTTTACTCAAGCGTTACAAGCGCTTTTTTGCTGACGTTCAACTTACTTCTGGCGAGATAGTGACAGCACACTGTCCCAATACAGGGCCAATGACTGGAGTCTCGACTCCTGAAAGTGCAGTACAGCTTTCCAAAAGCGATAATCTTAACCGCAAATTGGCTTACACTTTAGAACTAATTCAGGTATATGACAACGAGCCGACTTGGGTAGGCATAAATACTTTTTTACCCAATCGGGTGGTAAAGCTGGCTTTGGCGAAACACCTTTTTCCAGAATTGGGCGACTATAGCCAAATCAAGGGCGAGGTGGTTTATGGGCTAGATAAAAAAAGTAGAGTGGATTTTTTATTGACGGGGAGTGATGAGGAACGCCCGATTTATTTAGAAGTGAAAAATACAACTTTGTCTGAGGGGAAACTAGCCTTATTTCCCGACACCGAGACTACAAGAGGACAAAAACACTTGCGAGAATTAATGGCGCTGCTACCTCTAACTCGTGCAGTGATGCTTTACTTTATTAATCGTAGTGATTGTATCGAGTTCTCCCCTGGCGATCGCACAGATCCTGTATATGGTAAATTATTACGGGATGCGATCGCTCTCGGTTTAGAAGTCTTACCTTGCCGTTTTGACATTTCCCCCGAAGGTATCCGTTATTTGGGTTTGGCAAAACTAAAAATTTGATTACATCTAAATTAAGAGAGACTAGCAATCGCAACGTCTCTACATACATAAAACAATAAATCCATCTAGACACGATCTAGATGGATTTGTTGGCAGTTGATGTTTACTAAAAAACATTCAACCAAACTGTAATGAAGAAACGACTATAGGTAGTCGCCGCCCCAAAAATAGCATTCGCTATTCTGAAGCTTGCTTATGCAGGAATCAAAACTGTGTCAATGACGTGGATGACACCGTTATCAGCAGCAACATCTGCTGTTGCAACTGTTGCATCATTAATCTTAACACCATTAGAAGCGTCAATTTTTACATCTGAACCTTCAACTGTTTTAGCTGTCTTCAGCTTAACTACATCAGCAGCCAGTACCTTGCCTGAAACAACATGGTAGGTCAAGATTTTCTTGAGCTTTGCAGTATCTTTCAGTAATGCGTCTACTGTACCTGCTGGAAGCTTGTTAAACGCTTCGTCAGTAGGTGCGAAGACGGTGAATGGCCCAGGACCTTTGAGTGTATCTACTAGACCAGCTGCTTGGATTGCTGCAACTAGTGTCTTGAAAGAACCATTGTTAGTGGCAGTGTCAATTATGTTGGCCATGTGTTTTATTTAGTTCTGTGTAACTTGTTACAAATCTAAACTATTCGTTTGATAATATCTATCTATCATTAGACGTATGTTAAATATTTTTTTTTATTGATATGATCAAAGGTTGTATATATTTTTATACAAATAAAGAATTATATGTACATCGTCCAGGCGGAGGAGTTGCTGGATACGTAGTTTATCGGCGCAGGCATCGCTCCTTTTTCTACACAGTAGTAGGAGCGATCGCTGTTCACTAGTATCAATGCAGCGCTTCTTTTACCAAAAAAGTCAGCCAAATAGATAATTTAAAGTATTTTGTTGGTATTAATAGGGTTTTAGATATTTAGGAATTATCTGGTAATTTTATAGCGTAATTGATGCTAAGTTCAGGAATTCAGGGTTTTTTTAGGATTTGTATGCGCTTGCCCTAGCTTTTTGTCAGGGTTTGATAACCAAAAATGTTGGTAGTGTGCATATTTAGCTGATATTATTTCATCACTAAATACATTTCACCCACTGTTTGTGTAATTCTACTTGGAAATAATAAACGGCTCATTATACTGCTAATGCTTTTAGCAACTGTGATTGGTCGTTTGTTTCCAAGAATTTATTATGCGTAGGACTTGCGCTAAAGCCCTCTCTAACTCCCATTTATCCATATCCTCTGCCATCTCTGTGGCTGGTTTTTCATTTGCCTGTGCGTAAGTCAGGTATGTCAACAATGAGACTTTTAGGTAATATTTTTCCCAAACTATGAATTTTATGAACAGAAGAAAACTTATCGCTTGGATGGCTACGGCAGTTACCAGCATGATGCTAGTAATAGGCTGGCAGTTTGTCAATTTCTCACCAGCACAATCTGCAACCACACTTAACGTGTATGCGGCTATCAGCTTAACAAACGCGCTGAATACCATTAAGACTCAATACCAACAAGCTAATCCAACTGTCACTGTTAATTATACATTTGGTGCTTCTGGTACTTTGCTTAGTCAAATACAAGCAGGAGCTCCAGCAGATATTTTCATTTCTGCCGCCACTGACCAAATAGATGTCTTGCAGAATTCAAGCCCAAGCAAAATAGTAGCAGGTAGCCGTAAAAACATTGCCAAAAACAGTCTAGTTTTGATTAAACCTACGACACCTCCTATTAGTGCTGGTAGTGCTGCTCTCACTAGCATCAATGGTTTGACCAACGCCAACATTACTGGCATTGCTATAGGTGACTACACAGGTACTCCTCCAGTTGTACCAGCAGGAGATTATGCCAAACAAGTTCTCACTACCCGAGGTATTTTCAATACTGTTAGTCCCAAATTATACCGTGCTGCCAATGTACGTGCCGTCTTAACTGCTGTTGAAAATAAAACTATTGTCGTTAGCGGTGTAAATAAAACTATTGACGCAGGTTTTGTTTACACAACTGATGCTGCTATTTCTAACAAAGTAAAAGTCGTAGAAACTGCCAGACCCTCAGAGAGTGATCCGATTGTCTATCCATTGGGTATACTCACCAGAACTACAGTTCTATCAACGGCACAGAGTTTTTCTACTTACTTAAGTGGTTCTAGCGCTCAGACTGTTTTGAGAAATTATAAATTCCAGGCGCCTTAATCACTACAAAATAAATCAATTAAGTACTCGTTGTTGTCAATTTTGAACTATTTGGAGTAATGTCTTGTGAAGTTTAGTAAAAAACTCTCAATTATTGTTTGTACTTTGACCACTACCTTCCTTCAGATTGCTGTGATTACCAATACTTATAAGTCAACAGCACAAGCGGAAGGACAAGAGTTGATTACCAACGGAGGATTTGAAACTGATCCTCTGCTAGATCCTAACGATCCCACCCTGACAAATCCTAATATTACAGGATGGGTTAAGTCTGGCGATTCGATAGATACATCAGTTATTAGAATTAGCAACTTTCCTAACACTGGGAACCAGGGTTTATCATCTGGTAACTTTTCAGACATTAGCTATTTAGCACAAACTATTCCTACAGTTCGTGGTCAACACTACCAACTTACTTACTATTTAGCATCAACAGAGGAGGCACCTGACCTGAATAATAAATTTCAGGTTTTTATAGGTGGAAAGAAGGTTGATGTTAAAAAGGATATTGCTTTTCAAGGATACACGCAATACACGTTAGATTTTAAAGCAAAAACATCATCCACAGAGATAATGTTTGGTTTCAAAGCCAAGTTTGCGTTTTTATATTTGGATGATGTGAGTGTTAAAGCTATACCTTAATATCAAGGAGAAAATTATGGAAATCCAGGGGTAGATCATGAAGATGAATAAACCACAGATGACAAGCTAATTCGGATTCTCTTATAAGCCTAAGCCATGTCTGACTTTATAGTGTCGAGAATACTACCATGCCAATAATTAGACTTAAGTGCGAACTCACCTATGAGTCAATACAGTTCAGTTAAGGTTTGTTAGTGATAATTTTCGGCTTATAGAGACGCAAAATTTTGCGTCTCTTGCTTATCTACAGAGTTTAATAAAGCTAACTCTTCTAAACTAAGATAAAGTGTTTAGTTTTATTGAGACTAATTAGAGTCAGCATAAATGTAACTATCAACTAGTTTTAATTGTTGGAATTTGAAATAATTTGGAGTCAATTTTCATGAAGTTAACTAAAAAACTCTCAATTATTGTTTTTAGTGCTAGTACTACCTTCCTTCAGACTGCTGTGATTCTCAATACTTATAATACAGCAGCACAAGCGGCAGAACTTGTTAGAAACGGAGGCTTTGAACTCGACCCTCTTGTAGATCCTAAAGATCCCAACCTTACAAATCCTAATACTACAGGATGGACTCTGTCTGGTGATGATCCGTTAAATCCACCTAGAATGAGTAATTTTCCTCACAATGGTAATCAGGGCTTATCACTTGGTGGATTTATAGACCTGAGCTACATATCACAGACGCTTTCTACACAACCTGGTCAAAAATACGAACTTAGTTACTATTTAGCATCTACAGATGAGGCTCCTGATCTTGATAATCAATTTCAAACATTTGTCGGTGGAAAAAGTATTTTCGATCAAAAAAATATTTCTTTTCAACCATACACACCATACAAATTCAATTTCACGGCAGACACATTATCCACAGAGTTAAAGTTTGGATCTGTCGATAAACACGCATTCTTATACTTAGATGATGTCAGCGTAAAATCTGTGTCTGAGTCATTGGATAATGTCAGCGTAAAATCTGTGCCTGAGCCATCAGCTATTGGAGGAGTAGCAATTGCAGGATTACTAGGAATTTGGCTGAATAAAAAGAAGGTAATTAGCTAGTGCATTAGAGTAAAAAAACTGACCAGCCTTGTTTTCTATATCTACTTACCTTGGGTAAATACGAGGCACGAATGATATAGTAGCAACTTTTTTGGATCTTCGAGCTTGCGTCTTTCAAGGATAAGGCTGGTCACTTTTTTCAGAGGTTACACCTAGAAAGAATAGCCATTGTTTGCCACTATTGGAAAAGGCAAAAATTCAGTACCCAGGAGTTATAAATTCAGAGTATAGAAGAAATTTAGAATGATTGTTATATTGATCTCCGAAATATTCTGCTGATTATTTAATTATTCTAAATCCGGAATTATTACTGAAAACAATAGATAATTTACTTTTTTCAGATATATACCAAATAATTTGGTACATACCTACTTTAATGGTACAATTTCATCATTCTATCCTTTTTACTCTCTGTTTAAGTAAACTTACTGGAAAATCGTCAATTTCCATCGTCGGAAACGCTTTGGGTAATTCCGGCTTGGTTTTTTGTTTCCAGGTATCGATATATACGAGTGATGGGATTTCATCTTAAACTATAACTTTCATGAACAGAAGAAGACTTATCGCTTGGATTGCTACGGCAGTTACCAGCATGATGCTGGTAATAGGCTTCCAGTTTGTCAATTTATCGCCAGCAAACTCCACAACCACACTTAGAGTGTTTGCAGCTTCCAGCTTAACAAACGCGATGAATGACATTAAGACTCAGTACCAAAGTGCTAACCCAAGCGTCAGCATTGTTTATACCTTTGGTGCTTCTGGTACTTTACTTAGCCAAATACAAGGAGGAGCAGTAGCAGATATTTTCATTTCTGCTGCCACCGACCAAATGGATGTCTTGCAGAATGCAACTCCAAGTAAATTGGTTTCAGGTAGCCGTAAAAACATTGTCAAAAACCGTTTAGTTTTGATCGCTCCTACAACACCTCCTGTTAGTGCTGGTAGTGCTGCTCTGACTAGCTTCAATGGTTTGACTAACGCCAACATTACTGGTATTGCCATAGGTGATTACACAGGGACTCCACCAGTTGTACCAGCAGGAAATTATGCTAAACAAGTTCTGACTAGCCGAGGTATTTTCACTACTGTTAGTCCTAAAACATACCTTGCTAGCAATGTACGTAACGTCTTAACTGCTGTTGAAAATAAAACTCTTGTAGTTGGCGGCGTAAGTAAAACTATTGATGCAGGTGCCGTTTACAAAACTGATGCTGCAATTTCTACCAAGGTAAGAGTCGTAGAAACGGCCCTAACAACAGAGAGCGATCCGATTGTCTATCCACTGGGCATACTCGCCAACACTACAGTTTTATCGACAGCACAGAGTTTTTCTACCTACTTAAGTGGTACTACTGCCCAGAATATCTTTAAAAATACTTACGGGTTTATCTTGCCTTAATCACCACAAAGTAAATCGATCAAGTACTCGCTGTCGTGAATTTTGAACTATTTGGAGTTATGTCTTGTGAAGTTCAATAAAAAACTCTCAATTATTTTTTGTAGTTTGACTACTGCTCTCCTTAATGCTGCTGTGATTACCAATACTTATAAGTCAGCAGCACAAGCAGATGGAGCAGAACTGATTACCAACGGGGGATTTGAAAACGATTCTCTTGTAGATCCGAATAATTCCAATGCTACAAATCCTAATATTACAGGATGGACTAAAAATGGCGATCCGATAGATACATCAGGTACTAGGATTGACAATTTTGCTAACACTGGGAATCAAGGTTTATCCCTTGGTGGATTTTCAGACTTGAGCTACATATCACAGAATGTCCCTACAGTCGTTAATCAATACTACCGACTTACTTTCTATTTAGGATCCACAGAGGAAGCACCCGATCTGGATAATAAATTTCAGGCTTTTATCCGTGAAAAGCCGGTTTGTACGAAAACAAATACTTCTCACCAACCCTACACACAATACACATTTTATTTTCAAGCCAAAGAAACATCCACCGAGATCAGGTTTGCTTCCAGAGTCAAGTATGCATTTTTATATTTGGATGATGTGAGTTTCAAATCTACAGATCAACAAGGGCAAAACTCTGTATGTGAGTGATTCTCCTGGGAGTTAATAAGCCACAGAGCGTAACCATCACCCTCTTAAAATCCCAAGTGATATCTGGCTCTATAGTGTTGAGAATGCCACTTAAATTCATCTGATTAAAAAACTTCATCATCGATTTATGGAGAGATTATCTATGGTGAATAGCTAACTTTTATCAACCTGAATAAAGTGTTTATTTTTATTGACACCAATTAGAGCCAGCATAGATGTAACTATCAACTTGTTTTAACTGTCGTAAATTGTAATTTTTTGGAGTCAAGTTTCATGAAGTTAACTAAAAAACTCTCAATTATTGTTTTTAGTTTTACCACTACGTTAATTAGCACTGCTGTGATTACCAATACTTGTAATACATCAGCACAAGCGGCAGAACTTGTTAGAAATGGAAGCTTTGAACTCGACCCACTCGTAGATCCTAACAATCCCAACGTTACAAATCCTAATGTTACAGACTGGATTAAATCTGGCGATCCGATAGATACATCAGGGATTAGAATTAACAATTTTCCTCAGCGTGATAGTGGTAATCAAGGTTTATCGATTGGTTCATTTGTAAATCCTGCTTATATATCCCAGAATTTGGCTACAACTATTGGTAGTAACTATAATCTCAGTTTCTTTTTAGGAACAGACGAAGATAGCAGTCAAGTTGACAACATATTTCAGGCATTTGTCGATGGAAATAAAGTTTTTGATAAAATAAATACTATAAATGTTGCTGGAAGTCCTTTCACACAATATGACTTAAATTTTTTGGCGACACAATCATCTACAGAGTTAAAGTTGGGTGGTAGAGCTAGTTATGGTTTTTTATACTTGGATAATGTGAGTGTAGAACCTCTCGCTGTGCCTGAGCCATCAAGTATTGGAGGAATAGCAATTGCTGGGTTGTTGGGAATATGGCTGAAGAAAAAGAAGGTAATTAGCTTGAAAGAGTAGCCCTTTTTTATCACTCTCAGAAAACAACAGAACGTAAATCCCGTAAATCCCTCAAACTACTATGCGCTAGCTATGACAGGGCAAACGCATCTTATTTACTAATAAAAACTAAGGGAGATTCCAAAATGACA
>NZ_JABXKQ010000051.1 GCF_017114945.1 Nostoc sp. JL34
GGGACTGGGGACTGGGGACTGGGGACTGGGGACTGGGGACTGGGGACTGGGGACTAGGGACTAGAAAAGAATTCTTGTAATCTCAATCTCCAATCCCCAATCTCCAATCTCCAATCTCCAATCCCCAATCCCCAATCCCCAATCTCCAATCCCCAATCCCCAATCCCCAATCCCCATTTTTCCTATGACAGTATTCTCTACAAATTCCATTACATTTAACAGTGCCGTTACCAACCAGTTTGACAATGGCATTATCCTGATTGTCGATGATGTGCCAAATAACTTGAAGGTGCTTTCAGATACCTTAGCCAATGCTGGTTTTGAAGTTGCGATCGCCACGAGTGGTGAAGGGGCGCTACAACAATTAGAACATACTCCAGTGTCTTTGATTTTACTGGATGTGATGATGCCGGGGATGAATGGCTTTGAAACCTGTCAGCACATCAAAGCTAATCTGAAAACCCAAAATATTCCAATTATCTTTATCACAGCCCTTTCGGAATCGGTGAATAAAGTCACAGGTTTTGAACTAGGAGCCGTTGACTACATTACCAAACCGTTTCAACAAGGTGAAGTGTTAGCGCGGGTGCGATCGCACTTAAAGCTTAACCACTTGAGTCAGTCTCTTGAAGCCAGAAATACAGAACTGCAACAACTCACCCAGCAACTAGAGCAACGAGTTACTGAACGAACCCAGGAACTATTTGGATCGATTGAAACCCTCAAACAAACTCAACAATTGATGCGCTTAGTATTTGATACTATTCCCCACTGGGTAGGCTGGAAAGATACCAATTCAGTTTATTTGGGCTGTAATCAAAGTTTGGCTACTATATTAAACTTAAGTTCGCCTGATGAAATTGTGGGTAAAACTGACTATGACTTACTGATCAGTAAAGAAGAATGTGATTGGTATCGTGTGTGCGATCGCCGCGTCATGGAATCTGGTAAAGCAGAACTCCACATAATTGAACAATGGCAACGGACGGATGGTCAGCAAATTTGGTTAGATACGAGCAAGATGCCTTTACGCGATGCCAAGGGAAATGTGTTCGGCATTTTATTGGTGACAGAAGACATTACCAAACGTCAGCTGGCACAAGAAGAACTCAAACAACAAAAACAAAATCTAGAAGAAGCACTAGCAGAACTTCAAGGCACTCAAGTACGATTGGTGCAAAGTGAAAAAATGTCGGCACTAGGAAACCTTGTAGCGGGGGTGGCACATGAAATCAATAACCCTGTTGGCTTCCTGGGCGGTAATATTCAACCTGCCTTAGATTATATCAAGGATATATTTGGCTTAATTGATTTGTATCAACAGGAATATTCTCCTCCCAGTGGAATAATTCAAAACGAAATCGAAGCAATTGACCTCGATTATATCCGCGAAGACTTACCTAAGTTAGTCGGTTCTATGCAAGAAGGTGTGAAGCGAATTCGGGATATTAGTACTTCTTTACGAACCTTCTCTCGTGCTGATAGCGATCGCCCCGTTGCTTGCAATATTCATGATGGCATCGACAGCACCATTTTGATTCTCAAACATCGTCTCAAATCCTCAGAAACCCGCCCAGAAATTCAAGTTATCAAAGAATATGGTCAGCTACCATTAGTAGAATGCTTTGCTGGGCAGTTGAATCAGGTATTTATGAATATTTTAGCGAATGCTATTGATGCTTTGGAAGAGTCAAATATTGGACGCGCTTTTGAAGATATAAAAGCTCATCCCAATTTTATCACGATTATTACTCAGGTTAGTGAAAATAAGCAAAAAGTAATTATTAAGATTAAAGATAATGGTAAGGGAATGAATGAACAAATAAAATCAAAAATATTTGATCATTTATTTACGACCAAAGCCGTTGGTAAAGGCACAGGGTTAGGATTAGCGATCGCTCGTCAAATCGTTGAAGAAACCCACGGTGGAAGATTGAGTTTTAACTCAGTTATCGGTGAAGGTACGGAGTTTATTCTTGAGATACCAGTGTAATTTTTGGCTATTTTTGGTAAACAATTTCAAGCATCTGGGAATACTAAATCTGGAAACCTTAAAGATTTAGCAGTATGGTTAGCACTCTTGTCAATATTCCTGGATACAAGGTTAGCGAAGAACTCTACAATGGTTCTAGAACCATTGTGTATCGAGGGTATCGAGAAACTGACTCATTACCTGTAGTTATTAAACTGCTGAAAAATCCTCATCCGAGTTTTAGCGAACTCTTGTCGTTTCGGAACCAGTACACCATAGCTAAAAATCTTAACTCACCGCTAATCGTCCAAACTTATAGGCTAGAACCCTATCAAAATGGCTATGCGCTGGTGATGGAAGACTTTGGGGGAATTTCCCTCAAGGAATGGGGAATCAAGGGAAGGGGAAAATCTCTACAGGAGTTTTTAGAAATTGCGATCGCACTGTGCAATACCTTAGATATATTATATCACGAACGGATTATTCATAAAGATATCAAACCTAGCAATATTCTCATTAATCCCGAAACCAAACAAGTTAAATTAATCGACTTTAGTATTGCATCTTTACTACCACGGGAAACCCAAACGCTAGTCAATCCCAATATTTTAGAAGGAACACTCGCTTATATTTCTCCAGAACAAACAGGAAGAATGAATCGGGGGATTGACTACCGCACTGATTTTTATTCTTTGGGCGTGACATTTTACGAGTTACTTACAGGAAATTTACCTTTTGCATCAAACGAGCCAATGGAATTGGTGCATTGTCATATTGCTAAACTTCCACCACTTTTAAGAAATAGAGAAGATATTCCCCAAGTTCTTTGTGATATTCTGATGAAATTGATGGCAAAAAATGCCGAAGATCGATATCAAAGTGCCTTGGGACTGAAGTTTGATTTAGAAAATTGTTTGCATCAGCTACAAGTTGATGGGGAAATTCCGAGTTTTGAAATTGCTCGTAGGGATGTGTGCGATCGCTTCATCATTCCTGATAAACTTTATGGACGAGAAACCGAAATATTAACTTTACTCCAAGCCTTTGAGAGAGTCAGCCTTGGTGCAACAGAAATGATGCTGGTAGCAGGTTTTTCAGGAATTGGAAAAACTGCGGTTGTCAACGAAGTTCATAAACCGATTGTTCGCCAACGCGGTTATTTTATCAAGGGCAAATACGACCAATTTCAACGGAATATTCCCTTCAGTGCATTTGTCCAAGCATTCCGGGATTTAATGGGGCAATTGTTAACAGAAAGTGATGCACAGATTCAGGAATGGAAAAGCAAGATTTTAGATGCTGTTGGGGAAAATGGACAGGTAATTATTGAAGTCATCCCCGAATTATCAAGAATTATTGGCGAACAACAACCCGCCATAGAATTATCAGGAACGGCGGCACAAAATAGATTTAATTTATTATTTCAACAATTTACCCAAGTTTTCACTAGTGCGGAACATCCATTAGTGATGTTTTTAGATGATTTGCAATGGGCAGATTCGGCATCATTGAAGTTAATGCAGCTTTTAATGGCTGATACAGGTCATCTTTTGTTAATTGGTGCATACCGTGATAATGAAGTCAATCTAGGACATCCATTGATGTTGGCTTTGAGTGAAATCAAAAAAAGCAAAGCGACGATTAATACAATTACTTTAGCACCACTGAGTCAACTCAAAGTGAATCAGTTAGTTGGTGACACACTTAAATGTACAGAAACTTCGGCATGGACTCTTTCTCAATTAATCTATCAGAAAACTCAAGGAAATCCGTTTTTCGCAATCCAGTTTCTCAAAGCATTGCATCAAGAAAATATGATTCAATTTGATATTGAGTTAGGCTGTTGGCAATGTGACATTACCCAAGTGATGACTCAAGCCGTTACAGATGATGTTGTTGCCTTTATGGGTTTTCAATTGCGAAAACTACCGCTATCAACTCAACAGGTGTTACAGCTAGCTGCTTGTATTGGGAATCAGTTTGATTTAGCAAGTTTAGCAATTGTTTCTAAACAATCTAAAATCGAAACATCTGCGGCTTTGTGGAAAGGATTACAAGAAGGGTTGATTTTACCAAACGGTGATGTTTATAAATTTTATATTGGGCAAGAAATTGCACGTACACCGGAAAATATTCAGACTGTTACATACAAGTTTTTACACGATCGCGTCCAACAAGCCGCTTATTCTCTGATTCCCGATGACCAAAAACAACTGACGCACTTAAAAATTGGGCAATTGCTTTTAAGTGTAATGAGCGAGACGGAAAAAGAGGAAAAAATCTTTGAGATTGTCAATCAATTAAATAAAGGAGCCGATTTAATTGTTGCAGAAACTGAACGTGAGGAATTAGCAAAGTTAAATCTAGTTGCTGCCCAAAGAGCTAAATCTGCAACCGCTTACGTCGCAGCAATTGAATACGCTACTAAAGGTATACAACTTCTCACAACAAGTTGTTGGCAGCAATGCTATGAACTAACGTTAGCTCTGCATGATTTAGCCGCAGAAGTAGCCTGTCTGAGTGGTGATTTTAAGCAAATGGAGCAGATAGTTGACGAAGTAGTGCAAAATGCTCGTCAATTACTAGACAAAGTGAAAGTCTATGAAGTGAGAATTTTGGCCGAGGTGGCCCAGAGTCAACAGCCCAAAGCTATTAAAACCGCTCTTTCGACTTTAAAATTATTTGGAGTATTGTTTCCAGAGCAGCCGACTGACGCAGATATTACTGAAAGTTTGCAACAGACTCAAGATGTATTAAAAGGAAAACATTTAGAAGATTTCTTGGAACTGCCGGAAATGAAAGACTTCCAAGCCCTGGCAACAATCCGAATTTTAGCGGCGGTGACAGCAGCAATCTATCAAGCGGTTCCAGAATTACTGCCGTTAGTCGTGTGTAAGCAGATTAGGTTATCAGTGGAATACGGTAATGCTGCGGTATCAGCACAGGCTTATGCTTGGTATGGAGTAATTTTGTGCGGTATTGGAGAAATAGATTTAGGCGATCGCATTGGTGAACTGGCAATGGGACTACTATCACGCTTCCAAAGCAAAGAATTTAAAGCCAGCACGATTAACATGGTTTATCCCTTCGTGAAGCCTTGGAAACATCATATTCAAAATTCACTCGCTCCTTTGCTCGACGGATACCACAGCGGTCTGGAGATGGGTACTTTAGAATATGCTGCCTACTGTGCCTACAATTACTGTTCGCTTTCCTATTTTCTCGGAAAAGATTTGTCAATCCTAGAACCAGAGATGAAGGTTTACAATCAGGCATTGGCTCAACTCAAGCAGGAAGTTGCTCATAATTATCTGAGAGTCTTTTACCAATCCGTCTTAAATTTACTCGCAGAGAGCAAGTGTCCTTGGGAAATTCAAGGTGTAATCTATGACGAACAAATCATGTTGCCCTTGCATCAGAAGGCCAACGATCTTTACGCAATGGGAACACTGTATATCAATAAATTAATTCTTTGTTACTTGTTTAATGAGTGGGAACAAGCTATCAAAGTGGCGGCTGATGCCAAACAATATTTAAGTGGAGTATCCGGTTGTTTTATGGTGCCGGTGTTTCACTTTTACGATTCATTGACTCATCTGGCGATGTTACCCAACGCTCAAGGTAAGGAATGCCTGCCCCAGCAAGTTGTTGACAACCAGAAGAAGCTGGAACAATGGGCAAACCATGCACCCACAAACCATTTACACAAATTTTATTTGGTTGAAGCAGAGCAGTATCGGGTATTAGGGCGGATGTATGAAGCAATGGATTACTACGATCGCGCGATCGCCTCTGCCAAAGCAAATGCATATATTCAAGAAGAAGCCCTAGCGAATGAACTCGCAGGCAAATTTTACCTCAACTGGGGGAAAGAAAAAGTCGCCCAAGCATATATGCAAGAAGCATATTACTGCTACGCACGTTGGGGGGCGAAAGCCAAGGTTGCCGATCTGGAAAGACGCTATCCGCAATTGTTAGCCCTTATCCTCCAGCAAACCCATTCTCCTTTCTCTACTAACGAAACAATCTTCTCATTGGCAAGTGTTACACCCACGAATTCCGGCACTTCCCACAGTAGTAGTGTCTCTGTTGCTTTAGATTTAGCTGCTATTCTGAAAGCTTCTCACACGATTTCAGGCGAAATTGAATTTGAAAAACTGCTTTCATCGTTGCTTGAAATCGTCATTGAAAATGCTGGGGCTGATAAATGCGTGTTCATGCTGTTGCGAAACGATTCGCTAGGCGATACCAAAGGTGAACGTCTGCTAATTAAAGGATCAATTACCGTGGGGATGCAGCCAGTAGTGTTGCAACGCCTTCCCATTGAAGACAGTCAAGACATTCCCCTGAAGCTGATTTACAAAGTGAAGCACGATAGACAGACTGCTGTGATACTTGATGCGAGTGCCGATCCGACCTTAGCCAACGACCCCTATATCATGCGTCAGCAACCGAAAAGTATCTTGTGTAGCCCGATTTTGCATCAAGGTAAATTGATGGGCATTTTATATCTAGAAAATAATTTAGCAACGGGGGCGTTTACTAGCGATCGCATTGAACTCCTGAATTTACTCTGCGCTCAAGCGGCAATTTCTTTGGAAAATTCCCGGCTTTATGAGCGATCGCTAGAATATGCTCAACAACTAGAGCGATCGTTCGCTGAGTTGAGTGAGAGTAACTCTCGCTTTGAGAAACTTGTAGATAATGTTCCTGGCGTTGTTTTTCAATATCGCATGAGTGCCGATGGGGTTATATCGTTGAGCTACATTAGTGCCGACTGTTACAGCTTACTAGAAATTACCCCGGAGCAAGCCATGTCAAATTGGCAGTTTTTCGACAATCTAGTGCATCCAGATGATGCCGTGAGTTATCAGCAGTCCCAAACTCAAGCCATTCAAGCCCTATCTCCCTGGCAATGGTCAGGACGAATTATTACACCCTCTGGAATTATCAAGTGGATTTATGGGGAATCTCGAATCCAAATATTTGCCGATCGATCTATGGTGTGGGATGGATTATTTGTGGATATTAACGATCGCAAAGTTGCAGAACTTGCCTTGCAACAAAAATCACTCTTATTAGAACAAGCGCTCGCCGATTTGCAAAATGCCCAATTACAAATGGTGCAAACTGAAAAAATGTCTGCACTCGGAAACTTAGTTGCTGGTGTAGCTCATGAAATGAATAATCCCCTTGGTTTTATTTCTGCCAGTCTCAAACAAGCTAAACCGACTATCGCTGATATTGTTGAACATCTGGGACTATATCAAGTAAGTTTACCTCACAAAAGTGAACAAATCATTGAACACGCCGAAGAAATCGACTTGGATTATAGTTTAGAAGACTTGCCCAAGATGATTGATTCCATGTCTATGGCTTGCGACAGGTTGAAAAACATCAGCACCAGTTTACGTACTTTTTCTCGTGCCGATCAAGATTACAAAGTGCCTTTCAATATTCACCAAGGCATAGATAGCACCATTCTCATACTCAAACATCGTCTGAAAGCAAATGAACAACGTCCTGCAATTGAAGTTATCACCAACTACGGGAAGTTACCCGAAATTGAATGCTTCCCCGGTCAATTAAATCAGGTATTTATGAATCTTCTCGCAAATGCTATTGATGCGTTAGATGAATCTAATCATGGACGCAGCTTTGAAGAGATTAAAGCCAACCCTAACTGCATTACAATTACAACCTCAGTCGAAAATAATCTAGTTAAAGTTTCCATTACTGATAATGGCAAGGGGATGAGC
Source organism: Nostoc sp. JL34 (assembly GCF_017114945.1). GTDB lineage: Bacteria > Cyanobacteriota > Cyanobacteriia > Cyanobacteriales > Nostocaceae > Nostoc. The sequence goes on from NZ_JABXKQ010000051.1 coordinate 7,732, forward strand.
GAAGAAGTTAAACAAAGAATATTTGACCATTTATTTACAACAAAAGCTGTTGGTAAAGGCACAGGATTGGGATTGGCGATCGCTCGTCAAATCGTTGAAGAAACCCACGGTGGAAAATTAAGTTTTAACTCGGTTCTGGGTCAGGGTACAGAATTTGTGATTGAAATTCCGGTATGATTTTTGGCTTGGAGGCGGAAGGCTATCCCAGACACGGAACCAGAAGTACCGATGAGGACAATTAGAGATAGTTCAGGAATAGTCAGCTTCATTAAGTTTGCTCCTGGCAATTATTTATAGCGCTTTCTAGCAAGTTATTATTTTCAGTCCACCGCTGTTGTAATTGCATCAAAGCTGGATAAAGTCTTAAGTCGGCGAATTGTTCTGCTGCTTCAATGGCAAGTACACCTACATAGTCAGACAATAATTCTTCTATCAATCGAGTTAATATTCGTGAATCTTTTCTTTTGGCTAAACCAACTAATGCTTCTCCATAAATTTCATAATTTTCATCTGTATTCTCATTAATAAAACGCTGATAAAGTGCTTCTCGAATAGCTGTTGTATCAGTTTCAATTTGCGAACCTAATCCAAAAGTTGCCCAGTTTCGCACATCTCCATCCCGATCTGAAGACAATTCAATGAGAGTGCTGATTGCTAATTCATCTTCATATCCCAAAAGACCAAAGACAACTCCATAACGCACAGATGGGCTGGGGTGGCTTTTCAGTCGAATTAATGGGGCGATCGCTCTAGCATCGTGCAGATGTCCTAGTGCAATTCCAATTGAGTTAAGGACATCAGTATTTTGCTCACATTCCAGCAATTCTAGTAAAATCGTTAAAGACTCATGAGGAAAAGTCCGATGGGGTATCCCAAGCTGACCTAATATATCAGCACCTAATTGTCTTTCCCTTGCGTTTTGACTGTTGCACAACTTTGATGCAGCTGCAAAAACTTCGTGATTGCCGCGAAAGTGCAAAATCCCAACTAGATCACCATTTTCTTCCTTGAGAGCCAGTTCTATCAGTTCTTGGGTAGAGCGAGGGTCACTTTGCCAGTTCATCTTCTAAACACCGCCATTTGTGTGGGTGAATCGACTTCTGGATCTTCCATCCCTATCGGTTGAAATTCCACAGTGTAGTCAAAGCTTTTTGCTACTTGGTTTGCCCAGTTTTGAAACTGCGATCGCGTCCATTCCAAGCGGTGCCTTGATGTCGCAATTTTCCCGCTGGAAGGTTCTCAAATTTGATATTGTATTCAATATTGGGCATTGTCACCACCGCGACAAGGTAAAACCGACAGTTTTGCTATTAAAGGCATGGGGGTTTGCGCTAATTATGCTAAGTCTTTGCAGCGACCTCCTAAAGCCGTACTAAACACCTGAGCGATCGCTACACTCAAAAAAAAAGAAGCAACATAAGGGCGATCGCTGACATATTGTTTTAGCGTTGCACCGCGTCCCCGCACCAACTTTACAGATCGACATCATATCTGGGAACACTATATCTGGAGTCTTAAAGATTTAGCAGTATGGTTAGTACAAGAGTCAATATTCCCGGATATAAAGTAAGCGAAGAACTCTACAATGGTTCTAGAACCATTGTTTATCGAGGGTATAGAGAGACTGACTCATTACCTGTAGTGATTAAACTGCTGAAAAATCCTTATCCGAGTTTCAGCGAACTCCTATCGTTTCGCAATCAGTACACTATTGCCAAAAATCTTAACTCACCGCTAATCGTTCAAACCTACAGCCTGGAACCCTACCAAAATAGTTATGCATTGGTGATGGAAGATTTTGGCGGGATTTCTTTGAAGAAGTGGGGAGTGAGAGGAAATCTGGAATCTTTGATGGAGTTTTTAGAAATAGCGATCGCACTGTGCAACATCTTAGATATATTGTATCGCGATCGCGTTATTCATAAAGATATCAAACCCGCCAATATTCTCATTAATCCCGAAACCAAACAAGTTAAATTAATTGACTTTAGTATTGCATCCCTACTACCACGGGAAACTCAAACACTGATGAATCCCAATGTCTTGGAAGGGACACTTGGTTATATTTCTCCCGAACAAACAGGAAGAATGAATCGGGGGATTGACTACCGGACTGACTTTTATTCTTTAGGTGTCACTTTTTACGAGTTATTGACAGGAGAATTACCGTTCCATTCAAACGATCCAATGGAGTTGGTACATTGTCATTTAGCAAAACTTCCACCGATGTTAGGGGATAGAGAAAAGATTCCCCAAGTTCTCTGTGACATCGTAATGAAATTGATGGCAAAAAATGCTGAAGACCGATATCAGAGTGCATTAGGACTGAAATTTGATTTAGAAACTTGTTTATCTCAACTCCAAGAAACTGGTGAAATTAAGAGTTTCCCAATTGCTCAACGGGATCTGTGCGATCGCTTTATTATCCCTGATAAACTTTATGGACGAGAAACAGAAGTAGAAACTCTCCTGCAAGCATTTGAGAGAGTCAGCCTTGGTGCGACAGAAATGATGCTGGTGGCTGGTTTTTCGGGTATTGGTAAAACCGTTGTAGTTAACGAAGTTCATAAACCAATCGTCAAAAAACGCGGTTATTTTATCAAAGGGAAATATGACCAATTTCAACGAAATATTCCCTTTAGTGCTTTTGTGCAAGCCTTCCGCGATTTAATGGGGCAATTATTAACAGAAAGCGATGCTCAAATCCAGCAATTTAAAACCAATATCTTAGCGGCTGTAGGTGATAATGGACAGGTAATTATTGAAGTCATCCCCGAATTAGAAAGAATTATTGGTCAGCAACCACCTGTTACAGAATTATCAGGAACTGCCGCCCAAAATCGGTTTAATTTATTATTTCAAAAATTTACCCAAGTCTTTACCAGTGAAAAACATCCATTAGTGATGTTCTTAGATGATTTACAATGGGCAGATTCAGCATCGTTGATGTTAATACAGTTATTAATGGCTGATACAAAACATCTTTTCTTAATTGGTGCTTATCGTGATAACGAAGTCAATTCAGCACATCCATTAATGTTGACTTTGAATAATATCCAAAAAACAGTAGCTACAATTAATACGATTACTTTAGCACCTCTAAGTCAATCGCAAGTAAATCAATTAGTTGCTGACACACTTAAATGTACAAAAGATTTGGTATTACCTGTTTCTCAATTGGTATTTCAGAAAACTCAGGGTAATCCGTTTTTTGCCATACAGTTTCTTAAGGCACTACACCAAGATGGATTAATTGAATTCACCCCCCCTTACCAAGGCAGGGCTACGGGGGGGTGGCAATGTGATATCACCCAAATAAATCAGCAAGCGGTGACAGATGATGTTGTTAAGTTCATGGTATTTCAATTACAAAGATTGCCTCAATCAACTCAAAATGTATTGCAGTTAGCCGCTTGCATTGGCAATCAATTTGATTTAGCAACTTTGGCAATTGTTTGGGAGTCATCAGAAATTGAAACAGCTGCTAGTTTATGGAAAGCTTTACAAGAAGGGTTGATTTTACCAATTAGTGATGTTTATAAATTTTATCAGGGAGAAAATCACGATCGATTGGCGCTGTCAACTGGGAATACCAATAAACAATTAGCCAAATATAGATTTTTGCATGACAGAGTACAACAAGCTGCCTATTCTCTAATTCCTGATAACCAAAAACAAGCAACTCATCTCAAAATTGGTCAATTACTTCTACAAAATTCTTCTCAAATAGAACAAGAAGAAAAACTGTTTGATATTGTTGGACATTTGAATTTAGGGCAAGAGTTGATTGCCCAATCAAACGAGCGAGAAGCCTTGGCTCGACTTAACTTAGCCGCAGGATATAAAGCGAAAAATTCTACTGCTTATGCTGCGGCCAGAGTCTATTTACAGACCGGGATTGAGCTACTCACAGTGAATTGCTGGCACGATCGATATGAATTGACCCTGAGTCTCTATGTTGCCGCCGCCGAAGCCGCCTACTTAAATGCTGACTTTGATGGCATGGAACAGATAGCAGTACAGGTGTTGCAATCAGCCCAGACGATTTTAGACAAAGTTAAAATTTACGAAATTCAAATTGCTGCCCAAACAGCCCAGAGCAGACTATTAGAAGCGATCGCAGTTGGCAGAGATGCCTTAAAGCAATTGGGAGTTGAGCTACCCATTGAGCCAAACAATGCTGAGATTGGTAAAGCTTTACAAGTCCTTGCTAGTCAACTCGCAAGCAAACGAATTGAGGAACTAGCTGACTTACCAGCGATGACAGATCCCCAAGCACAGGCAGCCATGCAACTGTTAGGAATGCTGTTTGCACCCGTTTTCCAAGGAATGCCGGGTTTATTGCCCCTGATTAGCTGCACAATGGTCAGCCTATCGCTTCAGTTTGGGAATACGCCCGCCTCCACTGTGGGGTATGCGCTGCACGGAATGGTGCTGTGTGCCTTTTTGGGAGAGGTTGAAGGGGGCTACGATTTTGGGCAATTGGCATTGAATTTGCTAGATCGGTTCAATGTGCGGGAATTCAAATCCATAATTTCCATGTTGTTTGGTGGCTTTATTCAACATCACCAAGAAGCTCTCTCGGCAACGATACCGTTGCTGAAAGCTGGTTTTACCTCTGGCATGGAAACTGGCGATTTTTTACACGCTGGCTATAACGTCTGTTGTTACAGCTATGCAGTCTTTTGGAGTGGCTTTGAACTTAGCAATTTGGAATTAGATATCGCAAGTTACAACGCCGCCTTAACTCAGGCGAAGCAACATTCTGCCCAGACTTATGTGAGTATTATGCGGCAGGCGGCACAGAACTTTAGGGAAACCCAAATTCAGCCCGATTGTTTGAGCGGCAGTATCTACGATGAAACGGTGATGATTTCCAAACATCGTCAGGCTAATGAACTTACGGTGATGGCTGAGTTGTATATCTACAAACTGTTGCTTGCCTATTCTTTTGGTGATTACAAAGCTGCGATCGCTTACATTGAGGAAGGGGAAAAGTATTTACTCGCAGTATCAGGATTGATTTTTGTTCAAATTTTCCATTTCTACGCAGCCCTGACATACCTAGCCCAATTTTCCACCCAGCCAGAAATTGAACTTTCCGTAATTCTCGCCCAGGTAGAAATCCATCAAACCACTCTGCACCGTTGTGCACAAAATACTTCCACAAATCATCTGCATAAATGGCATTTAGTTGAGGCTGAAAAACAAAGAGTTTTGGGCAATAAAGCAGAGGCACTTGAAAATTACGATCGCGCCATAACTCTAGCTAAAGCCAACGGCTACATCCAAGAAGAAGCACTTAGCAATGAATTAGTAGCCAAATTTTATTTCGATTGGGGTAAAGAAAGAGTTGCCCAAGCATATATGCAAGAAGCATACTACTGTTACGCTCGTTGGGGTGCAAAAGCCAAAATAGAAGACCTAGAAAAACGCTATCCCCAACTACTCCAATCCATTCTGCAACAGCAACGAATCAACTTCAATACCCTAGAAACTATTAGCTTTCGTGGCACTTCTTCATCTACTCGCACTTCTACCACTGGCAGCACTAGTATTTCTCATGCACTAGATTTTACCTCTGTCCTCAAAGCTGCTCAAGCTATTTCCAGTTCTCTGGAATTAGATCAACTTATTGTCAGCTTGACCCACATTATCCTAGAAAACTCTGGCGCGAAAAAATCTGCACTAATTCTTCCCCAAAATGATACTTGGCAAGTTAGGGCAATTACCTCGATCAATCATCAGGAAATACAAACCATTCTTGAACCACAATCACTAAATACTTGTCAAGATATTCCTGTAAATATTATCAATTATGTCAAAAATACCAAGCAAACAGTTGTTATAGACAATTGCAAAACAGATATTATTGGATTGATTGGGGAATATATGCACTCCTCACAACCCCAGAGTGTATTATGTACCCCAATTATTAATCAAGGGCATCTAGTAGGGATTCTTTACCTAGAAAATCAACTGACTCAAGGGGTATTTACTAGCGATCGCCTTTCTCTTGTAAATTTCCTCTGCACCCAAGCCGCAATTTCTTTAGAAAATGCCCAGTTATATAATCATCTCCAGGAGCGAGAAAAGTTTCTCAGTAGTATTTACGAAGGTGTTGGCTGTCTGATCTTTGTGATTGATGTCCGGGATAATGCTAAGTTTGAGTACACAGGATGGAGTAAATCATGCGAATTTGCAGTTGGTATACCTGCTTCCCAAGTGCTAGGAAAAACTTCCCAAGAATTACATGGTGATGAAGCTGCCGTAGTATATCAAAATCATTTACGTTGCTTCCAAACCGGAATACCCATCACCTATGAAGAATGTCTAACATTTAATGACCACAAAACTTGGTGGTTAACCACACTCAGTCCATTAAAAGATCAGACGGGCAAAGTTTATCGCATAGTTGGAACAACCATTAATATTAGCGATCGCAAACAAGCTGAATCAGTGGTTACAGAAAAATCTCAAGCCCTCGGAACTGCCTTAGAAGATTTACAACAAGCCCAATTACAAATTGTTCAAAGTGAAAAAATGTCTGCACTGGGTAATTTAGTTGCTGGCGTAGCCCATGAAATGAATAATCCTTTAGGCTTTATTGCTGCAAGTCTCAAACAAGCTAAACCCACTATTGCTGATGTTGTGCAACACTTAAAACTTTATCAAAAAAGTTTACCTAATCCGGGTGCTGAAATTATTGACCATGCAGAAGAAATTGACTTAGATTATAGTTTAGAAGATTTACCCAAGACAATAGATTCAATGGTGATGGCGTGCGATCGCCTCAAAAATATCAGCACTAGTTTAAGAACTTTCTCTCGCGCTGATAAAGATTATAAAGTGCCATTTAAAATTCATGAAGGGATTGAAAGTACAATTTTAATTCTCAAACATCGCCTCAAAGCCAATGAGCAACGTCCAGCAATTGAAGTCATAACCGATTATGGCAGCTTGCCTCAAGTGGAATGTTTTCCTGGACAATTAAACCAGGTATTTATGAATATCCTAGCTAATGCCATTGATGCCTTAGATGAGTCGAATACTGGGCGAAATTTTGCAGAAATCCAAGAAAACCCGAACAAGATTACAATTCAAACCTCATTGAAAGATAATCAGGTGAAAATAACGATTACCGATAATGCTAAAGGGATGAGTGAAGAAGTCAAACAAAAGATATTTGACCATTTATTTACGACAAAATCTGTAGGCAAAGGAACGGGTTTAGGATTAGCGATCGCCCGTCAAATTGTTGTGGAAAAACACGGAGGTTCGATACACTGCAACTCCTCCCCAGGAAAAGGTACAGAGTTTGCGATCGCAATTCCAGTGCGGCAATGAAAAGTGCTGAGTAGAGGCTTTCTATGACCATTAACTATTGACTAATAGCTAAACAATCTGTTTCTGTCCACCAAGCGTAAATAGGCGTGTTGCGGTCTGGTAAAGTGCCAAAAGTATTCGGTTGCAACACATTGATGCTAATGCCATTTGTTAATTCCACAACATAATTAACGTGTGTGCCCAAATACATCACGTTGACAAGCCGTCCTTCAAAGCAGTTAGCTGGCAAATTGGGTGGATAAAGTGAAAGCTGTATTTTTTCTGGGCGTACACTCACTACCACAGCTTGTGATAACTCAGATGGTGTATCTTCAGTGCGGCTAATGATAATTGAGAGTCCTGTTTTCGTCGAAATTTGCACATTAGAGGCGTCTACCTCGACGATTTCACCGCTGAATAAATTAGTATCGCCAATAAAATCAGCAACAAAGGATGTGCAGGGACGTTCGTAAATTTCGCTGGGAGTACCAACTTGTTCAATTTTGCCTTGGTTCATCACGGCAATGCGATCGCTCAAAGACAATGCTTCTTCTTGGTCGTGTGTCACCATCACAAAGGTTAATCCCAATTCTTTGTGTAAATTTGATAACTCAACCTGCATTTCTTTACGTAGTTTTAAATCTAACGCCCCTAAAGGTTCATCTAGTAATACCACGGTAGGACGGTTGACTAAAGCCCTGGCTAAAGCTACTCGCTGCTGTTGACCACCAGAAAGTTGATTGGGAAAGCGCGATCGCAAACTTTCCATTTTTACGAGTTTTAAGGCTTCTTGAACTCTAGCTTCAATTTTCGATTTGGGTATTTTTTTTAACCGTAGTCCGAAGGCGATGTTATCCCAGACATTCAGGTGGTTAAATAGAGCGTAACTTTGAAATACAGTATTGACGGGTCGGCGGTAAGGCGGCACATTAGTCATAGACTGACCCTGAATCAACACTTTGCCAGCGTCAGCAATTTCAAACCCAGCAATTAAGCGCAGTATCGTTGTTTTACCACAACCGGAGGGGCCTAAAATACTAAAAAATTCTCCTTGTCTGACATCCAAATCAATTCCATTTACTGCTGGTTCTTGGTTAAAAAACTTGAAGACGTTACGCAGTTCAACATCAAGTGGCTGAAAACTTGTTATCCCCCTCTGATTTTGCATGACAATTTGAGCCATAATCCTCAGTAGAATGCCGTGATTTTACGTTATTTTGTCAATTGCTCTAGTCTTTTGGGCAGACTATATTTGACACTTTGGTTTATTGTATCCGCCAAAAACAATTGTTCAAGAATATACTCGCTCGATTCTTTCATACCCAGTAAAGATAATTAAAATATGGTAAATTTATATACTTGATCTACTACTTAGGGATTCTGCAATTAAGTTAACAATCCTTAAAATTGCATATTAGCAATTGCTAAAAGTCTGGCTGGAATTGCGTTTATTCATTTTGAATTTTGAATTGATACTTATGTCATTATTCCCATCACTTGGCAGCAAAAAAGATACACGTACAGTTGGACGTGGTTTCCAATCAATATTTTTAATCGTATTTACCCTATTAATGACCGCTGGGATTGAGGCTCGTTTGGCTTTCTTGCAAATAGTTGAAGGGCCAAAACTCCGGGAACGAGCTGAAGCAAACCGAATTCGGATGATTCCCAAACAACCAGAACGGGGCAATATTTTTGACCGGAATGGCAAACTTTTAGCTAGCACTCGCTATCCTAGCTCTGTATATTTGTGGCCGATGGCACATACTAAGCCTTCCTGGTCTGTAGTCGGCCCGCGTTTAGCGCAAATTCTCAACATTCCGCAAGATGAGATGGAAAAGAAATTAGAACAAGCTGGTGCTAATTCTTCTTCACTCATCCGGGTTGCTCGCGATTTAAATGAAGCAGAAATTACGGCATTAAAGGAGTATAAAAATGAACTCCCAGAAGTGGAAATAAATACAGACTCTGTACGTTATTATCCCCACGGCAAGCAATTAGCGCACGTATTAGGTTATACACGTGAGTTAACCGCCGACCAGTTAAAGGACAAGAAGGAGTTAGGCTATCGACTGGGAGATGTCATCGGTCAGATGGGCGTGGAAAAGGCTTATGAAAAAGCTCTACGAGGCGAATGGGGCGGTCAGCAAGTGGAAGTGGATGGTGCGGGTAGACCAATCCGGGTTATAGGGGAGAAACAGGCAAAAGCTGGTAATGATTTGCACCTAACTATAGATTTGGATGTGCAAAAGGCAGCCGAAAAAGCTTTAGGAAATCATCGAGGTGCGATCGCAGCACTCGATCCAAACAATGGTGCTGTTTTAGCGTTGGTATCTTACCCCACCTTTGACCCAAATATCTTTTCCAAACAAAAACTCTCGCAAAAAGATTGGGAAAGTGTCCAAGGTAAAGATCATCCCTTGGTGAATCGTGCCCTGAGTGCCTTTCCGCCCGCCAGTACTTTTAAAGTTGTGACTACGACAGCTGGACTGGAATCAGGTGAATTTTCTCCTGACTCAATACTACAAACCTTTGGTTCTCTTACCGTGGGTGGGGTGACATTTGGAGAGTGGAACCACGCCGGATTCGGGCCATTGGGATTTCCCAAAGCGATCGCTATGAGTAGTGATACTTTCTTCTATCAAGTTGGCAGAAAAGTTGGTGGCCCAACTTTAATTAAATGGAGTCGCAAATACGGGTTTGGTCAAAGAACTGGTATTGAATTTCGGGATGAAGAATCAGTAGGCTTGGTTCCAGATGAAACATGGAAACTGAAAGTTTTGAAAACGCCTTGGACTGTTGGCGACACCATTAATATGTCAATTGGTCAAGGCGCTTTGCAAGTGACACCTCTGCAATCAGCGATTATGTTTTCTGTCCCTGCTAATGGTGGGTATCGAGTTCAGCCGCATTTGCTTAAAGATAATGAAGAAGCAAAAAGTTGGCGAGAATCCTTAAATATGAAGGCGACAACTATCAAAGTTCTGCGCGACGGACTGCGGAAGGTGGTGAGTGAAGGTACTGGTAAGCGCTTAGACGTGCCGACAATTGCCCAAGCCTCCGGGAAGAGTGGTACAGCTGAAGCTGGTGTTGGTCGCCCAAATCATACATGGTTTGGTGCTTATGCGCCCAGTAATAAGCCAGAAATTGTGGTTGTGGCCTTTGGGGAAAATACTGGCGAACATGGCGGTACTATTTGCGGGCCGATGGTTTTACAAGTACTAGAAGCTTATTTTCAGCACAAGTATCCAGGTAAGTATCAAAAACCTCAGCCTGACCCATCAGAAGCTAAAACTCAGAATTCAGGACATAGCACTGGAGATTAGTACCGCAAGGCAAAAGTCAAAAGTCAACGAAGAGGCAGGGGGCAGGAAGAGGGAGCGGGGGGGGAATGACCCTTGACTCCTGCCGTGTAGCAGAGCGGAACATGGGTCTGAGTCCCCCACTTCTATTAAGTGGTTCTCGTACCCCTACGGGGAAGCAAGCTACAGGTGGGGTTGAATCCCCATCTGAACTATCGCCCTTGCTCACCGCTCCCTGCTCCCCTGCCTCTTTTTCAAACAGGTATACAGCGTAAGAGTTTCTAGTCTATCCCATTAGTTTTGATGGGTGAAAAAGTTCGTAGTAAGGACTTTAGTCCTAGATTTTTAAGCACTGAAGTGCTTACTACAAACTCATCAAAATTAATGGGACAGACCAGTAGTGTGCAAAGTTTAAAATTCAAAAAGCCTTTGGTCGAGGCAATAGAAGAGATGAGCTTATGATATCAATTGAAAACAAGTAATTACTGCCAATTAGTTTGCCCTTAAATACCTGCTAAGAATTTAGCAGAGTTATTTACAGATAATCTTAATTTTGAAATCCTCTTTGCCTTATGACTTTCCTTAAACCATCTCCACTTGGCGGACAAAAAAATACACGTACTGTTGGACAAAGTTTCCAGCCGATATTTTTAATTATATTTACTCTATTGATGGTGACGGGAATCAGCGTTCGTTTGGCATATTTGCAAATTACTGAAGGAGCAAGCCACCGAAAACGAGCCGAGTCAAATCGAATTCGGATGATTCCCAAACAACCAGAACGAGGCAATATCTTTGACCGCAACGGCAAACTTTTAGCCAGTACTCGCTATCCTCGCTCTGTATATTTGTGGCCGATGGCACATACCAAGCCAGCGTGGTCATTAGTGGGAGCGCGTCTATCTCAAATTCTCGACGTTCCCCAAGAAGAGATGGAAAAGAAACTAGAAGAGGCAGGTGCTAACTCTTCTTCACTCATCCGAATTGCTCGTGACTTGAATGAAGCGCAAATCACAGCATTGAAAGAGTATCAAACTGAACTTAAAGACGTAGAAATTCATACAGAAGCCGTTCGTTACTACCCCCACGCTAAGCAATTAGCTCATGTATTAGGTTATACGCGAGAACTGACCGGCGGTCAGTTAAAAGAAAAGAAGCAGGAAGGCTACAGATTGGGTGATGTAATTGGTCAAATGGGAGTTGAAAAAGCTTATGAGAAAACTCTGCGGGGCGAATGGGGCGGTCAGCAGGTAGAAGTGGATGGTGCTGGTCGCCCGCTCCGGGTTTTGGGCGAGAAACAGGCAAAACCTGGTAACGATTTGCACTTGACCATAGATTTAAATATGCAAAAGACAGCAGAAAAAGCTTTAGGCGATCGCGATGGTGCGATCGTGGCACTCGATCCAAAGAACGGTGCTGTTTTAGCAATGGTATCTCATCCCACCTTTGACCCAAATATTTTCTCGAAGCAGAAACTCACCCAAAAAGATTGGGAATTTGTCCAAGGTGCCGATCATCCCTTGGTGAATCGCGCCCTCAGCGCCTTTCCACCCGCTAGCACCTTCAAAATTGTTACCACCACAGCTGGTCTAGAATCAGGTAAATTTTCTCCTAGCACAGTTCTGCAAACCTACGGTTCCTTGAGTTTTGGCGGCACGCGATTTGGTGAATGGAATCACGCCGGGTTCGGGCCATTGGGTTTTGTCGGAGCATTACAGTGGAGTAGTGATACCTTCTTCTATCAAATTGGTCGCGGAGTCGGCGGCCCAACTTTAATTGAATGGACTCGCAAGTATGGATTTGGTAAAAGAACTGGCTTTGAGTTTGGCAACGAAGAGGCAAAAGGTTTAGTACCAGATGAGGCATGGAAGCAGAAAGCTTGGAAGATACCTTGGACTGTAGGCGACAGCATTAATATGTCAATTGGTCAAGGTGCTTTACAAACGACACCTTTACAAGTCGCCATCATGTTTGCTGTGCCCGCTAATGGTGGCTATCGAGTCCAGCCGCATTTGCTTAAAGACAATGAACAAGCAAAAAGCTGGCGAGCATCTTTAAATATGAAGCCGACAACTATAAGTGTTCTCCGTCAGGGACTACGGAAAGTAGTAGCTGAAGGTACGGGTAAAGCTTTGAAGCAGCCAACAGTTCCGCCAGTGGCTGGTAAGAGTGGTACCGCCGAAGCGTGGAAAGGCCGTGTTAAGCAAAATCACGCTTGGTTTGGAGCCTATGCACCTGCTGAACAGCCAGAAGTTGTGATTGTGGCATTTGCTGAACATTCCGGCGGCGGTGGTGGTAGCATTGCTGCGCCCATGATTTTACAAATTATGGAAGAATATTTTCAGCGTAAGTATCCGGGTAAGTATCAGAAACCAGCGGCTGAAAAGCCAGAAAATAGCAGATGAAACTAGGTATTGAGCATTGTACACTTGTACTGAGCGTTGCCGATTATGATTGACGACTATATTCAAGCCGCAATGACTCAAAATCAGATTCCTGGACTTTCTGTTGCAGTGGTGCAGGAAGGTGAGCCGGTTTTAGTTAAGGGCTATGGACTGGCGAATATTGAACACTCTGTTCCAGCGACTGAACATACAGTTTATGAGATTGCGTCTGTCGGTAAAACTTTCACCGCTACAGCCATAATGATGCTGGTGGAGAAAAGGATAATTTCGCTAGAAGATGCGATCGCAGACTATCTCGATTGTCTACCCCCAGCGTGGCAAAATGTCACAATCGGGCATATTCTGTCTCATCAGTCTGGAATTCCTAGCTATACCGATGCTCCAAACTACTGGGAAATTACCCATCTTAATTTATCTAAATCTGAAATTTTGGCTCTAGTTACTCACCTACCGCTCAAGTTCCAACCGGGTGAGTTTAGCGCCTATGACAACACAGGCTACTATCTACTGGGTTTGATTTTAGAAAAGGTAACTGGACAATCTTATGGAAATTTGTTGCAAGAGGGCATTTTTGCTCCTTTGGGAATGAACGCAACCGTGATGAACGATCCCAAAGACATAGTGCTACACCGGGCTGCTGGCTATCGGTTGCCAAACAGCAAACTTGTTAACAAACCTTACTACAGTCCTTCAGTAACCTATTCTGCTGGAGGTCAACTTTCCAGTGTAGAAGATATGGTGAAGTGGGAACAGGCGCTTTGTCGTGAAACTTTACTAAAGCAATCAACCCTTGATCCAGGGCAAACGCATCTTATTTACTAATAAAAACTAAGGGAGATTCCAAAATGACA
>NZ_JABXKQ010000007.1 GCF_017114945.1 Nostoc sp. JL34
TTCTTCTGCTTAATTTTTTGTTACATACTTATAAAATTTCACCACGACTTACTTAATTAGCAGAGAGACAATTGCAGTTGTTTCTATGGTGCGATCTATGAATACTTTGGAGTTGAATCGTCTTCTTGGACGATGATTTTTAACTAACCGGACTTTTGGCTCTTGCATACTTGAACGAGCAATTTGTTTGTGATTAGCCATCGGTTTCACTTATTCTCATGAATTACTAGGAAAAATATGATCCTCTACAGACAACTTGAACTGTTTTATCCCTCCGCTATAGTGGATTTTGATGCCGGAAATTATTTCTTGTTCTGTGAGTTCTTCAACTTCTTCGGGGCAGGATAAATCGCGCCAAGGCAAACACTCTTTTATCCAGTCTTTAGCCCACAAAAATTCGTTAGCACTTAGCTGCTCGACTTGTATTTTCATTTCGCTTCATCCAACTCCACAAAAAATCCTGCACCTGTATTTGTCACTTTTACCAGCTTGCGATTAACTAATGTTTGTATGACACAGAGACTAAAGCTGATGGCAGATAATCGTGCGCTACCTCCGCAACGACGAAGATACTGTAGGCATAGTGAGGACTGGTCAGTAGAGGTGGGGTAAGTTGATTTTCTTGGCATAATATTGGCTATAACTCTATGATTTCTAAATGATGTGCATTGAAAAAAAATCCCTGACCAGTTGGCATATCTGAGAAATGAACACAAACCATGCCGTGTCCTGAATACTGGATCACTGTACCTGTTTGCCCTAACCTTGGGTCTTTTTCTGTCAGTGCTTTAATGACTTTTACAACTGAATTAATTGGTGGAAGATTAGCCATTTTTAATCCTTAGCTGAACAGCCTATTATTGATTAGTAATTCGAGTTTTCGCCGATACCATATTGCCATTTGAGAAAACTGACTGGAGTACAGACTTCTTGCCAATCACAAGATCCTCTTGGTGCATTCCAGTCCTGTCGGTATTCCTCTTCAAAATACCCTAGTCCCCAATGCCAGTTGTCATATTCTGGCTCTGACTCCCATCCAAACCAAAGAGCAACATTCACTTTAATCAGATACAAAAACTTAATCGTCCATCTCCCATCGTAATCAGAAATAAAATCGTAATACTCTTTTAAAAAACGTTCATTTGTTAATGCGATTAAATCCATTCTTGACCAAAGATTCATCTGATTAGTACCTTTTCATTGTGTTGCTAACTAAAATTTAATTACTGTGATTAGCTAAGATGATGGTAAAATTTCTTCATGTTTGATAAAAGGTGTTCATGTTTGATAACACTTGCAAATTTATCGCTGAGATGTATTCTCCCGATTTCGCCACTTGGCTATTAGGAGAACCGATTACTTTAACCAAATTAAGTCCTACAGAATTGTCTTTAGAACCGATTCGTGCTGATGCCTTAATATTGTTGCAATCAGACGAAGTTGTTCTCCATATTGAATTTCAGACCAAACCTGATGACGATATGCCGTTTAGAATGGCTGATTATCGTTTAAGGGTGTATCGCCGTTTTCCCAAGAAGCGAATGCACCAAGTCGTAATTTACTTAGATAAAACTGAATCGGAGAAGGTGTATCAAACTACTTTTATTGCTGGAAGTTTACAACATGAATTTTCAGTGATTCGTTTGTGGGAGCAACCGCCAGAGGTCTTTTTGGCAGCACCAGGATTACTGCCGTTTGCGGTTTTGAGTGCTACTGAGAACAAAGTTGCTACATTACAACAGTCATCTGCGGCTGTTGACAAAATTGCTGACAGGCGGAAACAAAGTAATATTGCTGCTGCCTCTGCAATTCTGGCTGGGTTAGTATTAGAACAAGAAGTGATTAGACGTTTATTTAGGAAGGACATAATGCGCGAGTCAGTTATTTATCAGTCAATAAGAACTGAAGGAATTGAGGAAGGAGTTCGCCTTGTTGCAGTTAACCTTCTTAAAGAGAAGATGCCTATTGAAATGGTAGTAAAAGTTACTGGGTTAACAATCGAACAAGTACAAAGCTTGCTCATCAAAGACGTTGAGTAGCTCAAACAAGCAATAGACTGGTTGTTAAAATCGGTTTCCCAAAGGTATACCATGCGTGAATCAGTTATTTATCAGTCAATCAAGGCTGAAGGACGGGAAGAAGGGAGCGATAAAAAAGCTCGTAAAATTGCTATCAATTTATTAGCTAAGAGAATTAGCCTCGATGTGATAGCTCGGGTTACTGGTTTATCAGTAGAAGTAGTGCAACAATTACAGCAGGAATAATCCGAGAACCAAGAGTAATTTTGCGACTATTCCTATACTGAATCGGCTCACCAAGGGCTGCATTTTAAGTCCCCATTTTTTACCTTACTCAGTGACGGTGCGGGTTGTTGACAACAATGCCCGTGTTTGTTGTAGCTGCTTGTATTCATCCCAATTCTTGGGATTATGAGGTGATAAGATTGATTCTTCAAAGTCCCAATTTTGAGAATTAGTATTGAAAAACTCAATGGCTGCATCAAAACCACATTGTAAAAATCTGGTGTATGATTCTTCCAAGCAAAGAATAGATTCAACAATTGCAGTCAAAAGTTTGAGATTGATTTCAGTAGCAGCACCTTCTTTGTAAAGCCATTCGATTGTTTCTATTAGCTGTTGTTTAGCAGAAGCCGCAGTAGATTCAGGTAATGCTGCAACGGGAATAAAACCTGTTAGTTGTTTCATGTTGGATTTGTTCAAAAATTATCTATTTTTGCAACACCTTCATCAGCCGCTACTTTGCGTTGAGATTTGGCTTTGGTAATTTGGAATTCGTTAGCTTTAATCACAGGCATTGCAGCCTCTTTCACTGCTGCTTTTGCTTGATGATAAAGGAATTGAACTACACCATCTGCATCTTCTTCATCTTCCACTTGTGCCCATAAAGAACAACCTAATTCGAGAGATTCGTAATTGCCCAAGTTAAACTTTCTCGAATAACTAATAGAGACAGTACCGATTTTCATTGGTTGATTTTGTTGCTAGTTTATGTAGTGGCGACTCAGAGGTGAATCGCCTTTTTCGTGTCTAATTACCGCTTGTTACCTTGCGGCATTGCAGTCTGATTCTGTCCTTGCAGAGATAGCCGTGCCTCAGTTTCCGAAACCGGGGGTAATGCTGGTGCAGTGACAGCATTACTAGCCCAGCGCTCGTAAGTATCATTCGTGACCCAATGGAGTGTTGCGCCAGATTCAGCACCAGAGCGAATCATCTCTGCTGCAATGAGCGTATCCTTCTCAAAATCAGATTGGGGATTGCGATAGCTCCACTGAATGAACCAGTACGTTCCGAGTGCCCCTTCCACTTTCTGAAACTCGGCGCAGAAAATGTAGTTTTTGAGTACGCTAGCGATCGCCTGATAACAAAACTCTTTGGGATCTCCGGGCATCCCTTCTTCGCACCACTGCTGGAAGGCACGATGGGCAAAGTGGTTGTACAATCCAGCAAAATTGTCTTTACTCCGGCGGTGGATCAGAAAACTAAGCAGCATCGAAGCTGGCCCCTTGAACTGGTCTTTAAGTCCTCCTGCCACTGGAATTACCCACAGTTCAGTAAATGGTTCGTTGGTGAAATTCTCGTTAATGGTCAATGCACGGTCAGGGCAAGAGATTGCAATTGCAAAGTCAGCCTTGTTACCTTTGAGATATCCACCGGCTTGTGCTTCTAAAATCGTCAGTTTTGGGGGACAATCAAGAAGGAATTGACCGTATTCTTTGGCGCAATTGGCTTGTAGTTTAGGTTGGCTAGGTGGAATGAGAAAGACGCTGTTGTTGATTTTGATGGTTTCCATAATTGCGTTGTTGTTGTTAAAAATTGCGTTGATACTGGATAGTGTTCGACTTAGCTATTTATGACAGTGCCAGGAATTGTTTTTAACTCGTATTTCAGTACTTCGATTTGATATAGTCGCTTTTTAATCTCTACTTCTAGAAGTGTTTTCAATTCCTGGGGTTTCAACAATTTAATCTCGGTCTCTAAGTGATTTTCCTCTTCAACGGAATTCATATCTGGCATGACTAAATAACGCCAGCCTTCATCGTATTCATGGGCTAAAAGACTATCGCTTGGGTAATACTTCATGCCGATAATAATTCCTTGTTCTGTACGTTGTCCGAAGGTGAAGCAGGGGTATTTCCAACCGTGTAGGATTGATATTGTTGGTTGCATTATTCTGTCTCCTGATTAAACTTGACCTCAACAATTTCTTCGACACAACCCATAACCTCGCCCAAGTAATGCAATGTATCACCTACGTGAGTTGCGGCTTCTGGGTCAATCTTTTTATCAGCAATTAACAAGAGCCAGTTTTCATCTTGGGCGATCGCCTGAATCTTCAGGTAGCACGAATTAAATTCTTGTAGGATTTCTATCGGTTCCATTGGTTTATTCAATGAGTTGTGGTGTTCCTATTTGGATAAAATTTAAGTTTGCTCCTTGCCACACAGGTGGGTCTGTCCTGCCCACCCGTTTTCTTATGCTGCAACCAGATGTTTCGCTTCTGGAACGTACCTCTTTAACCGTTCCCACTCGTCACTCGTCAGCGAATCAAATTCCTTATCTAGCAACTCTTCTTCCGTGGCTGGTTGCTCTGTAGCCGTTGTTGATATCCTCGCCACCTTCAAAAATTCATCAAGCCCAACTGCTGCATCAATCGGCTTGGCGTATTGAAGGGAATCAACTCCGTTAGACCAGTGGGTAATGTGTTGAAAAATTACTCCCAACATGGAATGAGCTTTGTAGACTCGATAATTTCTGGGGCAGACTCCGTTAACATAGACCAGTTTGTAGCCGGGAATATTGATGACCTCTGCGTTGGGGTCGGTTGGAGGTAGGAGTATTTTCTCTGTTGGATCATCCGACTGGGCTTCTTGAAGAGAAAGTGTGGTAATCATTGTCTGTGTGCCATGATGATTTCGATTGTCTAAATTTCGGTTGAAGGCGATTGCAATTCTTTTGGTGTGCAATCGCCCTTTCTACCTTCAGCAACTAAGCCGCCACTGTCGCTCGGACTCCCAGCAGCCCAATCACTTGTTTTGCACTAGCAGCTACACGATTGACTCCGTACTGTCTTGGTCTTGCGTACCAACCCTCTTCATCCCAACCAACGAAACCAACTAACTTGCCCTGGCGATAGACTTTTGTACTAAATACTAGATAGTCAATCTCACCGTGGTATAAACCGAAAACAGTGCAAGCTTCTTTCAACTCGGACTCCAAGCGCTGATTCCGTTCCCGTGCTGTTTCTGGCAGAGTCGCTTTAACCTCTGCAACTCTTGTAGCAAACCAGTTGCGGTCGAATGGTAGTCGTCCGCCACCGACTAACTGTACCCATACCGTAATCCCGCCTTCGATCCAGATTGTACGCACTGATTCGGGTTGGACTTCGATAATCTCGCCAATGATGCGGCGATCTCTGCTGGTGAGGGGGTCTTGGGTTGGGGCTACAGCTTCGGCTTGGGTTTCGAGGTGGTTGTACAGTTCTGCTTGGGCAATCGCTTGCTCATCTTTGAAGGGGGCATCTTCAAATGTGACTATTTGATTAAGCTTAAAGCTTGAAGGTGCTTGATGTGTGCAAACAGATTGCGTCATAATAAGGATTTCCTGCCTCTACATGGGGTTAGGTTTTTCACAAAAGGCGATCGCGTAAGTTTCTCAGGCTAGAGCGGTCGTCTTTTGTTTTGCTATTTTTAGTATAGGCTAAAAGATTTCCTTTGTCAAGTATTGGTATAGGCTGCAATACAGGCAAAAACGGTAAAAGTCCTATTTTATAGGCAAGAACTAGGCTTGTGAGTAGAATTAGGTATAGGCTAAAAGCTATGATTGAGCAGAAGAGGACATACTATGCCAAGAAATCTTGCGGAAGGGGAAACCCAAATGAACTTTCGCATCCCAGAAGAAAAGAAAATTGCTTTCTTAAAAAAGGCCAAAGCGAGTGGGACTTCTGCTAGTAGACTTCTACTAGAGTTCATTGACAGTTATTTAGGAATATCGCCAAGAAGTGACGACGAAATTGACAACATCAAGAAGAAAGTTGCAGAGCTTGAGGAGTTTAAAGAACGTGCTGAGAAAATCCTGGGGGAATTAGCAGCCTGAGAAGCGCCTCGGAGCAACTCAGGCTATCACGCGAACGGATTCGCCAGTTTTTAGAATTTGAAGATGAAGAAAAACCCCCTGAAACATAGCTTCGGGGGTTTTGCAGTTAATGAGACCCCTGCCAAACAATGACAGGATTTATCACTATAGGCTAGCCTAGCAACTAGCCTATAAAAATTATATACTAATTATCGATTTAATGATTTCCTTTGTATAGGCTAAAATGAAACTATATTTAAAAGCTAGGCAAAAAATAAAATGAGAAACTTAAAAACGGATGTTACTCGATTACAAAATTTCAACGAACAATTCGTGCTGCTCTTGATCGTATTAGTCCAGTCTCAGATTACCTTGTGAAGCAGTCTGATAATGGAGCAGGAAACGATCAACCTGAGTAATTATTACCCCTGCTGCTTAGTAAAAGCGATCGCCGCCGACCAAAGCAATGCGATCGCCCGTTCAATTGCATTCACGACAAAGTGAACTAACTACAATGCTGACACATTTTTGTGCAAACACCCTTCAGTATCTCCTTAGTTCACTTTGGTTAAACTGCAACACCTCAACTTTCAAGCATTTACCATAGTGAGCAAGAAATATGCTGACACTAGAACCCGAACAAACAACGACGCTGGACTACAGTGTTGTCAACGCCAGCATTCAGGAAACCTTCACTGCCATTGACAAATTCGAGTGGCAAGCAATAGATGAACTGCGCCTTATGCGAGATAAAGGCTATTACTTTGATGGAGGACACGAGAGCTTTGAAGACTATTGCGAGAACGAGTTAACCAAACACGGGGGATATCGCCGCGTCAGAGATTTGCTGTCTGCGAAGAAAGTAGTTGATATCCTGCCAGAGGAACTGAGGGTAAAAATCACTAAACCCTCTCAAACTCGCCCCCTACTTCGTTTGGTTAAAACTCCCGATAAGTTAGAGCAAGCTGTTGCGATCGCAGCCAAAGAAAAACCCTTCCCCACTGCCGCAGACTTCGCTAAAGCAGTACAGAAGGTCGTTCCAAAAAATACGTCACCCACTAGAACCAGTAGCACAAAACAAGAAAAAGTCAAAACGCAATTGTGTAATTCTGTCACTGTTTCTTCCCTTTCGCACCCTCGTTATGGAGATTCGGGAGTGATTGAGGCAGACGCACCCAATAACTATCAGCAGATTGTCACTTTCAGCGATGGTGAGAGGCTACTGGTAAACAATAGTGATTTGGCTGATTTAAATGATGCAATTGTGTCCGAATCGAGTGAGCAGACTTATCCACCAGAATATACTGAAGCAATTGCCCAAATTAAAGAACAGCATCAGCAAGAGTTAGAGCGACTTTCCCAGGAATTGAGAATTGGTTTACAAGCAGAAGCTACTGGCAGAGCCGAAGCTCAAGTACAAGAACAAATCCAATCCTTGCAAAACCTGTACAAGCAGCAGAGGGAGCAAAATATTCAATTGCAGCAGCGTTTGGATGAGATGGAGGGGTTGAGAAAGTTAGAGATTGAGAATCAGCGACTTCAGCAACGTATCCAAGAATTAGAACACGCCGTAGAGCAACGTCCTTCTCAACAATGGGGGAATACCATGACGCAACAGGCGACCAAAGCTTTGAATAAGCAGGTGAAGCAAGCCTTGGAGAAAACCATTGATCTGCGATCGCTAGCGCAGGAACCACCCAAAGAAAATGCTCAGGAATGCTTACGACTCATGGGTATGGCGTTGAAGAATCTTGCCAGTGCTATGAACAACACTCAAGCCTTGGAAGCTGCGGCGATAATTCTGGGGAGTGAACCGACACCACAGGCTATCGCATATCGGGCCGAACAATTGGAAATGTTGCCCCAAGCGATTAACGAGATTAGGACAGTGCTAGCTAAACCTGGGTGTACGTGGCAGGACTATTGGGCAGTGGCGCAAGAGTACGAGGTAATCAAACAAGACTACTGGGCGGAATTGACCACCCAAGAGACTGAATTAATTACCGTACTCCAGAACGCATCCTCTCAACCAGACACTATTGGCATCGGCTCTATCGTTTCTCACGCCGATTCATACCGCACTTTGTATGTGGAAAGGGGTGAGGTGGTACAGGATTTGGGAGAAGAAGTGTTGGTGGCTTGGGATTGTTGGAAGGAGCAATCGAAAAAGACTGACAGGTATTTCCGAGACGAATTGCGATTCTGGCAACCGGAAAAAGAGTAGGTGAAGTTGTTGATTAGAGCGATTGCTTAGTTAAAAACTGTGCAATCACCCTATGAAAAGTGTCTCCGCCGCTCTCCGGTAGACAACAACACGATTATAACAATGTAGCTAGTTGTACTGCCAAATGTACTGATAACTTTTAAGACCGATAAATATCAAACCAAGCCCCGCATCAGGCATCACTGTGGGGGAAATTTCCATGCGTCAATATAAACAGGAGATTGAAAAATGACTGCAACTATTACTCGTCCCAAACCCAAAAAGGCTGCTGCTAGCAAGAAGGAATCCCCGTATAAGCGGCTTCATGTGATTATTCCCATACAAGATATGCTATGGGCTTCACAGCAAAAGCCCTCAGTTACGCAATTGTGGCAGGAGTGTTGGACGGCTGACCCTTATGGTTCTCGGTGGATGCCGCTAACAAGTGCTTTGGGTTACAGTACTTTTATCTCTGCGAAGAAAATTCTCGCTGAAAGCGGGTTGTTCATTTTCAAGCCCGACAAGTCTATAGAAGATGGCCGGGAAACTGTGAGATGGACTGTCAAGAATTTGCATGGAAGCAGGATAAAGGATTTTTGGGAAAAAGGGGATTCTGCGAAACGAGAACCAAATGCTGGGGATTCAGAGATAGATGCTGGCTCTGAAGAAATACGTGCTTTAAATCAAGCATCTATTTTAGGTCAAAGTCAGTCAGAGCAAGGGTTTCAAAAACCCTCACAAACTGCTCAGGAACAGCTAACGAACTCTTCAAAAGAGTTCGTTAGCTGTATCTCTAACACGCTTACAGAAAATTCGCGTGAGGAAGAGACGGCTCACGCTCCCTTGGGGGTCGCGTCGCCTCAGTTTCTTAAAAGTGTGTCAGAGAAAGACAAAGACTTGCCTACGGCAATGGACTTCACGACGCTGGCGCTTGTGGAAGCTGTACAGGGTGAATCTGCTTCATTGTTGGCTGAAAACCAGAATTGTGGTGTTGAGGCGGCAGTCTCTCATGAAGGTACTTGTTCCGCCGCGCCCGTTGCACAGAATGAATTTTTTTCAAGTTCAGCGATCGCTAATCAAACTCAAAGGCAGGTAGAACAGGGAAATTCAGCTACGTTGTTGGTTAAAAATTCAGTTTCGGGTGTAGAAGTCAAAACAGTTGATGAGGGTGAAAGTTCCGCCGCGCCCGTCACTGAAAAATGGTCACATAAGGCGATTGTTGCGCGGTCAAATATGCGACCAGAGCGTATGCAGAAACTCAAGGTTACGGCGAAGGCGGGGCAGAATCCGGGTTTTGACTTTTTGCAGGAGTGTTGGAATGATGATCCGGCTTTGCAGATTGTGATCAAGAAATTGCTGGCGAAGTTTCCGCAGTGGGGGGTTGCGATCGTGGATGGGGTGCTGGTTGATTGGGAGGATTAGCTAGGAGAGCGACAAGACCTGCTCTGGACACTATGTCAATACTTCCTCTCCTATAACTCGTCCAAGAGGTTTTTTGTAATTGAAAGTGTTACCATTTTTAATCGCTTGTCGCATCTCTTCGCACATTGGATATTCGCCTACACCAGTTAAGCTTACCCAAGCCTATGCTTACGGCAACCCTTTCAGGGAACGCACTGTCTTGGTACTTAATCTTAAGCCACTTGCTTAAAATTCAGCCCTTCCAATTGATGCTGCTCTACTAAGTCCTTGAACTTTTGAGATACTAATATTACGAATTTACATTCTGGGATGGCAAAAAAATGCTGATCTTGAATTAACTCTTCTTTAAAAGCATACTTTTCTATGCCCAAAACTCTACCAGTTTCTTCAAATATAAACAAATCCGCCTTTGAACGATCGAGGCAATCAATAATATTAATTACTTTTAAAATATTAAACTCACCTTCATCGCATTGCAATGGCAGCAGTTTAACGCTATCACCAATTAAAGGCTCTAAAATTTTCCAAGCCCTATTATTACAAGCAAAAGTCCATGCAACAACTCCAAGGAAATCACCTCGTTTAGTATCGAATGATTCAATTCCTACTGGTAAAGGGATCCATTCACTCTTTTCTTCAATATCTTGATATACACTAAAATTAAGGAACCTTGATAAAATGTCATGTGACTTTTCTTGATCAAGATAATAGAAGCCATCATAATTATCACTATCAGGAATAGGAATATAAATATTCATGTAAATCTATCTCCATTAATTTTTGAAATATATTACGGTGGTGGGAAAGTTCCAGCCTTAATTTTAGCAGCAATACTTTGAAGTATAGCTTCAGCTTCTGCTTTATTTGTAGCTTTCTGAAGTTCCAAATCAATAGCCTTATAAGTTTTTCCACGATGTAAACCTTGACCATTATGCTGACTTACTGGTAATTTCACCCCATTGTTAGCATCATTAATAGGAATGCCATAACTATTCAAAGTATATCGAGCATTTATTGCTGCTTGAGTTCTGCCATCAGTACTAGGAACAATGTGATGAGCTGCTTCACCTGGATTAAAGGTTACACCAGCATTTTCCATATTCTTTCTTAATTCTGCTGCATTTTTAGCACAATTCGCATTATGAACAAGAATATCTAAATCAGAAATGAAATAGGTATGAAACCCTTCTACCCTGAAATTATAAACCTGAAACTGTCCCTCACGCTTCTCAATCTTATCAACATCAATAATTCTGCCATCTTCAGTTTGTAGGAATGAACCAACTTCTAGATCCTTCGCCTCAACCCATCCCTTATCAGGAGTCCAAAAAGGATGTTCACCAGTAGTAGAAATCACCTCTCCATCAACATACAAATCAACCAGCCCTGAAGTTTGACGTATAAACGTGTCTGTTACTTGTTTTGCCTCAATCTCTCCAGGAGTATTCGGGTCATCAGAAACTACCCAATCACCAACCTGAATATCCTCAATATTCTTTTCACCTTCAGTCGTCAGAATTTTTGTGCCAGCAACAAAGCAATTACTGGCTCCTTTACTATCAGCTTCCTCGAAAAGAGGAATTAATGAAGTAAGGATATCAAAAACTCCAGTAGCAATATTCCCAGCTTCAAGCTCGGCAACGCCACTTTTGATCCCTTCATAAGCGAAATATAAGGCAGCTTCAGGGACAAGAGCAAGTAATGGACCAAGTGCAGCTCCTATCTGAACACTCTGCAACAACTCATCAACGTCGAAATCCGTCTTTCTTCCGTCGCCGTGAATCGCACTATCAATTAATTGATAGCCCTGTCGAGCCGTATCGAAAACACCAGCAGCTAATGCACCGCCGATAATAGCTCCTACTGTACGCAAGGCTATGCCAGGAATACTACTAAGAATCCCACTAATTGCTTCAGCAGCATTAACCTCTTCTAAAGAGAAATAACCAGAAGGATCAGTAAAATTAACAGGATTTGCATTGGCATAGGCATAAGGATTTTGAGTAATAGGACTATTCAAACGTCCAGAGTAATCATCCTTTGAGACAAACCTGCCTAGTCCTGGGTCATAATACCTCGCTCTGTGATAATCCAATCCAGTAGCACTATCCCTTTGTTCTCCAGCAAATTGGAAAGAATTATCAGACGTTCCTGATTGATTAATTGTCACCCCAAATGCATCGTAGTTATAACGATTAGTTATCAATCCTACATTATCTGTAATTACCCTAGTAGAACCCAAGCCATCAGTATGATAGAAGCTCTCTCTACCACTTGCCCGCGATCTGATTAAACCTAACCCTTGAGTATAATCAGTCGTGATATTTCCACTATTGTCATACTCCATTAATACTTCAGACATACCCATAATTGGAGCAGTTAAATAATTAGTTCTAACTCCATCCGTAATACTTGCTACACGATTTCCATCCGCATCGTAGACATACTGAGTCAGAGAAGAACCATTATTTACTCTAACTAATCGATTCTCACCATCATTAATCCAATCGTAAACAACTGAATTCGTGCCATCGGAAACAGTTAATATCGAACCATTATTGTCATAGGTAAACTTTGTGACTTTTGCCCCTGCCGTGGTATCTTTGAGCCGATTGTTAGCATCGTAGGAATAAATGGTTGAACCCTCAAGCGTATCCGTTTTATTCAAACGATTTCCCACAAGATCATAGCTATAGTCAATAGTACGATTCCCTGCTGTAGCATCAGTAATCTTTTCTTGTGTCAAACGATTGACGATATCATAGGTATAATCCACTCTGCTACCTATATTATCTATTACATTAGTTCGGTTCCCTAAAGGGTCTAGAGTATAGGTAAAGCTTGAAAATACCGTGCCTGTGACATTTTTTGCAGTTATCTGAGTCAATGCATTCCTAGCATCATACTGTCTAGTCTCAACTGAGCCATCTGCAAGCTTAGTTTGAGTGAGATTACCAACCGCGTCATAGTCATAATCTGCGAGAATGCGATTACTTTCTTTGACTGTATCGAGGCGATTTAGCTTGTCATAGCTATAGTTGGTAATAGCTGCTGATGTAGTGACTGAGGTCAGGTTATCCAATACGTCATAACCGTAGGTGATAGATTGCAGATCGGGCATGATTGTAGTTTGGAGCCTGTCCCATTGATCGTAGGTATATTGAGTTACCCCTCTACCATCAGCCACCGTTTTCACCTGCGAAGTAACAGGATCGTAGGTATAACCCACCGTTGCCACACTAGGATCTGAGAAGGATTTAGTTGCCAATCTGCCATAGAGGTCATAGCCATAGGTAATCACATTGCCATTAAAATCCGTCGTATTAGCAACCTGTCCCGAATTATTGAAAATCGTCGTAGAACGCTGACCCAAAGCTAGATTTGTCGCTACCTTCCGATTAAACGTATCATACTCATAGGTCGTTTTATTGCCATTGGCATCTTCAAACAGCGTCTGTCTACCTAAATTGTCATAGCCGTAAATAGTAGTAGCTTGATTAGCTAACTTCACTGCCGTCAGTTCACCCAGATTATCGTATGCATATTCTGTTATATGCAGATTTGCATCCTTAACCGCAATCACCTGTCCAAATTGGTCATAGGTCGTTTCCGTTCTATTGCCGTTTCCGTCAATCACCGCCGTCTGACGATTGTACTGGTCATATTCATACTTAGTTTCATGACCCAAAGCATCAGTGACCTTAACTAGACTGCCGCGACTGTTGTAAGTAAACTGAGTACGTTGATTTAGCGCATCAATCATGGTTGAGACTTTGCCATAGGCATCATACTCATAGGTTGTAGCTTGTCCCAGTTGATTTGTTTCCGACTTGATACGTCCTAAAGCGTCATATACAACTTTGGATGTAGTACCGTCAAAGTATGTATTCACACTTGAGCGACCTTGAGCATCAAGCCCGATCTGAGTTGTGCGATTTCGGGCATCAGTGACAGAAGTAACCTGACCACCTGTGTTGTAGGTGTAAGTCGTGTCATTACCAATCGGATTACCAAAGAAATCGCGCTCTCGACTGATTCTTCCTAAATTATCGTAAGAGTATTCTGTACGAGTGCCAAAGATATCAATCTTGGCTTGAATGCGATCGCCTGCGGTGTATTCTATCTTCTCTCTAGGATTGTCATCTGGATTGTCAGGAGTGAGATCGGGCAAAATCGTATCTGTCAATCTACCCAATGCATCGTAGACATAGCGAGTTTTCAGTCCTGTGGCAGATGTTTGGGAAATAACTCTTCCCGCAGCGTCGTATTCAGTTAAAACTACAGGATTATCATCTGAGTTATTAGGGGTATTGTCGGGCAGGATAACTTTAATCTGCTGCCCTTTGTCGTCATAAAAATAATGAGTCCGATTATGTTTAATATCTGTAGTGGCAATCACATTGCCCTTAGCGTCATATTCGGTTGTAGTAACATTTCCTTGAGGATCTGTTACAGAGGTAGTGCGTCCTTGGTTATCGTAGGTGTAGCTGGTATTTAAAGTTTGGTTCTCTTGGGGGAAAACCATTGACAGAGTTTTGACTTTACCATTGAGGTCATAAGTAGCAATAGCTTGGTTGCCGCGACTATCGGTAAAGACTGTGGGATTCCCGAAATCATCATAACTATATGTTGATACTTCATTGTCCGGTGCTGTTTGTTTTATTAATCTACCAAAACCGTCATAGCTAAAGGTTGTAGTTTGTCCGTCTGTGTTGGTTCTAGATAATAAATTACCATGTTTGTCATAAGTTGATGAAACTATCAATCCTGTAGGCGAGATGATGTTAAGGGTTTCGCCATACTGGTTATATGTAATATGGGTAACATTTCCATCTTTATCTGTCAGAGTTAAAGGATTGCCTTTGCTATCATAGGTATAAGTTGTGGAAACACCGTCTGGGTCTACTTTTTTGAGCAAATTATTGTCTTGGTCATAAGAGCGAGTGATGATGCCACCTAGCGCATCAATCTCAGTGACTACATTCCCGCGTTCGTCATATTCATAAGTGGTAGGATGGCCTAGTGCGTCAGTTATCGTTTCAGTGGAGTGACTGGGATCATAAGCTAACTGTACTGATGCACCTGCGGCATCAACCATCTTCTTGAGCCGCCCGTCATCACCGTACTCGTTCTTGACACCAGTCCTGCCCAAGGGGTCGATGATTTTGTCAAGGTAGTGCGATCGCTCTTGGTCATACTCCATGCGTGTAGTGTTACCTTCTCTATCCGTAACACTAACTAAATCACCCTGAGCATTATAGCCATAATGAATTTGTTTACCTGCGGGGTCAGTAACAGTAGCGATTCTTCCCTGCGCGTCCCTGCCAAAGGTAATTTTCTGCCCAGTCGAGCTAGTGATATCCGCATCAGTATAAGTTAACGTGTTCCCGTTCGTATCCGTAACCGTTAGCAGATCCCCCGTAGCAGCATCAATCTGGTAAACAATGCCCTCTTTCGTGGTCAGCGTATAAACACCACCATAATATGTGTCAGCAGGATTATAAGCACTGCCAGCTAGACCGTAGTACTGATTAGTACCAGCCCCATGAATGATGCGAGTGTTTTGCACCGTGAGGGTATCGGTTACGCCAGCATCAGCCACAAACGAGGGGTGATAGATATTTGGGTCAGAATCAACACCACCAGCGCCCCTTAAATACTGAGATAGTGGGTCAATCGTGGGTCTAAAAGTAAACCCTTCCCGCTTGCCTCCAGGCAAAGTAATGTATACTTTTGTACCATCTTTGAACGGGTTTTGTCCTCCTAATTCCGCAACTTCTTCAGTGGGTTTGCCAACTGAGGTTCGGAGGTCAGTGTCGCGGAATTCCATCCGCCACCCATAGCCGAAGTCATCTGTGCTGCCGGATGTTAGGCTATTATACGTGCGTGTCAGCGTGATCGGGATTCCAGTAACAGGAATCGACAAATCAGTGAACGACAGCCGGAAGTTACCGAGTTTCAATTCGCCAGAAACATTAACCGTGTCTTCTACAAAGCTGACATTCCCGCCCTTATCATGAGCTTCCAGTCGCAGCGTGTAACTGTCATTTTCCAGTAAAGACGGGTCGAACTTGCCTAGTACATCATTATTAACAGTGCTTGTGCCTCGGAAAATCTCTTTGAAATCGCTACTGCCAATAGGTGCAACCAGCAGGCGGTAGTAGTCCAAGTTATCATCGCTGACCGTGCCTTTAATCTCAACAGGCGCGGTGACTGTACCGTTGGCGTAAGCACCCAAGTTAAGACTGACATCCGGCGGATTCACATCACTGCTATCAATTACCAACACACTGAATGTAGCGGTTGCGGGATTACCAGCCGTATCTGTGGCGTAAGCAGAAGCAATAATCCTCCCGGCTGTGGTGGGTTTGAAGGTTGCCATACCGTTTGCATCCAGCACTACCGCAGTTCCATCAATCAGCAATTGCAAACCAGCAACCTTGATATTGTCAGTTGCCCGTGCTTGGAATGTTATCGACTCGCCAAGGTTAACTGAGTCGAAATTTGCAATGAGTCTAACTTTCGGCGCTTTTGTGTCAGCTGCCACCACAAGGTTATACTCCTGTGGTCTGGACACAACGCCATCACTGGCAGTTAAGACAACGTGGTGAGTGCCAACATTGCCAGTGGTCGGTGTCCAGCGCAGTCTGCCGAGAGTATCCAGCGTCATGCCAAAATCACGGGATGTCTGGTCGAGGGAGTAGGTCAAGCGATCGCCATCAGCATCACTTGCGATTACATCATAGCTATACGTACTGCCAGGAGTTGCTGTTAACACAGGTGTAGAGCGAATCACCGGAGCATTATTTACCCGTGCAGTCAGTGTAAAGCCCTGCGCCGCACCCAAACCAGCAGCGTCCACCGCGCCAACGACAACTTTGTAGTTACCAGCAACAGGATTATTCCAAGTCAGCAAACCAGTGGTTGTGTCAATGCTGATACCAGTAACACCAGCAGGTACAGACAAAAGCTGATAAGTCAAGGTATCGCCAGCATCCAGGTCAGTAGCAACGACCTGATAACTGTAAGGACTACCAACTGCGGCTAAGTATACGGGAGTAGAGGTGATGCTGGGGGCAGTGTTGATAGCGGTTGTCCCAACTTCAATGGTATAAGTTTGAGTGGTGACAGCACCTTGAGCATCGCGTGTAAAGACTTCAACTTGTTGAGAACCGATTTGATTAGATTGGGGAGTCCACTGAATCGTGCCACCATTATCAATGGTCATCCCCGCAGGTTTACGACCTAAGCTGAAGGTGAGGGGGTCGTTTTCTGGATCGGTGGCAACGATCGTGTAGGTGTAAAGCTGATTCTGCGCGGCTCTGGTTATGGGATTGGAGACAATTGTAGAAGGAATATTAGTACCAGTGACAGTAAGAGTAAATTCCTGACCAACAAAACTACCCGAAGCATCAGTGAGGCGTACCTTAATATCATGTTCGCCAATTTGATTGCTTGATGGCTGCCAACGCAGAGTTCCCTGTTGAGCATCAATCACCATACCGGATGGCGCAGCATCCAAACTCCACAGCAGCAAATCACCATCAGGGTCACTACCTGTGAGATTATACTCATAAGTCTGCTCTATATTTGTAATCAAATTTGGAGCAGAAGTAATACTTGGTGCATAGTTAGCTGCAATATTACTAACGTTAAGGTTAAAGCTTTGAGTATTAGTAGAACTACCATCACTGACATTGATAACTACAGGCTGAGAACCAAACTGAGATGCACTAGGAGTCCAGGTGATGACACCATCCGAACCAATAGTCATGCCAGTTGGAGCAGTCTGTAAGCTGTAAGTTAAGAAATCACCGTCTGGATCAGTTGCTTCAATTTTGTAGTAGTAACTATTACCCAATCGCGTCTGAGTACGAGGTGTGGAAGTGATAACAGGGGCAAGATTCGGTGCAGCAGTGTTAACAACTAGGCTTACCTTCTGTAGGGCTTCTCCACCTTTACTATCTATAACTTTAATGGAGAATTCCTGGAGGCCAAGTTGAGCAGCAGTAGGATTCCAGGTGACTAAACCAGTGGTGGAGTTAATGCTAACACCAGTAGGTGCGTCTGTGGTAAGTAAGTAAGTTAGAGTATCACCTTCAGCATCGAGAGCGCTCGCTTGGTAACGGAAAGTTTTACCTACTTGGGGATTAGCTGTTGGTATAGTGGAGGTAAAGACAGGACGTGTATTATCACGAAGTAACTCTACTTTAATATACTGAATATCTTGTCCCCCTTGACCATCGCGTACTCGAAGCAGAGTATCAAAAGTGACACTAGTTTTAATAGCAGAGCCTCTACCAGAATTGATCAGGAACTGGTTATCTGCATCTAATTTGGCATAGTAATCAGCGACTTGTTTTTTGGTTGGATTCCAAACTACCGTACCGTTATTGGCATCTATAGCCATACCTTCGGGTGCTAGTACGAGGTCAAAAGTTAATGGATCAGTATCGACATCAGTTGCTTTGGCATTATATTTGAGCAATTCACCACTCTTAAGCTGGGTGATTACCGGAGGTGTAGTAACAAATTTGGGATCGCTGTTAAGTGGTGCTGTAACCTGGTTTACACCAAAGAAATCAACAAAACTTTCACCTGCTGTAGTTACGCGATGCAAGATGCCATTGCCTTGATCTGTGGCAGGATCGTAGCTGGCTGTGGTGAAATTATAATTTGTGGTAATTTTATAACCTGCTGGTGGCAAAATACGGACACGATAATCCCCTGATAGCAAATTGTCAAAGGTGTAGTAATAATTAGTTTTATCTAAACTATTCGGTGCAAACCCACGTTTGGTCTTTTGAATTGGTTCGTTTGGATCGTAAACTGCGTTATTGTTTAAATCCAGATAAACACTGACATTTTCTTTAAACGGTTCTAAATTGTAGCTTTCATCTAATCCGCTAAACAATGTAGTCAAAGATTCAATGTCTTTGAGCCTAATTGCATTTGGATCGATTTCTTTGAGGGTATCTAAAGTTGATGCTTCACCGATAGCTAATGCAGTAACATTACCTGAGCGCGTCGGATCGCCAAAGCCTGTTTTAATATCATTGGCAACACTAGCAGCGAGAACTGGGTCAAGTTGTCCGTAGCCATCGGACATAAAAATGAGATTTGGCGTACCACTATATGCCTGTAGTAATGTCCTAATTGTGGTCAATGCGGCATCAAATCCACTTCTGCCCGGTGGATAGAATTTGTTGTCAGCGAAGATTTGCTGTCCTAAAACTTCATTTAAGTTAGTGATACCGTTATTATTGGTATCCAACAATGCGGTAGTGTATTCCTGCAACCCTGCGGCAGATAAATCCATATCTTCGATTGTGCCGCCGGCAACGAATGTAATCAACCCAATCTTGACGTTGTTGCCTTGACTTTGAGCGATAATCCCTTTCACCAGTTCTTTGATAGCTGCGACTTCGGCATCTTTAACAACTTTTACATTCGGAAAGTTGCGGGCACCGTAAAATGGTGCTTCAGTACTTCCTGACACGTCAAAGGCAATAATTACGGCAGGATTTGTACCCTTGATCAGCTTGGAATCCAGTAATCCATTTCCATTCAGATCATCAAATACCGCACCTTGGATTTTGCCAAGTTGACTGTAGACATCTACTGTGAAATTTTGAGTATCTTTACCACCTCTGCGATCGCTAACTTCGACAGTAAAGTTGGCTTTACTACCTGAAATAACAGTAGTTTCAGGGAACCAAAGTAATTCACCTGTATCTCGGTTAATCACTGCACCGACAGGAGAATTAACTAAGCGATATACTAATTGGTCATTATTTGGATCTAGAGCAGTTAGCGTATAGCGATAACCATCTTCTGCCAAACTGTAATTTGTGTTAGGCGTGCTGGTAATTACAGGATTGGCGTTATCGGGGTCGGCAAAGACTTTAATATTATAGTCTTGGAAAACACTGCCCCCTTTACCATCTTTGGAAAGCAGTTTCACGGCTACAGTTGCTAGAGAGCCGTCATCTAGTTGATCGTTGGATTTGCCTACACCAGGGGTGATGATGTCTCTAGTATTGCTGATATCTGTTTGTATAACTCGGAACTTGTAGTCTAATTTATCGGTTACGGCTTGTCCTCGAATGACAAGGGTATATTCGCCACTATTCGTGAAGTCGTATTGAAAATCATTGTAGATATAACTGTTAGTACTATTTACATAGCTACCATCGGGTGCATAAAGTCCCCAAGTAAATCGGTTAATGTCTGTGGTGGTAGTAGCAGATAAATTATCAAAATATAACCGCTTTCCTGCTGTGACATTAATTTTGTAAAATACATCCTTCTGTCCATTGTCCAATGACCCAGTAGTTGGCAGATTGTATTCCACAGTCGGCGCACTGCTTGCGTCTAGCATCTGAAAGCTATAGTTGCGATTTGCTCCAAAGTCACCTGCGATCGCTAAATGGTATAGTCCTTCCTGTGTCAATATATACTGAGCAGAATCAGTGTATTGGAAGTTGCCGAAGTTCATTACCACATTGCCGCTGGGGTCGTAGAGATAAGCATTGACTCCATTCCCAACCATGCCGTTGAATAGAACTTTTGTACCGACAAAGTTCTGGAAGGTGAATACCTTAGCTTCTCCACTATTGAGCGTGCCTGTTTCTATCCCATTAAAGGCTAAATAAGTTGCCGCAGGTGAACGGAAACTATTAGGCATTTCTAAAAGGTTGTATTTGTAATTACCTGTTATATTACCGTAGTAACTATAAGTCTGGAATTTGTAATTACCTGTTTCCTTCAGTAAAATTGGCGCAAGGTCGTAGCGCAGATCCAAGTTGTCAGCGATTAATACTCCATTTGGATCGTAAATCCTGCCTCGGATATATCCATTAGTGGTGTCATCTTGTCCATCGTAGAAAATTTGCGTACCTGCGGTGGCGGTAAAAGTGTAATTAACTGGTGTACTTGTAGTTAAAGTTCCACTTTGTAATGTATTCAAGCCACTATTAATTACGGCTGAAGGCGCAATATTAGTAACTGTGAAGTTGTAGTTCAGGTTTTGGGCATTTGCTCCACCAATTGCAAGGGTGAATAGCCCTGTTGATGGCAAGGTAATTTTGAAGTCGGGACTAGATGCAGAAGGAGAAGCGATCGCTATACCTGCGGAATCGTAAAGTACCCAATTTGCACCTATCCAACTGGGAGCAGCTAAATCGAAGTCAAGAATTTGTCCTTGAGTACCGTTGATTCTGTAGAGCTTAGTGTTGTTGCCATTTACTGTATCTGTAATTGCCGTGCCGAGAGTGATTGCTGGGATAGATAGAGTATTGCGATCGCTCAAAGTAAATTCATAAGCTCCTGTTGTTCCATTATCGCCAGAAATCTCAATCCGATAAATACCATTTTCTTTTAAGGTTTCTGGTAAGAAGTCACCGTTGTTCAAAAATCTTTCGTTCAGCAGCACTCCTGTTGGACTATAGAATTTCAGCCTCTCATTTGCAGCTGCAACTACATAATCAAAGTACAATTTCTGTCCAATTGTGCCTGTGAAGCTGTAGGTATCAACTTCTCCTTTTTTAGCGATTCCAGTGTTAACCGATGTTCCCAATGTGTAATTGGAAGTGATGTTATCGGGTGTTGAGAGTCGGAAACTGTAATCATTGCGAGGATCGTAAGTAAGACGAGGTGAAAAAACCAAACTATGTAAAGATAAGTAAATACGTACAA
>NZ_JABXKQ010000006.1 GCF_017114945.1 Nostoc sp. JL34
ATTGCTATATCAGGCAAGTCCTATTGTCAATAGGCTTTGAGACGC
Organism: Nostoc sp. JL34; assembly: GCF_017114945.1. Classification (GTDB taxonomy): domain Bacteria; phylum Cyanobacteriota; class Cyanobacteriia; order Cyanobacteriales; family Nostocaceae; genus Nostoc. The sequence continues at coordinate 46 of NZ_JABXKQ010000006.1, forward strand.
GCTAACCCTGTTCATGGAACTGGGTAGAAAAGCATAGAGCCGTAAAGTATTTTTTAGAAGAAATTAGAGGAAATCAAAACACTGTAGAAGGAGAACTTAATGAATTAATTAGCTATCGAAACGACGCAGCCCACGGATTTCCTGACAATGTTCTAGGTTCTAATGCATTATTAGAATTGTGTGATTTCGTCGAGACTTTGTGTCAAGCACTTGCTGAGTTGGTCACTTATAAGGTTATTGAGCGCAAAAAATCAATAGGTCAAGCTAAGGAGGTTGGTAGAATTACTGAGTGGTATAAGAAGCATGAAGCTGGGGTAGCAAAGGTTGAGGAAACTATTTTATCAATTGGAAGTAGTCTTTTCCTAGTTAATGAAGGGTCATCTTGCTGCTATTTAGCTACTATTGAAAGCATTAAGATTGATGACATATCGGTTAATGAAGTGCAAACAAGTAAGGGAATGGAAGTTGGGTTGAAATTTGATGTGGATGCTAAAAAAGGGTTTCGCTTGTATCAATTATATGTTTGAAATAGGGTGAATTCATTTTTTGTCTTTAACTAATTTGATTATTTTGCAATAAATCAAAAAAATAACGCCTACCTATAATTAGGGTGGCGCTATTTTTTTAATTTAATTCACAGTTAAAAATAGTTAAATGAGTTTGCTAAATCTACTTCGTTAGATCGTCCGCAATTTTATTTTTATACAGCACTGCGGTTGGTTAACAAGTTCCACAAGAAAACTGCGACAATTGCACCAAGTACTGCTACCGCAATACCTGGGATACTAAGGCTAGGTGCTGCTAGAGATAAGGTTCCCGTACTGAAGAATACACCTAAACTACCGCCAACAAAAGCACCGATGATTCCTAGCACAATTGTTCCTAAAATTCCGCCACCTTGATGACCAGGGTAGATAGCTTTTGCGATCGCACCAGCAATTAGACCTAAAACAATCCAAGCAAGAATATTCATTGTTGTTAGTTGGTAAACGTTTTTTACTTACAAGTAAATATTAACTATTTTCATTTCTGGGTTTATCTACCATCAGAATTAATTATGAATATCCATGAGGAATAGGTTTAATTGTGACTAGATTTTTGATGTATGGCCCAATTGAGATAGATAATCAATTAAAAAAAAGCTCCTAGTAGGTCTTTAACTAGGGGCTTATCAAACTATTGCTTGGTAATTGCAGTATATGCCTTTTTAATGATCTCTCTCCTCTACTAGAAGAATTAAGCTGAGTTTTCAAAGACTGTCTCTAAAGTAATGTAAAGGAAGCAAGCAAAATCAGGCGATTGAGGCGATGGACTACGCCCACGCAACTTTATGTCTAGCTTTTAATTTTTAATTGCTTATCCGATGATCGCTACCAATGACTCGATGGCTAATAAATGGGAATAATCTGCGGTAAGACCAATGCATACTTAGGAAAATCAGACTTACCAAGGCTAGCAACATAACGCTCAGAATCGTTCCGTATGCCTTAGTGTGCCACCAAAATCTATTTGCACCTAGTCGTAGCAGCTTCCACAGGCTGACTATATCGACACTTTTGGGAGCGTGAATGGTAATTGGTAAGGATACTGCTGTGTTTTGTCGGGCAATTGTCATTTTAATTACTCCTTTAGACCCAAGCGGTGAGGCATTTCATCTTAAACTACGATAAATCGATAGACTTGATGTGATTCATATGCAATATCTCATAGCTTGATGCAAGAAGCAAGGTTTAAGGACATTAGGCATTGGATATTAGTATTGAAAATTAAGTATTTACTAGAGTGAAACTATTCTCCAGTCCCCAATCCCCAGTCAAAATGCCTAATCAAGTTTGGTTATCACAGTTGCAAAAACACCGAGCGATCGCAGTTATCCGTGCCCCTAAAATTGAAGTAGGGCAACAAATGGCAATGGCTGTAGCATCTGGGGGAATGCAGCTAATTGAGATTACCTGGAATAGCGATCGCGCCGGGGAGTTAATCAGTCAGCTACGTTCGGAATTACCAGCCTGTACCATTGGGACTGGGACGCTATTCAATGTGCAGCAGTTACAAGCAGCGATCGCATCTGGGGCGCAATTCCTCTTCACACCCCACGTCGATCCGGCAATGATTCAAGCAGCAGTAGAAAAAAATGTGCCGATTATACCGGGAGCGCTGACTCCTACAGAAATTGTTACCGCTTGGAGTCAGGGTGCAAGTTGTGTAAAAGTGTTTCCCGTGCAAGCAGTGGGAGGGGCTGATTATATCAAAAGTTTGCAAGGGCCGCTGGGTCAGATTCCCTTAATTCCTACTGGCGGCGTCACTCTCGAAAATGCCAAGGAATTTTTGCAAGCCGGAGCGATCGCTGTTGGTTTGAGCGGTGAATTATTTCCCAAAAAGCTTGTCATAGAGGGAAATTGGGAAGCGATCGCAACTCAGGCAAAAAACCTAATGCAAGAGTTACGTTAACTTAGAATCAAATCATCAAAAATTCCCGTCTATTAAAGTAATAGATAGGGAAATAAAGGTGAAACCTGATAAGTTTCTCAAGACCCCATGATTTGAGTGTGAGTGTATCTAAAATGAAAAGACAAATTTCTCCTGACTGGGTGCGTCGCTTACAAATAATCCTCACTGGTACAGCACTGTCTTTAAGTGTTTTTACTAATACTGGAACAAGTGAAGTTTGGGCGAATTCCAAAAATCAAGTGATTGCACAAACAATCCAGACATTACAACAATCAAATCAGCGCTGGATTCAAATTAATCTTTCCAAGCAACGATTAATAGCTTGGGAAGGTGACAAAGTTGTTTATGGAAGTGCTATTTCCTCTGGCAAAAAAGCCACTCCTACTCTTGTTGGGACTTTTAAGATTCAATCCAAGTTCAAAACTACGCGGATGCAGGGAGAAAACTATAATGTTCCCAACGTTCCTTATGCGATGTTTTACCAAGGTAATTACGCTATTCACGGAGCTTACTGGCATAAGAGATTTGGCACTCCAGTGAGCCACGGCTGTGTGAATATCGCACCGAAACACGCAAAATGGCTATTCGAGTGGGCATCAGTAGGGACACCAATAGTCATCCAGAAATAAAATAGTAGGTGAATAAACCACAAGTCAATTTAAGCAAAACCTTGAAGAAGAATTCAGAATCCAGAATTAATTAGTGACGGGTCTGAATCTCCCACTAATTTTATACCGCTAAATCCTTCGTGTAAGTAGGTTTCGCAGTAAAGATTTAGCTCATCGACAAGTCGGACAGAATTTATCCTGAATTATGAATTCTGACTCCTGAATTGTATTTAGATAAATAACAACAAATCAAGACAATTAAGTAATTCCCAGCATAAAATCTTGCTGGGAAGATTCGGAGTCGGAATTACTGAACTTGAAATAAAATATAGAAGAGGGCATTCAAGAATTTTCACACAAAAATCAGCGGAAATCCTGACAATTACTGAGTGAAACTACCAATGCAAAGATTAATTTGGGGAAAATTTTCATTTGTAGTTTCAATGACAGATTTTTTGTAAAATTTGTCTTTTGTAATTAGTCATTAGTCATTGGTCATTAGTTAGGATTCATCCTTTAATCAAGGACAAATGACAAATGTGCAAATTGAACGCAGATTAGCTTAGGACTTGTCTTGAGAAGCATTAGCGGATGAATTGCGTAAATCCTCCAGAGAAAGCGAGTAGTCGATCTGGAAATTTCTAGTGTTCCAGAAAATTACTTCACTTCATGATTTTTGCGTAATTTAAAAGATGAGGCATAATGCAAACTTGGATTCGCAGTGCTGGGATTCGTTCTTCAGGAACTTTTTGTACAGGCGTGGCGCTGATGGTGGTGACTTTATTCTCTTGGTCATCACCGTTAACAGGTACACCAAACTCGACTACAGCAACAGCCACGTCAGTCGACACTGTATCTAATAATATTAGCCAACCTCGCTGGATTGAAATTGACCTGTCAGAGCAACGGTTACGTGCATGGGAAGGTAATAAACTTGTTCATTCATACCGCATCTCTGGAGGTAAGCGATCGACCCCTACACCCATAGGTAGATTTCGGATTAATTCTAAGTATCGCACTCACCGAATGCGAGGCAAAGGCTACAATATTCCTGACGTTCCTTACACAATGTATTTTTACAGAGGCTATGCCATTCACGGTGCTTACTGGCATAATCGTTTTGGGACTCCAGTCAGCCACGGTTGCGTAAATTTACCTGTTAAGCAAGCTCGCAATCTTTACAACTGGGCTTCAACGGGAACTTTAGTAGTGGTGCGGCAATAATTCGTAATTTGTAATTACAACTATGGCTTTTTTGGCGAACCCCTGAAAGACTGTGAATTACGAGTGGTGTTGGGTTAAAAAAGAAACATGAAAATCATCAAACCCATCACCAATTGGTTAGAGACCCGCGCCAGTGCCCCTGCATACGGCGGTTGGGTACTAGCAGTCACAGCTGTTTGTTTTTTTGGCGCAGGTATTAATACGATGGCTGGTTGGCTGTACGCCATTAGCGGCATTAGTTTTGCCCTTTTGGGTGTAGCAGCCATCTTACCACCGCGATCGCTCACCGGTCTATCCATCACCCGCCGTCCCATGCAACCTGTGTCAGCAGGCGACGATCTGACGGTGGAATTAGAAATCTGCAATCAGACACAGCATCCTGTAAGCTTATTGCAAGTCAAGGATATTCTGCCCTTCGTCTTAGGGAAACCAGTACAAAAGGCAATAGAAACAATTCCTAGCCAAGGCACTTACCGTTGGGTATATTACCACCCTACTCAACGTCGGGGTATTTATCGTTGGAATACAGTAGAACTGGGTTCTGGTGCGCCATTGGGATTGTTCTGGTGTCGCCGTCAGCGTGATTGTGCTGCCACAGCGATCGTCTATCCTACAGTGTTACCCTTGGCTACCTGCCCCCTAGTAGATGAAATGGGGCAAGAAGAGAGCAAAAGGGGCGATCCTCGTGGTAGACCCTTGCAGACAGCGACAACGGGGTTGGTGCGATCGCTCCGTCCTTACCGCATCGGAGATCCTACCCGTCTAATCCACTGGCGAACTAGCGCCCGCTACGGGGAATTAAGGGTGCGGGAGTTAGAAATGGTTACAGGTGGACAAGAAATAGTTATTGCCCTTGACAGCGCTAGCAATTGGGAAGAAGAAAACTTTGAGCAAGCAGTAATTGCCGCAGCATCACTGTATTTTTATGCACAGCAACAGCAATTACAAGTGCAACTATGGACAGCATCAACAAATTTAATTAAAGGCGAGCGTTTTGTTCTAGAAACCTTAGCAGCAACCACAGCCCTAGAAGATGCTAGTGCAGTAGTTCCTAAAAGTTATCCTTTGATTTGGCTGACTCAAAACCCCCTGAGCCTTGCTACTCTTCCTCAAGGCAGTCGCTGGGTTTTGTGGCCAAATATTTCCTCATCAGCAGAACAAGAGGTAATCAATTGGCAACAGCCTGGTATAGTTTTACAAAGCGATGTCTCTGACGGGCTACGCCTACGCGCACTGCAACCCCAACTGCAAAAAACATTAAATTCGTATTAATCAATACCTGAGTCAAAAAACCACACCCTAGCAGGGCTTACGAACAAAGCCTGACATCAGTCTAATCAAAGGGGCGCGCTTGGCGTCTTCCCTTAGAAATGTCGCAGTGTCCTTTGTTGATGAGAATAAATCAACCTCTTGACTTTTAAGTTCTGCCTGAAGATGCAACTTGAATTTTAATTAACTTAGAAGTTAAACTTCTGTGATTTCCTAGATTTTGTCTGATCCCAGCACACCAAACATATCAGCCTTTGAGCCAAGGTTAAGACAATGGGAGCAAGCAATGTTGGGGAAATACACCCAGTAATCCCTTAGTGAGGCTGAGGTACAATGCAAAGAAATATTTAAATTATGAGCGGCCGATCCAAATGATCACATCAGAACATAACACAAAATCCAGCGATAAAAGTTTAGAGGCAATGCGGCATTTTTCCGAACAATACGCCAAGCGTACTGGAACATACTTCTGTTCTGAACCTTCTGTAACCGCAGTTGTGATTGAAGGACTAGCTAAACATAAAGACGACCTGGGTGCGCCTTTATGTCCTTGTCGCCATTATGAAGATAAAGAAGCTGAGGTTCACGCCACATATTGGAACTGTCCCTGTGTGCCAATGAGAGAGCGCAAAGAGTGCCATTGTATGTTATTCCTCACTCCTGACAACGAGTTTGCTGGAGAAAAACAAGACATCTCTCTCGAAACAATTAAAGAAGTACGAGACAGCATGGGATGAGCGAAAGCATCCCCCAAGAGTTTTGGCAAGGTGTAGAACAGTTTAATTCTGGTCAGTTCTACGCCTGTCATGACACTTTAGAGGCTTTGTGGATTGAAGCTGGTGAACCGGAAAAGACCTTTTATCAAGGCATTCTCCAAATTTCTGTAGCACTGTATCATTTGGAGAATCGGAACTGGCGAGGTGCAGTTATTCTACTGGGAGAAGGCAGCAATCGCTTGCGGCGTTACCCATCTAGTTACGGCGGCGTTGATGTAGATGAGCTATTGAGTCAGAGCGCAGCCTTGTTGACGACATTACAACAAATAGGGCCAGAGAAGATTGCCGCTGGCGATCTGAGTGAAAATCAAATTTTATCTTTGCCTAGAATTGTGCTAACTACTGATTAGACATCTGGTGAAAGAATTATGCGTTGCCCGAAATCCTTGGTAGGCACAATACGTGAATTGTGCCTACGTCATTTTCACTCAGATGCCAATTTCCTGAAACCTTGAGGTTGGGGGTAGCGTCACTATTTCAGCCAGTAGTTATCGTAAATCACTCCAGATTGGATATTTCATATCTGGATAAAGTACTTGAGATAATTAGAATACAAGCTGAAATCCTGAATCCCAAACTGCTATGATGCCCCGCTATCAATTGCCCATATCACAGATGCGTCGCTTTGGATTAGCTTTAATGCTGCCAGCTGCACTATTGGGCGTTTTTACCTTCCCTACCCAACTGCAAACCGCTACTGCACAACAAACATCTGAGGCAAATCGCCCTTTGACTATCCGTGCTGATGTGCAAGAATATGACGCCAAAAATCAAGTAATCACCGCTCGCGGTAATGTGCAAATGTTATATCCTTCTCGCCAGCTTCAAGCAACATCTGCCCAAGCACAGTACTTTAGTAAAGAACGTCGCATTGATTTCACTGGTAATGTCTATATTTTGCAACAGGGCGGTAACAGTATCCGGGCAGAGAAGGTAACCTATTTAATCGATGAAGGGCGATTTGTCGCTCTACCCCAATCCAACCGTCAGGTAGAGTCTATCTACATGATTCAGGAATCAGATAATCAGGGACAAAATACGACACCTGCCCCACAGACACCAGTATTCAAGCGTTCTAATTAGCATTTACCACCAGGAAAGGGTGCCTCCAGCGTGAAAATTGTTTTAGAGAATATTCACAAATCTTATGGCAAGCGAGTAATTGTTAATCGTGTCAACCTTTCTGTTGCTCAGGGCGAAATCGTTGGTTTACTAGGCCCCAATGGGGCTGGTAAAACGACGACTTTTTACATTGCTACAGGTCTAGAAAAACCTAATCAAGGAAAAGTCTGGCTGGGTAATCTGGACGTTACGGGAATGCCCATGCACAAAAGGGCACGACTGGGTATTGGTTATCTAGCACAAGAAGCAAGTGTTTTTCGCCAACTCTCGGTAGAGGATAATATTCTATTGGTGCTGGAGCAAACGAATGTGCCACGATGGGAGTGGTCAAGACGACTCACAACTTTACTGCGGGAGTTTCGGTTGGAAAAATTAGCCAAGAGTAAAGGAATTCAACTTTCTGGCGGTGAGCGACGGCGGACGGAATTAGCAAGGTCTTTAGCTGCTGGACAAGAAGGGCCAAAATTTTTACTTTTGGATGAACCATTTGCGGGAGTAGATCCGATCGCAGTCTCAGAAATTCAGCAAATCGTAGCCCAACTGCGCGATCGCGGCATGGGAATCTTAATTACAGATCATAATGTCCGCGAAACCCTCGCCATCACAGATCGCGCCTACATCATGCGCGAAGGACAAATTCTCGCTTTTGGCGCTGCTGACGAACTCTACAGCAACCCTCTCGTGCGGCAATATTATTTGGGGGATAACTTTCAAGTCTAAATTCACAATTATTTAGTTAATAGTTTCAAAGACTATTTTTTTTCATTTTTAAGCATAAATTTATTAATTAATTTAATTCTGCTTTCTCAGTCATTGAGAATTTAACTTTGATACTAAATACAGCAGTTTGCAATTAAGTGAGGTACAGAATCTAGACTTCTAGACCAGAGATAAACACTGTTTTTCCCCTGCCTCCTGCTGTATACTTTGCTTTCCCAGGGTTGCCAATATTTAACTCTTCAAGTTGCTTATGATATCAAAGAAGCTCACGTCTTTCTACAGTCTCCATTCGCTGCTGCCTTTTACGATCATGGATCGTTATCTTGCCAGCGAATTGTTAGCGCCGTTTTTCTTTGGTGTCGGAGCTTTTTCATCAATTGGCGTCACCATTGATGCTGTATTTGATCTCGTCAGAAAAATCGTAGAATCTGGGCTACCCATAGACATTGCTATTCAAGTTTTTTTATTAAAGTTTCCCAACTTTATCGTTTTAGCCTTCCCCATGTCTACGCTGCTGGCTACTTTGATGACCTACAGTCGTCTTTCTAGTGAGAGCGAACTAATTGCCCTGCGTGGTTGTGGGGTGAGCGTCTATCGCATGGTGCTAACTGCTGTGATGTTAAGTCTTGTGGTTACAGCAATGACATTTGTGTTTAACGAAGAAATTGCACCAGCAGCAAATTATCAAGCGGCGATGACTTTGGATAAAGCCCTTAAATCAGACAAGCCAACTTTTAAACAGCAAAATATTTTCTATCCTGAATACCAGGATGTTGTCCAGCCGGATGGCTCTAAGAATAGGATATTGACACGCTTGTTTTACGCTGACCAATTTGATGGGAAGCGGATGTCAGGGTTGACGATTATAGATCGCTCAACAAAAGGTCTGAATCAAATTGTGGTATCAGAATCCGCCCAGTGGAATCCTTCTCAAAATATCTGGGATTTTTATAACGGTACGATCTATTTTGTTGCTGCCGATCGCTCTTATCGCAACATCGTTAGATTTGAACACCAACAGCTGCAACTACCCCGCACGCCATTAAGTCTGGCAGAAAAAAGCCGAGATTATGGTGAGATGAATATTGCCGAAGCACTACAGCAACTAGAAGTGGAAAATCTTGGTGGCGATCGCCAAAAAATTCGTAAACTTGAAGTGCGGATTCAACAAAAAATCTCCTTACCTTTTGTATGCGTAGTTTTTGGCTTAGTAGGCGCAGCGATGGGAAGCATACCCCAACGGACTGGGAGAGGCACCAGTTTTGGGATTAGTGTCATAGTTATATTTTCGTACTACTTAATTTTCTTCATTAGTGGTGCGATCGCACAAGCAGGTGTCCTTTCTCCCTTTATGGGGGCTTGGTTGCCCAACTTTGTTTTTTTGGGAATAGGTCTATTCTTATTGATGCGAGTTGCCAAACGCTAAATTGAGAAAGCTAGAGAAGAAGACGCGGGATGCGCGAAGTAACGATGTAGAGAGAATATTAGATATATTTCTTTGCATCACCGCGTTCTCTTCCCACTTTGCGTCACCGCGTCCTCTTCATCTCCCCATCTCAATTACGGGTGATAATTTCGACATTCCGGTGCATCTGGATTTTCCTTGCAGTATTCTTCAAAAGAAACTTTGGCTGATACCATACCTTCAGCTTTCTGATGAGCTGCTTCTGCCTGAAGTTCTTCTACCTCATCCCAGGCGACTGCACAGGGTTTAGAATAAGCACCTTGTTCAGTGCAAATAGCACGAGCCTGCTCAATTGCTTTTTGAATTCTCTCCTCCAGCAGAAGCGCTTTTGGCGCTTCCACAAAGTCGCTTTTAGTCAAAATGTCGGTAATCGAGATGATGCCCAACAGTTTGCCTTGAATCACAGGTGCGCGATGAATACCAGTGTTAGCAAATAACCGCGCTACATATTCCACACCCAAATCAGGATTGACCACAATGCAGGGCTTGCTCATAATTTCGTAAACCCGCACTTGCTTTGGATCTTTACCGTAGGCTGTTATCTTATAGACAATATCCGTTTCTGTGACAATGCCATAAGCATCGTTGTCATAGCGACGATCCACAACCAGCGCCCGCAATCCTTTATCTTTCATCAGCCCCACCGCTTCAGCAACAGTTGCCGAACCGCGAATGGTAACTACATCTTTGGTCATGATATCTTCAGCTTTCATCATTGCTGTAGTCTCCTGGTTAATAGTCCGGTGCAGCACAGCGCCCTCATGGACGTATCGAAGCATTGCAGCGCACAGTTGGCTAACTAAAAAGTAAAAAAAGTTGAACTTTTGCCCAGCTACAACAATAAATTAGACCAGTTATCAATTCCTGATGTTATCCAATGTGACCAATACCCAAAAAGTAAGCATAAATTGCGATAACATTCTGCTATTGAACCTCACAGCACTAGAAGTGGCGTGATTCCGGCTTCAACGATCTCCGCCTGAATTACTCCAGGGCTTATAAGTTCTCTACAGGCGTTGAGAGAATCCCGGATACTATTAGTAGTAGAGTCACCTACTATTCGATTCTGTGTAACTAATGCTCTTTTACTAACCCAAGTTGCGGGTTATAGATGAATAGCGATAATGATCGTGAGGAATGCTCTTTTTGCAACCTATCCGATACTTCCATCAGATATGACTCAGTATCTATTTTAAAACTTGATGCGAGAGCGAGAAAACTGGGATAACGCATCAGGTGCTAGAGGAGTGACAGGTCGATAATCTTGACTTACAAGAAAATCTGGTCGGGGATTTTGAACTGGTAAAGGAATATTTTCAATACTGTTATAAGTAATAATTACAGTAGATCGCCCAAATGGGGAGATATTATTTGAGGAAGCATGTACAAGATTGCTATCAAAAAATAATACAGAACCAGCCGCAGCTTTTATAAAACTAATTCCATACTTTGATACTAAATTAGCGATTAATTCCTGGCTAAGAGAGTACTTCAAATTAGCACTAAAACTTGATATCCATGTATTGCTCTCACCAGAACTATTAGAATTTGTGTTTGTCACTCTAGGACTATGATCTGTAATATCAATCATCTCTTCTTTGTGGGAACTAGGGATAACAAATAATGGCCCATTAAATTCGTTCATATCATCTAATAAACACATAGCATTGACTACTTGTGGTTTTGGCATTCCATCCTCCTTGCGCCAATATATATAGTCTTGATGCCATTTCCAAATATCACCAGTAAATGCTGCCTTAAGATTTACTTTAAATTGATATATATATACTTGATTGCCAACTATTTGCATAGCAGGCTCAACAATGAATGGATGTCGTGTTAAGCAATTGAAAACATCATTTGTAGTATGTGAACCGTGAAGTGAACGTACAGTCTTACCATCTTTCTCAATAATTTTTTTGGGTGAGTTTTCTGTAGAGAGAGCAGATAACTCTGACTTCATAATTTCGACTTCAGTCCGGGAAAAGTATTCTGATAATAAAAGAAATCCTTGATTTCTATAGATTAACAACTGTTCTTCTGTTAGGTACATATTAAAACCTTAAGTCTATGAATAGGTCAAAGTTAACTCTTTTAAAATTTCAGGACATTGCCAGGAATACTTAAATAGGTTTAATCATTTTTTATGGGTTATACTACTCAAAAAATTTTAAAGCCTTCATAACTGTTCTAAGTATTAATGATTTATACCAATTCTTTATGAAGCTATGCTAAATAAGGCTTCAAGGATAAAATCGTAAGAAGTGAAAGAAGCAATCACATCAGGTGTAATTGCTTTGAGGACATCTTATTTTTGAAATACACATAGGGAACGTTATGTCTCTGGCTAACGCACCATCCGAAGGTTTTGGTGTCGTACTTTCGGCGATAACATACCCTACATATACTTAGATTTTTGCAAATATACGTAGTTGTGTGAAAAGACTAAAATGGTGCAATGGCATGTTGATAACACCTGACATATCTTTTTTACCATACTCAGTGCTGAGTGCTGAGTACTGAGTAAAAAGAGTACTCAGTAATTTCACTCTTGGGTTTTTGCCCCGTCCCTTGTGGACGGAATCTTTTTGTATGGAGTTGGTTGATACCCCGCCTCTTGTGGCGCGGTCTTTCACGCTCTTTGCCGAGGCACTCGGAACTCAGCACTCCTCATCTTAAAAGGGTCACACTCCTCTACTTCCACTGCTTCAGCCCCTTTTTAAAAAGTAAAAAGATAATCCCCATAAATTTATTTATGGAGATTTTATCGGGATGTATTGTTTCACAGCATGTCGTGACAAACAATGTATAAATAAATGCACAAATAACGAGCGCGGAGGGATTTGAACCCCCGACCCACAGAACCGGAATCTGGTTAAGAACGATATAACTAGCATTTTCTCAGTTTTCTCTGACTTCACTAGGCAAGTTGAGAGAAAGATGAGAGAAAATCAGAAGCAAGTCACACCAAGCGATATAGCCAATCATCTCATAGGTTATGAACGTTTGCTAGACTTCTTTAAGGAAGCGCAAAACCAAACACCTAAAGGAATAGGACTTAAAAAAGACAGTAAAGCTAGTGGTACTTATATCCTCCTACAATTCAAACTCGGTGATAAGCGTGTAGCTAAAGCGTGTAACTGTGCTTTTACGATGGATGGGATAGCTAACGCACTCAGAAAAGCTAAACAAGTTAGTGAAGCATTAGGGAAGTTTAGCAGTGAGACAGAGTTTTTAGTTTGGTATGATGAACACATATTAGAAAAAAACCAAGTCAAGAATGACTTGATTATATTCAATGAAGCTATCAAGTTAGTAGAAGATAATTACTGGAATAGCTACACCAAGAAACGTCAACCACGAGATAGAAACAACCCTAGCCATCAATCATGCTGGTATGAAGTGTACTATTGTTTCTACAAAGAACTCCCGTTAAATAATAGCATCAACATTACCGATATGATGGATGTTATTAATAGCAAAATCAAGGGTAGTAAACGTTTTAAAGATTGTGTTTCAGCAATGAAAAAACTTTGTGAGGTAACAGATAATAGCAAGCTACGGGATGAATTAGGCAAATTAGATATAGTACAAACTAAGTTTAAAGAAAATCTCCAAAGCATCTCATTAGAAGATTTTTTTGAATTAAGAGAAGAAATTGTAAATATTCCTGAGAATGATGCAAGAAGTAATATTGATACACGAAAATCATGGTTATTTGTATTTTCAATGCAGGTAGTGTATGGATTGAGAATTAGTGAGGTGTTTGCAATTCAGAACATTGACAAAGCTTTTAGAACAAAAGACGGCGTAATAATCCCAGCATTACAAAATGCTAACAATAAAGAGATGATTGCAGTTGTAGGAAGTGAGACAATATTAGGCACTACTACTAAAACTGGTTATCGTTTAGCTGTTCCATTAGTTCCACCAACCTATCCTAATTTGATTGATAAGTTAGAGATTAAATCAGGTGAGTTGCCAGTGTTTAATTTAAATTCACAGAATCCAAACTCAATTAGAGCATATATCAGTCAAAGAGCTTACAGAGTATTAACCAGATGGGCTAAAAACTCTAAGTTCACTCAAACTCATGCTTTACGTCACCTAGCCAATCTTAACGGGATGATGGCAGGAATACCGTTAGAAAAAAGAGCAATGTCATTAGGTCATTCACCCGCTATGAATGATACTGTGTACAAAAAAAGACAAACAACTAAAACAACACTGGATTTACTCACACAGTCTACTAACCAAGCTATTCCGCTACAGTCAGCAGTTGCTATAGCTCAAAAACTAGGGTGTACTGATGAGAAGTCAATCAAATTACTGGCGGCTATTTATAACGTGCATGAAGATGAAATCCAAGTGAAATAACCCTTACACGCACTATTTATTGAATACCTGCAAAGTATTAAAGTTCACCTATATCAATTTTGATACAGGTGAAATTTTATTTAAATCAAGATTTCCTCATCATCTCGGATAATGACTACTTCTTTAGGTGTAGAATCATCTTCTATTCCTATCCTAGCTAATCTTTCTAGGTGAGGTTTTCTTTCTTCATCAGTTAGTAAAGTATTTTTTACAGGGAAATTGGTAAATAATTTCACTACAACATCTTCTCTTAGATGCCTTGCTCTACCTATTGCTTGTTCTATTTGTTCTTCTATGAAATGAAATTGTATCTTTTGCAAGCTCTCACTTTGAAATGTATTGAATAAACACACAATGCCATTATGTTCAACTATTCGATTAGCAAGTTTAAAGTCTGATGTTCTAATATCAATACCTAAAGCAGCACCATACAGCAAATAGTCGGTTAGTCTTAAATGTGGTGTACCTACTACTGCGATATCCTTGCCTTTTAGCTCATCAAATCCCTCACATTTCCAGTAATAAATATCTTCTAATGCGTTTTTTATCTTGTGCCTAAATTTCTTAAAGGTAATAGTTGGTAAGTCTTTAATTTGTTCTGTTATATAATCGGTGTGTTCCTGTAAACTACGCTGACTGTAACTATACTTACGATTTTGGTCGATTAATCCGATGGCATCAACATTATCAATATTATAGAATTTGACTCTATCACCATATAATGCCTTGTATATAAACTCTGAAGCTGTAGCAGACATTATAATTATTTTCTTGTTACCTAGAATTCCAGAGTTTAAACTGTTGTGCTTAATAAATTCGATAGATTTAACATCAGTATCATCTTCACTGTCAGGTAAATGTTTTGCATATTGGTCACTATCTAAAAACCTAAGTACTGCTGTGGATAATCTACCAGTATCATTTTGAATTACCTCAGCTTCAATATTACTCATATTGCTTAAGCCTAAAGCTTTAGTCTTTTCTATGCAGTGAGGAACATTATTTATAATGGATTCACAGAAGCTACTTAATACTAACCTATCATTTTTATTTTTTACTACAGTTAGTAACTCTTTCAAATCTGCTAAAGTAACACTACCTTTCTCTAGTATTTGTCTTAGTGGGTCTTCATCGAAAATATAAGTATTATGCTTATCAAAATTGACGTACATTGCTTGAGTATGAGTAGTAAGTACAGTGTTACTGGATTTGTAACTATTTAATTTACTTCTCCAGTAATTATGAAGTGCTGGATATCTCTTAGCTTCCTTACTTATCAAGTCATTAGCAGCAGTGTAAGAACCAATTTTGTAGCAATATTCCAACTCATCCTTAAGTTTTTGTGGAATATTATTAGGTAAAATCGGTGTTACCTCACATTTACTATTATTAGAAAATAAATCTATCTTTTCTTGCTTTAAAGCATGGTTAGGAAAAGCTACAACAGCTTTTATACTTAACTCACCTAACAACTGTGCTAATAGTGTAGTTCCACCTAAACCAGTAGCTTTTTTAATGACGTGTACATCGGTATCATTACTTTGGAGTATTTGAATTAAAGTAGAATGCAGCTTTTCTTCAGCAGTAGCTAATGTCATAAGTGTTTCTTGTGTTCTCCTATAAAAATATGTGCGGTTAATCCTAGCAGCTTCATATATATTGCTATACTCCCAATCTTCAGAGAAGTCACTGAACTTATACAGGGATACTGCATGGTAATCATACTTTCTACACTCTTTAACTAAGAATTTTTTCTCATTAGCGTACAAAGGATTATTAGATACAGTCTCTATAAAAAACTTCTCACCACCTTCGATAAAGCGTAGGGATGATGCAATACCTAGTAACTGTACATGATTCAGTTTGATATTAGGATTGCAAAAATCTTGGAATATTTTAACCCTATTAGCTAGCTGTTCAAAATCTACTCCACGTAGTATTTCATAGTTTGCCGTTCTTGAGAATACAAGGCTATTATCATTACTACTTACTCTCTTACTTTCTATAAAAGTAGCGTTTTTTGGATTAAATACCGCAATTCCCTTTATATTATCTAAAGGGTTTTGCGCTAATTCATCCACTTTTAACGACTTATCTAATCTGTCTAAGTTACGAGAGAGATTAGTAGTAGTATTTAACCTTGTATTGACTAAGGAGCGGGTAGCTACTAATAAATTATTAACATTTAGATACTTATCGTAAGCTGGAAAAAATACTGTGTACTCTCTACTACCTAAAAATCTCCTAGTAGGATTCTTACAAGCCTTATCTTGTTCTGGAAATAATATAAAAAGCATATCTACAATAGCTTTTCTCTCTTTTATATCTGTAATTGGTTCAGGTAACTGGAATACTACTCTAAACTTATGGTGTTGAGGTGTATGTCTTAATGTAGTATAAGCAAAACAATGTTGTATTTGATATTCATTTAACCTTGTAAATGTTTGTTTGATAGTAAGGGTATCGTCCATATCGATACAAAATATTGATTGACTCTCCCAATTTTTATCTACGAGTCTTTTTTTGACATCGATATAACCTGGTATAAACAAGTTACCATTTTGTACTCTTTGTGCTAATTGAAAAGCTGTGGCTTCAGTAGTAAATTCTCTTTTACGTTCATATATAGTAGCTAAAGCTTCCTCACCTTCAGGTTTATTATTAACTTTTTTAGTATCAATAATTAGTTTGTGTTTGACTGTATCTAAATACTTCCTAAGTACAGGTTTTTTACGGTTTTTACCATGTTCTATGAGTTTTTGTCTGTATGCTTCATAAACAGATGAACTATGACGTATATTTTCTTGAGAAACACGTAGAAAATCGTTATAATTAGAGATAGTTGTATTGTTCATATTTTTACTTAGTCTTTGCTGTAGTCGATTATTGCCTTTAGTTGTGGTTAGCTAAAGGCTATTCTAATTTGTATAGAACTCTGTCCAATGTCTAAATTTTTCTCGATTAGTGTAAAAATCTCGCTTATTTTCTGACTCAGTTAGAATATTTAGCACTGCGACCCGTTCATGATGGGCTGCAAAGTCTTTTAGTATTGCTGTCAATTCACTTTCTGGTAGAGAATCGATATCATTTAAGTCAATATTTCTGCTACGGATAAAATTGTAAACTAATTCACGGAAGGGTATCACATGATTGCACTGTGCTTTACGTGAATTTATAATTTTGTATCCCGTTAAATCGCTGTAATAGTATCCGTTAGGATGTAATTTAGAAGCTTTGAATTCTGCTATTTGATTTTTAACACTATCCCTACACTTTTGAATAAAATCGTCAAGTTTAGCCTTATCTGGATGTTTCTTTATCTTAGTTGCTGTTGATGTCGTCATTGTCTTCGATATTGTCAATAATAAATTGGGAGTAGTCCTCAAACTTACTCGTATAATTTTCAAGTTTAAAACTCATGATATCTATGATTTTCAGACCTCCTAAACCCGTATAATTACCTTTAGCTAGTCATAAAAAATAGCTTAGTTTCAACCTCTATCGAATTTAGATACATTTTGGTGTTTGGTATGGTAGGGTATTTTTAGCAGGTGACTAATTCCTTAGCAGCCTCCAAAGTTTGTAAATCAGCACCCTTAATAGATTTAATTCCAATTCTGACTAAATCATTTTGGCTGACACCTAAACGCTCACTTTCACTTTTTAATAATTGGATAGTATCGTTGTTCATTCTGATACTTCTAACGGTCGATATTTTCTTAGTCATTATTTGTACTACATAAAAACTACTATAATATAAATATAGCATAAATAAATGAATTATGAAGAACCATGAACATACAAAATTATTTTATACGTAGACACCAATTTAACAGGATGAAAGTGTCAAGAGTAAAAACGAATACTATAGAAAATACACCACATACTAATAATGGTGTACCAATCGAAGCTAAACCGCAAATTCAAGGATTAGAGTACAGTTATAAACCAATATTGACTACTTTTGCTTTGATGGCAGTACCTCTAGCACTAACTGCTAACCTCTATTCAGATGAGCCGCCTACAAGAATTGTTGCATTACGTATCAAAGGAAAAAACCAACCTTTGACAGATGACGAAAAGAGAGAATTAAGGGATTTTTACAGTTTTGCCAACCGTAAAAATTTACAGCAACAGAAAGAAGACGATGGTTTTAGAAAGCAGGTTATTGGGGACTCTTTTAGAACTATTAGAAAATTGATTTAAATAAAACCCCTACAGTAGCAGCTAATGGTTTATCAGTTAGAAAATGATTGAAAGCTTACCGTAACTTTGCTGAGAAGTTATATCTCTTTCACCATGTCCCAAAATTTCACTTAAAAGAATTTCCTAATTTACTGACCTAATTTTAATGCTTTAATATCGCCTTGTGCTTCTAATTGAGAGTGTGCGTAACGGTAACTTGCAGCATAAAAGTAGACTAAGGTTTACAAGGTCTACAGTCTGAGAATGAAAATCAATCGGCACGGACGCGCCGAAAGTTCTGACTCAGTAAGAGATACAGCTTATTTTCAGTCATGGCTTAGACAATGACCGAGATAGAACTTTATTTGGCGTGTGCCTGTTCAGTGCTTGCCGTATACGTGAGTGTTGTACCCTCTTGACCACAGACATTTACACGCCCAAAGGTTATGAAGAAAACTACTCCAGAGTAATTATTGCTAAATAGGTGCGATTTTTCCTTGTAGCTTCAAAAACTAAGTGTTACTATTTACTAGTAAATCGCATATCTACTATGAACAATAATTCTCAAGGAAATCAAAGTAATCCAAACAATCAACTTATAAGCATTTCTAACACTAATTCTAATACAGGTGGATATGTAACTTTACCTATAGCTTCAGACCAATTTCAAGAATTTATTGTAGCTCTTTTAGGAAGACCACAAACTATTGAGAAAATAATTGCTGGAAGTTTTGAGTTAAATTGGAACGATATACAAAATTTTAATGATTTAATAGACCAAAGGTTAACTCAACAAAATCAAGCTGTTCTTATTAGTTTTCAATCTAAAATTTATTTTAATGATGATTCATCTATACTATTAAACTCTTTTCAAGAATTGATTACTTATCGGGAAATAAGACCAATTATTCCAACAGCTTTGGATATGAGTTGGGATTATTTAATTCATTTTAATAATAAACAACATCCAGAGAAACAAACTATAGATATACACATACAGACGGCTTATCATGAATTAGTTGGTATAGGTAGAAATAAAAGGAATGAAATAATGTTAGAAAATTATAATATAAATAAAAATTTTATTCAATTATCAATAAAGTATACAGCTAGAACATGGGGAATGGATATGCAATCTCTACTAGCTTCTCAAATAAATTCTCTAATAAAAATAGAAAATAGTCAAAAAAGATTTGTTAATAAACATAGTACATTAATCGGAGCCATTTCTGGTACAAGCTTTTTTCTAGGTTCTATTATAGGAACATATTTAGCTAGTAATGCATTTATAAAAAATAGATTAAATAAAGTAAATTATGATTTAAACAGAATACAAACATTACCAGACAAAATAAATATAATTGCACAATACATAGTAAATGGAGAAACACCAAGATATTACTTGTTAGCAGCTATTTATATATTACTTTCCTTAATAGCATCTTTTATAATATTTGCAATAGTTTTTGATAAAGCAAATAATGAAAAGAGAAGTTTTATTCTATTAACAGATAAAGCAATTCAAGATAAAGAATCTACTCTGAAAAAAATAGATAAAAAATGGAAAGAGTTTATATTGTCTATTGTGATTAGTTTTATAGTAAATGTTCTATCTAGCTATCTATTTGCTTACATAACACGTTGATACTATTTTTTGTGTATGTCTAGACAGTAGAACTTAAATAAAGTGTAGTTACAATTTGAAAATATTAGTTGTTAAAATACTGTTCTCATAAGCAGAATTCTGATAAGTAGGTACAAAAAATCCCTACCGTCCAGTGGCAGTGAATGAAGCTCTATAAGGTGGTCGCCTACCATCTTTTAAATACGGAATTATCCCGTATTATAAAGTCATCGCAAAAACCGAGGACTTGACCACCTTTTAAATAGGCTTTAAAAGCCTTTTATGAGATTGTTGTATTTTTCTACAACCTGACCATTGTTAAAATTGGCTAGGGTTTTAGATTTTAGTAACGTATAATTAAACATTTTTAGGTTTAGCATTTTCACTTAATGAAAATAACGTAAAAATAGGTTAACTTTGAAAAGTTAATTTACTGAAATGTTTAAAATGTCAGAGAATATTCAACTTTTCTTCACATCTATTACGATAATTTTACAAGATATCAAGGAATTAAGCGTTAAATATAAAAATGAGCCTAGATTAGGGTTAACAGAAATTATTAAGATAGCTCAAAGTCAAGGTTATGACTTAAATATAGAAGAATTAAAAAAAGTCATAACTACTTTTATGGATTTTAAAAAAGAAGAATTAAAAAATAAAGAATACAAAACTAAAACAATAACCTTAGAAGGATGTAGTAATAAAGCTGTAACAGGTAATGAGACTTATGACCAAATAACTTATTATTGCCTACAGTATTTGGATAACGATTTTTTAGAATCAGTATATCAACAAAAATCATAACTCTATAAATCTGATTTATTCAGATTTAGACCCTAGTCGTTATTGGCTAGGGTTTTGAATTGTTCAAGGATACGTAGAGAGTGAACTGTGTCAGGTGCGCTCTATAGTGGGGAGTATTTTATTCTATAGAGGACACCTGGCTCATTAGCCTAAAATGCTTCCTGTATATAGGTTACAGCGATTTAATTAACTTAGCTGATTATCAAGCAAACAGACACCTGAATCAGCAGATTTTAAGTGTTTTAGATACACGAAACAGTAATATTTTAGATATTCTTTTTAGTAGAAAACTAAAGGTCTGACTCAAGCCAAAGTAGATACTATAGAGACGGTAGAACAGTTAGAACTTCCTACAAACTAGAATAGACAACCTTTTTGGGGAAGGTTGCCTATCGTGTGCGATAAGTAAGACGAGGTGAAAAAACCAAACTATGTAAAGATAAGTAAATACGTACAA
>NZ_JABXKQ010000012.1 GCF_017114945.1 Nostoc sp. JL34
GGTGGAGCGGAGCGCAACCCAACAGATATCAGGATGTTGGGTTACGCAAAGCCTCTATCCAACCTACAATTTTTTTGCAACATTTTAGCCTTGACACGCCACTACAGTACCTAATTTTGTTCAAAAATAAAATAGTAATCCTATACTTATACTTTTAGTGTGAGACTGACAAAAAATCTAGGATTATTATTTTATGTTTCCAAAAACTCTGCAAAACTCGAAAAACCTGATTTTCTCTTTTCCATTTTCGATATATACAAATAAGCTTAAAAAATAAATTTGGTTATTATATTATAATTTCGTTCAGATAAGTCCAAAATACTTGTATAGACGGCGATTCATCGCGTCTTTAAAACCCAAAATTGTTCCCATTAGCCCTTAACTGAGGCGTTTGTCCGAAATATCAACTGGGCGGGCGAGACGCCATTGGTGTCAACTTAAGGTTAAAACCCATTTGTCAACGATAGGTTTTGTTAGGAACGAAGTATAAAGGTGAACTTTTTTCTGACTTTTATACGCAAGCTGGGAGTGATGCTAATAAACAAAGCATTAATAGTCCATGAAAAAGTTCGTTTTTTGTCCCTTTCAAACCGAATTTTTAAGCCTAAATGCTTATTGACATAGGAAGTTTGAGCTTAACTTGACACCAATGGCGAGACGCCCACCCCACAAAAGTTAATTGGATATTTTTTTATTTGGAATTTCTTTAGTACGATTCGTATCTAAGACAATATTACTGAATGCTTTTCTAATAGTAACTCCTCTGTTGGTAGCTGTCCAAAAGCATTCTTGACAAACTCTGTGATTTCTATACGATTCCCACCGGGATCGCGGAGGAAAAATCGCACGCATCCGGGAAGTGGTCGTTGATCGGGAATGATTTCTATCCCATGTCTTTTTAGGTGTTCCTCAAAAGCGTTCAAGTTATCGACTTGAAAACAATAATGTCGTCTAGATGCTTGGTTATTAGCGTTTTTCTCTGTACTAATGTGCAGTTCAATATCTCCCAATTTATACCAGGCTCCTGAATCGTTTTTCATTACTTCAGGTCTGGGGATTTCTGTCAATCCCAAAACTTTGCTGTAGAAAAACAGCATTGCATCCTCCACCTCAAGAGGATAAGTTACCTGAATATGATGAACTGCATCAAGCTTCATAATTTTTCTCCTAATTTGGGTTAAATTTGGCAACGCTACAATCACTTTTTGTAGTATTGCTGGCGTATTTCTCAAGTTTTTCTGTTCCAACTCACCGAAAGCTTATGTGACAAGCTTTCCCATACTGATGCGTTCTTCGACGAGATAACCAAGTTTTCTATAAAACTCAACTACTTCTGCGTTGGAGACACGAACTTGGAGATTGATTTTGAGACATCCCATCGCTATCAATACCCTCTCTGCGTGCTGCACTAGCTTGCTACCAATACCCTGCCGTTGATACTGAGGGCTGACTGCAACTGTGTATAGCCAACCGCGATGTCCGTCATATCCCGCCATGAGCGTACCTACAATTACAGAGTTAATCTCAGCAACGAAAAACAACTCAGGCTGTACAGCAAGCTTCTGACTGATTACCAATTTTGGGTTGCTGTGCGACGGGTTATTAGGAAACACCTCATCCCATAGCGCACTGACTGATTCAGCATCAGATTCTTGGTACGGTCTTATATTCATCTACATCTCTAAATCAAATGACTTGCCTTTGCACGTTGTTTGTGAAATACTACTCTTTAAACTACGGTAAATCGGTATTATTTAAGTAGTATTGTACAAAACTTACCATAAAACATTTCGTCCTTAAAACAACTACAGGCTAATCCCTAAGATGACAAACACAGAAATTCGCACCGCTCAAGTTAAAGTCCCTAACGGAGATTTGCAGATTGATGCTTACTTAGCTGAACCAGCCCAAAAGGGAACCTTCCCCGCTGTGATCGTGATTCAGGAAATTTTTGGGGTGAATATTCACATTCGGGAAGTTGCTGAGAAATTTGCTAAAGAGGGGTATGTGGCGATCGCACCGACTTTATTTCAACGCACCGCTCCCGGTTTTGAGGGTGGATATACCCCTGAAGATGTGCAGCAAGGGAGAGGTTATAAGGAGCAAACAACAGCAGAGCAAATATTGAGCGATATTAAAGCTGCGATCGCCTATTTAAGAACCTTACCAAATGTACAAGGAGATGCGATCGGCTCCATTGGTTTCTGCTTTGGTGGTCACGTCGTTTATCTAGCTGCCACTTTACCAGATATCAAAGTTACAGCTTCCTTCTATGGTGGCGGTATTCCCAACTCAACTCCCGGCGGTGGAGAACCAACCATCACCCACACTGCCGATATTAAAGGCCCCATTTACGCCTTTTTTGGCCTTGATGATCAGGGAATCCCCTTGGAACAAACAGAACAGATTGAGGCTGAATTGAAAAAAAATCAGATTCCCCATGCTATCTTCCGCTATTCGGGAGCAGGACATGGCTTTTTCTGCAACCATCGCGCCAGCTACAATGCCGAAGCTGCTGCCGATGCCTGGAAAAACGTTCAAGAACTTTTCCAAAAAAACCTTCAGCTTCAAAAAGTCTAAATCTTTGGGTTAGGAACAATACGCGCTTTGGGCGCACATCTGTGTGCCTCTAGTGAACCTCGGCAGATATTAGCCAAATAATCAGCAAAAAAAATTAAGTATCACGTCCATGATTACCGCCTTCAAACAGCCACAGGTTAAGATTTTTCAAGGTTTATCACTATTTTTATTACCTGGATTATTAACAATTTCAACAACCTTAATTAGTTGCTCAGTCGGAACTCCAAAAGCAGAGAATGAAACTAATGGCTTGAAAACCAAGACTGTCCGAATGGGATATCAAAGCTCTGGGGATATTGTCAGACTAAAAGGATTGATAGAAAAACGTCTACAGCCTTTAGGTATTTCCGTCGAATGGGCGCAATTTGCTGCCGGGCCACAACTGATGGAAGCAATGAATGTAGGTAGAGTTGATATTGGTTCTGTAGGCGAAACTCCCCCAATCTTTGCCCAAGCTGCTGGGACATCTTTAGTCTACGTTGCGAGTAATAAACCCAGCACTGGTAAAGGAAGCGGAATTATCGTCCAAAATAATTCGCCGATTCGCACTTTAGCCGACCTCAAAGGGAAAAAAGTAGTTTTTCAAAAAGGTTCTGCTTCCCATTACTTATTAATAAAAGCTTTAGAAGAGGCTGGTTTAAAATATAGTGATATTCAAGCCATCAGTCTCCCACCTTCAGAAGCCCGTGATGCTTTTATTCAAGGAAAAATTGATGCTTGGGTAACTTGGGATCCTTATTTAGCCGTAGCTCAAAAAAAAGCAAATGCTCGTGTTTTGCGAGATGCTAGTGGCATTGCTACTCAGGGCGGATATTATATGGCGGCGCGAAAGTTTGCCATAGAAAATCCGAAGTTAGTGCGATTAGTTCTTGAAGAGATAGATAACACAGGTAAATGGGGTGAGAAAAACCGATCAGAAGTTGTAAAACTAACTATTCCTCATCTCAAAATTGATGAAGATATTTTAACAACAATGGTTGAAAGGCGAACTTATGGGTTAAGACCAATTACCCCAGAAATTATGGAAAATCAACAGAAGATTGCAGATTTATTTGCCAAAGAAAAAGTGATTCCTAAACCTATTAGTATCAAGGAAGCGATGCTGACTACTAAACAATATGCCGCTATCACACCAGAAACCATCAGTCATAAATAGCGCGAGGAGATAGGAACATGGAAGTTTTTTGGTATTTACCTACACAGGGAGATGAGCGTTATTTAGGTACTACAATTGGCAGGCGGCCAGCCACTTATCCCTATATGCAGCAAATCGCCCAAGCTGCTGATAAATTGGGCTATGGTGGGATGTTGATTGGTACTGGACAAAAACAGGATACTTGGATTGTAGCTACTTCCTTAATTTCAGTTACAGAACGCTTGCGGTTTCTTGTCGCCTTTCGTCCGGCAATTATGTCACCTTCATTAGCAGTGAGAATGGCTTCTACTTTTGACCAGATTTCTAACGGTCGAATTATTCTGAATGTAGTCACTGGTGGCGACACCAAAGAACTTGCTAAAGATGGAATTTTCTTAGATCACGAGCAACGTTATGAACTCACTGATGAGTTTTTGACAATTTGGCGATCGCTCATGCAAGGTGAAGAAGTAACCTATAATGGTCGTCACTTGCAAGTTCAAGGCGCAAAACTCCAATTTCCACCCGTACAAAAGCCTTATCCCACCTTATATTTTGGTGGTTCTTCGGATCCTGCGCTCCAAGTCGCTGCCAAACACATTGATGTGTATTTAACTTGGGGTGAACCACCAGATCAAGTTGCCCAAAAGATTGCCAAGGTACGCCAATTAGCAGCCGAACAAGGTAGAACGGTACGTTTTGGGATTCGGATGCACGTTATAGTCCGCGAAACTACGCAACAAGCTTGGGATGCAGCGAATGAACTGATTCAGTATGTCGATGATGAAACCATCGCTGCTGCACATCAGCGGTTTGCTCAATCTGAATCAGAAGGACAACGCCGCATGGCTCAACTGCATAAAGGTAATCGCCAAAACCTAGAAATTAGCCCCAACTTATGGGCAGGTGTTGGCTTAGTGCGTGGAGGTGCTGGCACTACCTTAGTCGGAGATCCAGACACAGTTGCAGAACGAATGCTGGAATATGCCGATTTAGGAATTGATACCTTTGTTTTCTCAGGGTATCCCCATCTCGAAGAAGCCTATCGAGTTGCAGAATTACTGTTTCCCAGGTTGCCGTTACAAACGCCAGCGATCGCATTACCACAGCAAGTTGCAAGTACATTTAGTGAATTTGTTACCAAAACAGATTTACTCAAACCCCAGCCAGTGTAAGCAATTCAAAATTAAAAAAAGCATGAGTACGAAAAAACCTCAACTTAGACTAGGTGCATTCTTGCCAAGCACTGGACATCATGTAGCGTCATGGCGGCACCCCGAAGCGCAGGCTGACGGTGGTTTAAACTTTCAACATTATAAAAGGCTGGCACAAACGGCGGAACGCGGCAAATTTGACATGATCTTCTTTGCAGACGGCGTGGCTGTGCGCGATCGCAATCAAAGCGCCGACCTTTTGAGCCGTAACGGTAAACTCGTCCACTTTGAACCTCTCACCCTGCTGTCGGCTCTGTCTGTAGTCACAGAAAACATTGGTTTGACGGCGACAGTATCGACCACCTACAACGAGCCTTATCACCTCGCCCGCAAGTTTGCATCACTAGATTATCTTAGCGGCGGTCGTGCCGGTTGGAATCTCGTGACTTCTGCTACTGAAGCTGAAGCACTGAACTTCAATCAGGAAAAGCACATGGAGCATACCCTACGTTATGAGCGTGCTAAAGAGTTTGTAGATGTTGTCACCAAACTCTGGGATAGTTGGGAGGACGATGCCTTCTTACATGATAAAGAGTCGGGTATTTACTTCGATCCCAATAAACTGCACGTTCCCAACCACAAAGGTGAACATTTTTCAGTCCGCGGCCCGCTAAATGTGGCACGTCCCATCCAGGGTTATCCGGTGATCATTCAAGCTGGGTCTTCCGAGGATGGTAAGGATCTGGCTGCACAAACGGCGGAGGTAATTTTCACTGCCCAGCAGACTTTGGCAGAAGCTCAGGCTTTTTATCAAGATGTGAAGGGGAGACTAGCTCAATACGGACGCTCACCTGACCATCTCAAGATCATGCCTGGTGTATTTCCAGTTATTGGTAAAACTGAGCAAGAAGCTAAGGACAAATTCGATCAGATTCAAGAGTTGATCGATCCGGTGGTCGGCTTAAATTTGCTTGGTTCAATGATCGGTGGATTTGACCTATCCAGCTATCCGTTGGATGGGCCGTTGCCGGATTTACCAGAGACTAATGGCGGTAAAAGCCGTCAGCAACTTTTGACTGACCTGGCTCACAGAGAGAATTTAACGATTCGACAACTGTATTTATGGATTGCTGGAGCGCGTGGGCATCGTCAGATTCTAGGCACACCTGAACAAATTGCCGATCAATTAGAAGATTGGTTTGTCAATGGTGGGGCAGATGGCTTTAATATCATGCCACCTTGGTTGCCGGGAGGATTGGATGAGTTTGTAGATTTAGTAATTCCGGAATTGCAACGTCGCGGTTTGTTCCGTACAGAGTATGAAGCACGAACCCTGCGCGAAAATCTTGGTTTACCTCGTCCGGTAAATCAGTTTAGCAAAGTTACTACTCGTGAAAGTGCGATCGCCTAACTTCATTTAACTTAGTACAGTTTTGCGTAAAAGCGTAGCGTTTCTAATACAGGGGGATGCATTGGCATTGCAAGGGAACGCATTAACAATCTATCGCTCTGCATTGGCATTGCAGGGGGACGCATTAACATTGTATCGCTCTGCATTAGCATTGCAGGGAGACACATTAATATTGCATCGCTCTGCATTGGCATTGCAGGGGGACGCATTAACATTGCATCGCTCTGCATTGGCATTGCAAGGTATTGCCTTTCATTAATTCGCTACGAATTAATGAAAGGCTGTACTTAGATTAGTCCTAGTTTACTCATGTCTGCAAATATGTTCTGATTTGTAAGAAGACTCTAAGTGGGTCGGCGTAAAAATTTGTTGTTGGGATGACGCAAGAGGCAGGAGGGAAGAGGGTTTAGTCTAGTTTATCTTTATTTACATAATTTGGTTTTATTATGCCAACTTACTTATCTTCCATCTTCACCAAAGTTAAGGCTTGATTTCTGGTGGGGTCAAGGCAGTATATTCTTCAGGGGAAAGTGCCACATCTTTAACATTGATCTTCTTGGTAATGAATTTTTGCTCATAAAACAAGTCAGAAATCTTCTGCTGCCCTGACAGAATTTCATCACTAATGGGTCTTAAGGTATAACGCCGCCGCTTGACTACTTTTTCCAACGTTGGAATATCTAGCTTGGCATCACGCGCGATTATTTCGGCAACGTCTCGTGGATGTGCCTCAGCCCATTTGCCTACGTTGTTGACTTCTTCGAGAAGAATTTTCACTAATTCCGGGTTATCTTTCACGAAACTGCGTGCCGCTAACCAGTAGCCTCCTTGGGTCGTAATCCCCTTACCATCCCGGAGAATCCTAACACCCACAGTTCTCTGAAACTCGGCAAGTTGGGGGTCACTAATTACACCTGCATCAATGCTATTACGAAGGAATGCTGCACGAGTTTCTGGTGATATGAGATTTAGATATTTGACATCACTTAACTTTAGTCCTACTTCCTCCAAAGCCTTCACCACAAAGTATTGACTAGCAGTGGCTCTTTGAAAAGCGAGAGTCTTACCTTTTAAATCAGCTACAGTCTTGATTGGAGAGTTTTTGTGTACTACAATCGCAGTTCCTTCACCAGTAGCTGGTTTAGTGCTAGCAATGAAAACAAAAGGAATACCAGTTGCTTGGGCAAAGATGGGTGGAGTTTCACCGACAGCACCGACATCTAAACTGCCGACATTCATCGCTTCTAGAAGTTGCGGCCCGGCAGTAAATTTTGCCCACTGGACATTAATACCTAGTGGATTCAAGCGTTTCTCTAAAACTTGTCTCGATCTAGTTATATCTCCAGCCGTCATATACCCTATTCGTAATACCTTCGTTTTGATGCCACTAGAAGCAGCGACGGCGGCTTTCTCTGGTGTATTCGGTGTCTTACAACTTACTAAAGTTGTAGATAGGGTAAATACTCCAGCCATTAATAATACTAGAAAGTTACGTTTTTTAGCTCCCATAATGTGATAGCAATTTTTTGGAGTTTAAGGTTTACTGTAAATGCTCAAGGCTTAACTACCGAAGGGGTCAAAGCGGCATATTGTTCAGAGGAAAGTGCTGCTTCTTTAACATTTATTTTTTTAGTGATGAATTTCTGCTCATAGAACAAGTCAGCAATCTTCTGCTGTCCTGACAAAACTTTTTCACTAAGGGGTCTTAATGTGTAACGCCTGCGCTTTGATACTAGTTCTAGTGTTGGAACATCAATTTTTGCTTCGGGCGAAATCAGTTCAGCTACTTGATGTGGGTTAGCTTCAGCCCATTTTCCGATGTTGTTGACCTCTTCCAAAATAATTTTCACAACATCAGGATTATCTTTGACGAAATTGCGTGACCCTAACCAGTAGCCTCCTTGGGTAGTAATCCCCTTACCATTTCGGATAATCCGGATACTCCCAGTTTTCTGAAATAGCGCCAGGTGAGGGTCGCCAATTACAGCCGCATCAACACTCTTACGTTCAAATGCAGCACGAGTTTCTAATGGCGTGAGGTTGATGTGTTTAATATCGCTAAGTTTCAGTCCTGCTTCTTCCAAAACCTTCAAAACGAAATACTGCTGTGCAGTAGCTCTTTGAAAGGCGAGTCCTTTGCCTTTGAGGTCAGCTACTGTCTTGATTGGAGAGTTTTTATCGACTACAACAGCAGTTTCCTCACCAGTCCCAGGTTTGCTGCTAGCAACATAAACAAAAGGAACGCCAGACGCTTGGGCAAAGATAGGCGGAGTTTCACCGACAAAGCCGAAATCTACACTTCCTACATTCATCGCTTCTAGAAGTTGCGGCCCAGCAGCAAATTTTGACCACTCTACAGAAATACCCTGTGGAGTTAAACGTTTTTCTAACAGCCCTTTAATCTTGAGTAAATCTCCAGCTGTCATGTAGCCCATGTGTAAGACTTTTGTCTTGGTGCTATTAGAGGCGTTAGCAGCTTGCTCTGGTGTCGTTGGTGCTTTACAACTGACTAAAGTTGTGGATAAGGTGAATACTCCACCTACTAAAAATAGTAGAAAGCAATTGAATGGCTTAAAGTGAGATTTTGTCAATATTTCTACCATAATGCTAGTAGTTATTCTTTAATGTTTTCGTTTATTCAATACTGAATGTGTGCCCTTGGCGCTACTGGCAATTAGCTGGAAATGGAAATGAAAATTTAGCTGAGAAATTTAATTAAGCAGCTTTGTAAATGGCACACAATTTTGATCAGATTTTAATCTACGATAAATCGACCGAATTACAGTATTTTTATTGATTGCACGGATAGTATCATAGACTTCTGTAAGAATCAAGCAGCAAATACAGCTACGCTTCTGAGACAAGTTTTCTGTATATGGCTAGGATCAAAATGTTCTATTGCAGATAAAATTATGGAAAATTATGTACAAATATTAAGTAGCTAAGGGCAACACCAAATTAAACGCGAAGTAGCAAGAGTCCACTTCTTAAAGCTTCATTCCACAGAGCCGATTTTTGAGCTTCTAGCAAAGAAAGAGGCGGATTTACAGGTAGGGGTAGCTCTTGTTGCAGAGATAGTTGCCACCAGCCGACATCGTGCCACTCATTAAATTTATATCCAACTCTGTAAAATACACCTACAGGTGAAAACCCAACAGCCTCATGCATAGCGACGCTTGCTGGGTTAGGTAAAGCGATCGCAGCAAAAACGTTATAAAATCCTTGGAGTTGCAGCAACCCAAAAAGGGAAGTGTACAAAGCTTTAGCAACTCCTTTTCTACGAGATTCAACATTTACGTACACGGATGATTCTACAGACCATTGGTAAGCGGCACGACTCCGGTAGGGAGTAGCATAGGCATAACCTAGAAGCTCACCATTAATTTCACACACTAGCCAAGGCATCTGCTGTTGATAGTTATTGATGCGCCCTTCAAATTCCGTTTTGCTGGGAGGCTCTATCTCAAAAGAAATTGAAGTTTCTCGCACAACTGGCGCATAAATTGCCAGCATTTCTAAGGCATCACTTTCATTAGCTAGTCTGATTGCAGCCTTCACAGCAGATCCTTTTTGGATTTTAATAATTTAACTGGCAGCAGCACCTATACTAGTAGAGTGTTACGCCTTGGTTATAAGCATTTACAAAACTCGTGTAATCATACTCGACTTGAGTTGCATAGTCCACCGCAAAGTTAACAATTTCATCTTTGAATACAGCCTTGTTATTGCTCACAATATCAGTCACTTCTTTGTCAGCGCTGACAGAAATAATCGCAGCATCGTAGTCTTTATCAGAGATTGCATGGTTCTTGGCAACCACCTTCCCTGCATACCCCATCGCATCCATGAATTTTGACTTCGTGGTTAGCAAGGTATAGTCAAAGTCCACTTGGTAAGGTGATTTTTCATGCAGCATAAAGGGGATGCTACTGACCGTAGTATAGCCAACTAAAGGATCAGTATTAGAGAGCATTGCTTTAGTGGCGATTGTCACTCTCGCTCCTTCTTGGTTTCCGTAGACTGAAGTTGGCAGCAGACCTGGAACTGCGATCGCAACTGCGCTATTACCTTCCTGCTTCATTTCCAAAATGCGATCGTCGTCGGTTGCTGAACTTGGGCCCTCAATCAATAAGTAATATCGGTACTTACCAAGACTACCAGTACCTGAACCTAATTTGAGCCGAATGTCCTTGAGGGTGTAGTAACTATTGTTGTAGCGCTTACTACTAGGAATTGAGGCAATATAGCTGCTCATAGCCCCAGCAATATCGGAATAGGTGTTGCTGGATACAGGCTGAAGTTCCAAGGTTGTCTGGAATACTCTATTGTTACTATTATTTAACTGCGTGTACTTATTTAGCAAGCTAGAACGGCTGTTATCTGATGCCTTTTGAATCAAATCTTTTACCACACCGTTCGTATTGCTGGATTGCAAACGGTATGACAGCTCGTCGTTGGTTCCTTTAAAGTCACTCATTTTGTTCAGATAAGCATCCAAGAAATTACGGACAATATCCTGAGCATCAGTTGAGTTAATACCATTCTCTTTAGCTGTCAACAAAATCGAGACTGCCATCCGTCGTAAGTCCCAAACGTAGGGGCCAAGATAGCTTTCATCAAAGTCGGTGGTGTCAAAAACGTTGTTGTCATTGCTATCTCTGATTCCTCCGAGATTTTGCAGATGCATATCTCCCTCTAACCAGATGGCTGAAGTTGAAGAATTCACAAATCCTGAACTTGGTAAGGTCTGCATATCACGATAAAAAATGTGATCTGTCCCCCGATAAAAGGCGAAAGGACTAGCCTTCATCTTTTGCATCTTCGTTGCCAGTTCTTGAGGCAATTGAGAAGCAAAGGGATGATTGTATTGGTAAATTTCATTCTCGACCCAAGTTGAACGGGAAGTTGCAGCTTGAACTGGAGATATAAACCCCAAAATTAAAATTAAGAGAAATACAATTGCAGATATAGATATGTACTTGGGCATGACAGTCTCTTAGGTGTAAAAAAATTGACTTTTATCAGACTCTTGTGTAGAGACAATCATCTAACAACAATTCTTTTAGCACTTCGAGGTATCGCTTAGAAAGTGATCTAAAGCACAATGCAACAACTATTCATGGTAAAGAATTCAAAAAGGTAAAATTATAAAGAATTGTCAAAACGTAATCATGTCAGCTATTCAAACAACTGTGGTTCTTGCCATGACGGCCGATGGAAAAATTAGCGCCGTAGACCCTAAAGCGCCTCGTGAATCTGATGCAGATGATCAAGCACACGTGGAGTATCAAGTCTCCCTTGCTGATCTAATCCTGGTAGGAGCAGGGACAATTCGGGCTGAGGGAGGAACCTTTGCAATTCGTAATCCCGAACTGTTGGCAGCACGTGAGGTTCGGGGTCAGCCTCCCCAGCCCATTACCTGCGTTGTCTCAGGTTCTCTTGACCTATCGCTGGACTTGCCTTTTTTGACCCAGGACATTGAGCGATGGATATTTACGACACGGGCTGGTTTGGAGCGCAGTTCTGATACAACAACCTTGCAAAAACAGGCTGAATTAATTGATTTGGGAGATACAGACCTGAACTGGGATCGGGCTTACACCTTGATGGCAGAGCGGGGTATTCACAAGATTGTTGCTTTGGGAGGCGGTTCTTTAACGGCGGCTCTATTGCAGGCAGGGCGAATTGACGATTGGTGGTTGACCATTTGGCCCGTCATTTATGGAGGAAAGCACGCCTCTACCCCAGTGGAAGGAGAGGGTTTTATTCCCAATGTTGCTCCTCATCTCCAACTCGTCGAAACTCGTCAGATTGGAAGTGAGTTGTTTTTACACTACCGTACACTCAAGTGAGAATGCGCCGCCAGTATTAAGCTCTATAATGCTTTCCTTGATACTACAAAGCAGGGGAGCAGGGAGCAGGGGGAGAAAACCACGGCACTTGCTGTTGTTGCTCTCAACCAATGGACAAAAGGAGCAGGGGTGCTTTCGCCCACAATTCTACTCGGTTTGTACCTTTTCCCCTGGCCCCTGCCTCTCATCAACCAGGGGGCCAGTCCAACTGCCGTCCTCCCAAAATATGTAAATGTAAGTGATGGACTGTTTGACCACCGTCATCACCAGCGTTGATGACAACTCGATAACCATTTTTCAGTCCAGCAACTTCTGCAATACGTTTGGCGGTTAACAAAAGATGCCCCAACAGAGCATGATCCTCGGATTCAGCTTCAGCTAATGTAGCAATGGGTTTTTTGGGAATGACGAGAATGTGAACAGGCGCTTGGGGATGGATATCTTTGAATGCCAGAGATAAATTATCCTCATAAACAATATCAGCGGGAATTTCCCGACTAATGATTTTGCTGAAAATCGTTTCTGTACTTTCACTCATGCTAATCTACCTACTCATCTGCTAGAGATTTTATATTAAGTCCAGTTAATCACTTAATTATTAAAATCTCCCCGTATCTGTCGAAATCCCCAGCATTAGCTTCTGCGATCGCACTTCTCTGCATGTCTCCAAAGTTCTGATGCTTTCTGGTGAGTCCGCTACGCGTAGCTTGCTTCCCCCTTTCGGCGTCAGTCTAAATGATAAATCTTGAAGTGGACATAATATCAAAGGTTTACTGTATTGACTTGATCATCACACCATAAAATACTCCTTCCTGTGATAAAGTCTTTCATAGATAACATTGAGCCGACCCTAGCATAGAGATAATAATTGCAATCTTCCACTCAATTTTCAGAGTGGTATTTCTATACTGAGAAAGTTACATATATTGTGTACCAATGCTTTGGAGATTTATATGAGACAGGCAAAATACTACGTTGTTTTTATTATTATTATCATAATTAGCATCTTTCTGCGTTTTTGTTTGTTGCAAAATCAAAGTCTTTGGTATGATGAGGGCTGGAGTCTAGCTTTATCTGATGGTAGAAGCGTTCAAGAAAATCTCTTTAATATTATAAATCGAGAAGCTGGTGACAAATACCAACCGCTTTATTATTTAGTCTTGTTCTATTGGCGTTCGGCTTTTGGAGATAGTGAATTTGCCATTCGAGCGCTTTCAGCTTTGCTGGGAGTCGGTTCAGTAATTACCATATTCTTTACTAGCCTACGTATTTATGGAAAAAACCATGCATTATGGTCGTCCATGATCCTAGCAGTTAGTTCCTTCAGCGTATTCTACAGTCAAGATGCTAGACCTTACACATTATTAATATTTATAGTCTCAATTCAAATATACCTATTTAGTTATTCAATCAATAAAAATAAGAGTAATAAGATTGTTCCCCAAGTACTTTTTGGAATTTTTACTGCCATAGGAAGTTTTGGCAGTATTTTGACAGTAATCTTTAGTTTGTCTCTTAGCTTATCTCATATTATTGTTTATAGAAAATTCAAAGAATGGCTCCAATGGTGGATACCTCCTATAGTTTTTTCTTCCCCAATGATTTGGTTCTATTTGTCCTCATCTGCCGCATCAGATCCGACAGCTACTACTGTTACTCGTAGTGGATTACCCATAGTTCAAAACATTATGTTTGTCATCTATGGTATTTTGGTTGGGACATCCTATGGGACGCCATTAGAACAATTACGTAATGATGAAAAGATAAACGTTTTACTTAGCTATTGGCCCCATTTTCTAATATTTATTATTGCTATTACTGTAATTTTTATAGCTTTAATAAAAAGTTTATTGAGACAGCGCCAGAGAAAAAGATATCAACAGGCTGATTACTTATTTATATTCCTTATAATCACATCATTTTTCCTAACTTTTCTGTTTGCTGTGGCAACAAAAATTAATTGGCTACCACGCCACTCTTTTTACCTATGTATACCAGTTTTCATTCTGATTCCATCAGCATTTTTACATAACTATCAGCGTTATAAAAAAGTTGATATAACATCTCAAGTTACCAAGTTAGCTACTGTTGCTTTAGTAATTATGAATGTTTATGCAAATTTTCAATACTATTCAAATCCAGCCTATGCAAAAGATGACTATCGTTCGGCTGTTCGCTACCTTCTAGAACATCGAGATAAATCTGCAAAATCTGTATTGTTCTTTGGACAGCCTAGATTACTACAATATTATGGAGATTCTTCGACTATAGATGCGTCGGAATATATTCTCAAAACAGTGAAGGGGAAAAATATTGCAGAAAAAGTTAGTACAATGACTAAAAATGCAGATACGGTTTTTGTGATAATTAATCGTGAGTTTTATTGGAAATTTAAAGATGTTTTTAAAACAGAAATGAGTGATTTATATAAATTAGAAGAAGAGGTTGATTGGCCTTATATGAAAATATATCGATTCACAAGGAAGAAATAGAAAAAAGCACTATTGTATACATCTTTTGAGAATACACGGTGACCCGATGAGGGAGTCGGAGTCTTCTCAAAAGACGCTGTACGTTGCCAGAAGCCTCTGGTAGAGAAGGCGTTTTCTGTAACAAGTTTTTTTGACGATTTCCCTCAATAAGGTGACACGATTAATAATCAACTTGCTCAATTCTAAACCTTGCCTATATCGGCTTGTATCTTATATCAAGTCCGGTTAATTACTTATGATTACCGCATCCGTGCAAAAGTCAGGAAAACCTATTTCTCCCTGCTTCCTGCCCCCTGCGGTCTAAATGATAAGTCTTTACCCGAACATGATATTACCAGACAAGGATTTTAGGATTTGTGTGTACACCGTAGTATGAGCAAGTGGCATCGCCTGTTTGATTGCAGACATCAAAGGCGATCGCTCTTTTGGTGTAGATTGTATCTCCAAGATATTACAGCGCTTTTCAAGTAATTGAAACTACCCTACTCCCTGCTCCCCGTCCTGGTAATCAACCCCCTAGATTGTTCCACCAGGCGAATAAACTCACCTCGATAGCCCTCCTGATCTTCTCCCTTCGCTTGGGTTGCCAATTTCATCACCAAATCATAATTAGCGTTCCCCTTATACTCAGAGTCACGCAGCACCATCCCGAAGGTCGCCACCGCAGCAGCAAATCTCAGGTTGGTGGAGGGTATCCGGTCGGCTCTCAAATCATCATCTTGGATGGTTTGGGTAATTAGTTGACTGGTGCTGTCTTGGGGCAGTTTATAGCGCAGTTTCACCTGCATCAACTCATTGCCGGCAGTATTCAGGGCAGTTTCACCAGAACGCTGATAGCGCAAGGGGTCTACCTCTGGCAGTTTCACATCACTTTTCGTACCAGTGGGAATTATTTCATAAAGCGCTGTGACAGAATGACCTGCCCCAATATCCCCTGCATCTTTCTTATCATCATTAAAATCCTGGTTTTGCAGCAGGCGGTTTTCGTAGCCAATCAAGCGATATGCCTGAACTTTCGCTGGATTAAATTCCACCTGAATTTTCACATCTTTAGCAATGGTAAACAGAGTTCCCCTCAGATCGTTAACTAAAACCTTTTTAGCTTCCAATAGGGTATCGATGTAAGCGTAGTTGCCGTTACCCTTATCAGCCAGTTGCTCCATTTTTGCGTCCTTATAATTGCCGGTACCAAATCCCAACACTGTGAGGAAAATTCCCTGATCTCGCTTTTGTTCAATTAATCGCGTCAGGTCACCATCACTGGAAACCCCGACATTAAAATCTCCATCAGTAGCTAAAATTACTCTGTTATTACCAGACTTGAGGAAGCTTTGTTTGGCTATCTTGTATGCGAGTTCAATGCCCTGACCCCCAGCAGTGGAGCCTCCAGCCTCCAAGCGGTCAATCGCCGCCAGAATTTTTGATTTCTGACTACCAGGAGTCGCAGGTAACACCAATCCAGCATTCCCAGCATAGACTACCAAACTTACCCGATCTTCAGGACGCAGTTTATTCACCAGCAATTTCAGCGACTGTTGCACCAAGGGTAATTTGTTGGGGTCATCCATAGAACCGGAGACATCAATTAGAAATACTAGGTTGCTGGGTGGTAAGGTTTCACTCTCTAGGCGTTTACCTTGCAAACCCACCTGTACCAGCTTGTGTTGAGGATTCCAGGGAGCAGCAGTAACTTCGGTGGTGACGGAAAAAGGGCGATTGCCTTTTGGTTGGGGATAATTGTAGGTAAAATAGTTGATCAGTTCCTCAATTCGCACTGCATCCTTGGGTGGTAATTCCCCTTGAGTAATAAACCGTCGCACATTACTATAGGATGCTGTATCTACATCAATTGAAAAAGTGGAAAGGGGGTCATTCTCAACGCGATGAAAGGGATTATCTTCAATTCGGTTGTAGTTTTCTGTATTGAATCTGCTACCTGGTTGAGGTTCAGGGACAACCCTTCCAATACTGCTACCAGCTTGGGGTTTAGGCATGGTCGCACGGTTAACAAGTTGATCCTGCACAGATGAGCCAGACCGAATACTAGGGAGTGGGGCTGTGGGTAAGGGTTGAGTCTTTCGGGTAGACTCGGCTTGAGTCCGTTCTCTGGTAGTCTGAGTCGGAGTGATGGGACTACGAGCTTCTAATTCATCTATCGGACTTTTTAGGGTTGCTAACTCCGGTGCAAATTCTGACTGCAAGCGTTGCAGAGTTTTCATATCCGCTGGGGTAACTATCTTGGGGTCAGTCGCTATTAGCTCATTGCTCCGATTCAGACAAGCATTCAAGACTGTGGCGAACTCAGTCCGAGTTATCGGAAGAGTGCCAAAGTTTTGGACGGAGACAACACAACTATACTGTTGTACCAATGCCTGGAGTGCTTGGTAGTCAGGGTGGTTGGGTAGAATCGAGCTTGTTGCCGTAGAACTGGGAGGAGTCTGATTGGCTGGAACTGCAACCGTAGCAGACTGACGTAAAATCGCAATCCCTACTGAGGGTATCAATAATAACAATGTTACAATACTAACTCGCTGCCACATTTTGGACGGAATCGGGTAAGACATGACTAAATCCCCACACTAAATTTGTTCTGTCACATTTGAAGTTTCCACTTACCTAGAATAGTCTTGAGCAGCCTGGAATTTTATAACCGTTGCAGTTTTGGTAACTGTAACTGATACAAAAGTAATCATTTCTGTCTAGCATCAGGGAATATAACAATGTTTGTTGGTATCGGCTCAATAATCCGGGTCAAGCAATTACTCAGTCGCTCAACTTCAGAACACTCAATAGTTTTTCTTCTAAAGCTGGCATGAAGTTTGGTGAAGTTGTATTAATTGTGGTTAGAAAACATAATAAGTTGGGAAATCTTGAAATAAAGCTTTACCCTAGAAATAAAAACTAATGGATAAACAGCAACTTATAAAGCTGCTAATTGGTGATTTTACTTGGCAACGAATGATTAAATCTTTAGTATTTATCTATATATTTTTTGCGATCTTTGTATATTTTCGAGCAGATAGCATGATTTTTCTTTCTCAACCTTCTAGCTATCAAGATGATCCAACAATTCTTAAGTTAAGGAGTGGGGAAAATACCAATATATCAGCTACATATTTATTAAACAATCAAGCTAAATATACTATCCTTTATTCTCATGGGAATGCTGAAGACTTAGGAGATATCAAACAGATCCTAGAAAAATTACACGTATGGGGTTTTAGTGTCTTTGCTTATGATTATCGCGGTTATGGTACGAGTGAAGGAAAGCCGACAGAAAGTCATGCATACGAAGATATCAATAGTGCTTACAATTATTTGACCCAGAATTTAAAAATACCACCTGAAAAAATTATAGTTTTGGGGCGTTCGGTTGGCGGTGGTTCTGCGGTAAATTTAGCGATGCGGAAACCAGTAGGTGGTTTAATTATTGAAAGTTCGTTTATTTCTGCTTTTCAAGTCATAGTACCTTTTCAGATTTTACCTTTTGATAAGTTTCCCAATTTGGACAATATCAAAAAAATAAAATGTCCTATATTGGTGATTCATGGAAAGGCAGATGATATCATTCCTTTTGCTCATGGAGAAAAGTTGTTTAATGCTGCAATATCCCCAAAACTTTATTTGTGGGTCGAAAAGGCAAATCATAATGATTTATTCTGGGTAGCTGAGGAAAAGTATCGTCAAACTTTGCAGGAATTTACTAACCTTGTCAAGGTAAATCAGCAATTATCTCCTACCAGTAATTTATAATTTTTAATGGGCTATGCCCACCCTACCAAAGAAATTCAGGAGACTCAACACCTGATTTCTCAATTGCAATTACAGTTACAAAAAAGTAGTCACTTTATCCGTGTAATAACGAATAAAGTTTTATAAATCACACCCGACACCACAAGTACAGTGCGGATAACGGTGGGCGAAAAAAGACCTATTGAGTTTGTTGGCGTTGCTGAATCAAGGGATGATTCTTGTAGGGTGGGCGACACGAGAGCCCTGAAATACAAGGGACGGGCAAGATGCCATTGGTGTCAAGTTAAGCTCAAACTTCCTATGTCAATAAGCATTTAGGCTTAAAAATTCGGTTTGAAAGGGACAAAAAACGAACTTTTTCATGGACTATTAATGCTTTGTTTATTAGCATCACTACCAGCTTGCGTATAAAAGTCAGAAAAAAGTTCACCTTTATACTTCGTTCCTAACAAAACCTATCGTTGACAAATGGGTTTTAACCTTAAGTTGACACTAATGGCAAGATGCCCATCCCACAAAACTAGCAAAATCATCCCGCAAATATGCAACGCCAGTTTGTTCTACCCATTTTAAAAGATTGGGCGGGTATGGATTGAACTGGGGATTAAGGATTCAGACTATGCTGGTTGGCTTAAAATAATTCGCGAACTCATGTTTTTTGTCTAAAGTCCAATATAATACGGTAATTCAATAAACTTTTCGGTGATTTACCGTAGGTTTACTGAAGTCTAATATTTATTGACTCCTGAAAGCAGAGTGATGATGTTGACTAAGTTCTCTCCAACCCGACTCTTGGGTATGGCTTTTGCCTTCCTCCAGAGGTTCCAACAACCAAGAATCCGCACTTTTTCTATACTGTTTGCAGTGGGACTTAGTTTAACTATGGCTGTCTCTGCTTGTTCTCCAAGCACAAGCAACAACTCTGGCACACCGCAGACAACTGGCTCCACTCCAGCAGCTAGCGGCACTACAATTCACATAGGTTATCAGAAAGCATCAACTGTCCTCTATGCGCTAAAGGCGAGAGGGGAATTAGAGAAAGCTTTCGCAACTTCAGGATCTTCCGTAACTTGGTCAGAATTTCCTGCTGGCCCCCCACTACTTGAGGCATTGAATGCAGGCAGTATTGATTTTGGTTATACCGGAGAATCACCACCTATATTTGCTCAAGCTGGGGGTATTCCTTTGGTTTATGTTGCCTACGATCCTTGGAGTCCCAAAGCTGAAGCCATCCTAGTGCCCAAGGATTCACCTATTAAAAGTGTGGCGGAACTCAAGGGCAAAAAAATTGCCTTTGCCAAAGGTTCTAATGCTAACTACCTATTGCTGAAAGCGCTGGAAAAGGCAAGAGTACAGTACAGTGATTTCCAAAAAGTAACTCTCACTCCTGCCGATGCTCGTGCTGTATTTGAAAGAAAAAACGTTGATGCCTGGGCAATTTGGGATCCTTACTTAGCCGCAGCAGAAGCAGCAACAGGCGCACGGATTTTAGCAGACGCGACGGGATTGGCTCCCAATCGTGGTTATTATCTGGCTGCAAAATCTTTTGTTGATGCCAAGCCAGATGCTTTGAAAATAGTTCTAGCTCAGGTGAAGCAAGTTAGTGACTGGGCAAAGAATAATCCTGCTGAAGTTGCTAAATTTCTTTCCCCGGCTTTGGGTATAGATGCTCCTGTGTTGGAAATAGCAGAAAAGCGGCGTGACTATGATGTACTTCCGCTCACAGATGAAGTGATTGCTAAACAACAAGAGGTTGCAGATAGCTTCTACAAAATTAAATTGATCCCGAAAGAAATCAAAGTTAAGGAAATTGTTTGGCAAGACAAAGTGAATAATTCGTAATGACGCTCCTGCGAACGATAGAATCCTCGCTACCGCTAACTTAATTCGTAATTCGTAATTCAAAAATTACGAATTACGCTGAAGAGTAATCATCACTAAATAGGTATATGTTAGCTGACGCTTATTGAATAACAACCACATTTGCAACCAGAGGCTTTTGAATACAGTTTTGAAGATGAATGTTAAAATTAAATTATAAAATATTTATTATGAAATTTTAAAAATCCACTATAGAATTATTCATCACTGATTAACTCTAAAATTAATTATGTCTTTTTTCGATCAGAAAAATCGATTTATCAGTAAGTTTAATAGCCGATATTTAAGTGCTAGTCAATTAAGTTGGCTCATTATATTTAGCATCTTTTTATTTCTAGGAACTACTGTTGGTGTGGCGCAAGTCAAAACACCACATAAGTCAGGGTTCACACTACAACTTTTACATACTTCCGATCAAGAAGCAGGTGTCCCTGCGCTGAAGGATGCACCGAACTTTTCGGCGGTGTTGAATGCACTCAAAAATCAGGATGCTAATCGTGATGGCAAGCCTGATTATCCTAATACTTTAATCCTTTCATCTGGAGATGCCTATATTCCCAGTCCTTTCTTATTTGCCAGTGACACAGTTTTTGGTGGTCAAGGACGAGGAGATATCTTAATTCTAAATGCTCTTGGTTTTGGCAGGGTTAGCGCGTCTCAAACCCTATTGACAGGGGGATTATGGCAGAGGTACTGA
>NZ_JABXKQ010000111.1 GCF_017114945.1 Nostoc sp. JL34
CAGGTTTTGGTTCATATTTGCGATATTCCCCCTCAAGTGTCCCCTTTGTCAATACCCTGCCACCTGAATCCTTACGAGTTTTTCTAGCGAAAGTTCTAGCGGTTCTTTTGGTATATCTAAGGGAATAGGGTTGTTGGTCTGGTCAATCAATATCTTCAAGCTACGAGAGTCTAAGTAGCTGAAAACAGGAGCCGGATTAAGTTGAATAGTTAAGTCTTTATCATCAGGAGAAAGTAGTGCTTGATAGGCATGAGCGGCCATTGCTTTTGTGCCACCCGTATAGTTCAAACCAAAACTATTTTTATCTGGAAAATATTTTTTAATCTCCTTAATTTTTTCTCTAATC
Source organism: Nostoc sp. JL34 (assembly GCF_017114945.1). Lineage (GTDB taxonomy): Bacteria > Cyanobacteriota > Cyanobacteriia > Cyanobacteriales > Nostocaceae > Nostoc. The sequence continues at coordinate 347 of NZ_JABXKQ010000111.1, forward strand.
CTCTTCTTAATTTCATAAGCATTAGATTCATTATTATTAAGCGGAACCATTTCGTTATCGCTTAAATCCAATATTTCCTTGAGACGTTCCGCAGGTTTTTCCGTATATTCGCTGAAAACTAGATAAGGTTTACCACCCTCCTTCAACAACAGCTTTGCTGCAACATAGTTGGGCAGGGGATTTTCACCAATCAGCAAAAACAGGTGGTCTACTTTGTACGGCTCAAACTCGGTTGTACTCATGTGGTAGATATATGTGGCTTCTTAGGAAAGTGGATTAAATAAGATCCAGAAATTTAGGATGCAATGATAGGCTGAAGTTATCTATAGGTATCCTCTGTGTGATATGAATTCCTACTCATCCGAAGTCGAAGCAAAAATGCAACGTCTTTACCAGTCCTTATCAGAGAAAGATCGTCGTCGTTATGCAGCGATTGAAGCTCTAAAACTGGGATGGGGGGGAATTAACTACATCAGTCAACTATTTGGGTGTGATGACGACACCATTCGGTTTGGGTTGAAGGAACTGGAAGATAAAACAGCGATGAACATGAGTGAGATTCGTCCTAGTGGAGGGGGACGCAAGTCTAAGGTTGAAACTATCGAGGGTCTTGATGCAGCATTTCTAAAAGTACTTGCTGAACATACGGCAGGCTCACCAATGGATGAAACAGTGAAATGGACTAACCTAACTCGACAAGAAATCGCTCTGCTTTTGACTGCGGAGGGAATCAGTGTTAGTGTCACCGTCGTAGACCAACTGCTTGAACGTTACCACTACCGTAAACGCAAAGCCCAGAAACGGCTGGCAACAGGCGAACATCCACAGCGCAATGAACAGTTTGAAAATATTGAACACATCAAAGTGTCTTATCAGGCCGCAGGCAATCCGGTTTTGAGCATGGATACAAAAAAAAAGAATTGATTGGAAAGTTGTATCGTCCGGGACGAATGTATACAACTGAAGAGATTGAGGTATTCGACCATGATTGGAAATCTTTGGCAGATGGAGTGGCGATTCCACATGGCTTGTATGACCTGACACAAAACGTCGGTTACATCCAGATTGGTACTAGCCATGATACGGGTGAATTTGCCTGTGATTCCATTCGCTATTGGTGGCAAAACTATGGCGCGGTGCATTATCGGTCGGCGAGTTCGATTCTCCTAATGTGTGACGGTGGTGGCAGCAATAGTTCCCGACAATATTTGTTCAAACAAGATTTGCAAGCCTTGGTCAACGAACTCGGTATTGAAATCCGCATTGCTCACTATCCCCCTTACACTTCCAAATACAACCCTATTGAGCATCGGCTGTTTCCACATCTGACCCGTGTTTGTCAGGGCGTGATTTTCGATTCGGTCGAAATGGTTAAAAACTTGATGGCAAATGCCAAGACCCAAACTGGTCTGAAGGTGTTTACAACTATCTTGACTCAGGTATATAAAACAGGTCGCAAAGTCACAGGGGATTTCAAGCAAACGATGAAAATTGTGTTTGATGATTATTTGCCCCAATGGAATTATACTGCCAAGCCACAGGTGTGATAATTCTGGATCTTATTTAATCCATATTCCTTAGATTGGTATACCCAGTATTACATAGCATCGGAAATACCCCTTTCCAATACCTGCTAATTTAGTAATAAGACTTGAGACACTCTAACTGATCGTGAATGTAATCGTCACTAACTACCCACACCCCACAGTTTTACAACATCTAGCCAACGGCTCTCTCGACCAAAGCCATAATCTCTCTCGCGCTATACGGCTATGGGCATTATTACGTTGGCTATATAGTGATAAAGGATACGCTACTTTAGATGACAGCTTTACCTATAATGACTGGCGACAAGCTTTTTTTACTAAAACTCACAAGGATGAAAAGCTAGCAGACATTCTCAACCATCAAAATCCAAACTGCGCTTGTCTCAAAACAAGTAAACAATGGTTTTTAGAATGGGAAGTACCTATAGAACAGTGGCAGAATTTGTTACAAAAATATATAAATAGATCAGATTCTGAGATAGACGAGCTTTTGAATGAGCCTTTATTTGCTCAAGTCCGCAAATCCCTTCAAAGTGATTTAGATTTATTAGTTACTCGGAAATGCCTTCAATTGCTGAATAACACATCTGGTAGAAGTAAGCATTATTGTCGAGTAAACCAACTACCAAATTTTATTACTTCAGAAAATATTGATAGTAGATTAACGCTAGAAAAACAAGCCTATTTAGCTGGAGCATTAGGTATGTTTAGTTTTCTCGATCCTGCATATCCTTTATTAGCTGAGGAATTCTCAAGAGAAGTAGATGAAGATAATCATCGTGTTTTTTTATACGTTGATTACGTTGTACCAGAATCAAGTGATGTTCAAGATGCAGTGGATGAAATTCAAAGTCAATTGCAGGAAATTTGGAACGCAGGAAATATCCAACCTCTATTATTGACATATCACAGCGCTCATCGAAATCAAATTAAGGAGTGTGTTGTTTATCCAGTTTGTATTTATTTTATGGAACGCGCTAAATACTTATGTACCTATGGCAACACTCCAAAAGGCGATATTCACTGGTATAAATATCGCTTGGATAGAATTATTTCTAAACGTCTAGAGTTTTTAGACTGGGAAGATCCCCGTGTTCCTCAATTACTAAGAGAGAAGTATCAGGATAATGAATTACCAACTCCTAAAACAGTTAACACTCAATTAAAAGAAGCATGGGGGTGTGACTTTTATAAAGAAAAAGCAGCAATGGTATTGCGGTTTGAGCAAGATTTTCACCAACGCTATATCGATGGCATCAGTATCCATGATACATTTACTAGAATTAGTTATGGGCAAACTACCAATTTAACTCAACAATACACACTAAACCTTGAACATCGAAAAGCAATTTTAGACATTATTAAATTTCGTCCTAGTACGGATGCTTATTACCAAGTGGATTACCGAGTAACTGACTACTACGTTGTCAGATGGTTACGTGCTTTAGGGTCAAAAGTAGAAGTTATACTACCTTGGGATATGAGAAAAGAAATGACTTTAGAAATTCAAAATACTTGGAATTTGTATAAAACTTAATCCTCAAGGTTATATTTAAGACTCTTTTCAGCCCCTTTATAAGGTAATAGGTTTTGGGAACTTACCACAAGTAATTAGGTTTCAGCTTGATTATAAATTTTCATTTAACCTTATGGGGTAATCAATTTTAGAGGGAATGGTTTGTGAAAACTTATTTCAGTCTCTTCACGGGGTAATAGTCTTTGGAAACTTCTACGCAAACTACGGTAGAAGGTCGAGAGAATATTTGTTTCAGTCCCCTTGCGGGGTAATAGTCTTTGGAAACAACCACGACAAGCGGTATTCCAACAACTTGGAGATGGCAGTTTCAGTCCCCTTGCGGGGTAATAGTCTTTGGAAACCAAGGCTTTTGTAGCCTATAAATTCATTATTTTCTGTGTTTCAGTCCCCTTGCGGGGTAATAGTCTTTGGAAACCCTTTGGGCTTTTCTTAGCAAGGGATGAGGCAAGATGTTTCAGTCCCCTTGCGGGGTAATAGTCTTTGGAAACAGTTAGTCGTTCTTATAACATATAACTTTAAGGTCGTTTCAGTCCCTTTGCGGGGTAATAGTCTTTGGAAACTAATCTCTGTGGAAAATGGTGCCGATAATTTCGTTAAGTTTCAGTCCCCGTGAGGGGATTTGGTTATTGGAAACCGCTCGGTGCTGAAACTGTTACAGAGCAGGCTTCCTGGGAAGCATTTTGGCAAACCTCAAAAATAGGTCGATTTCAGGCGCTCTTATTGCGACTAACTGTCAACTTCCCTTAGCACTGAAACTGTGAAACTATTTACTTGTCAAGGTTCTGGCGATTTTGGCAGATCCCCAGGGTTTTAGCCCTCGCTTTGACTTGCCAAATATCAAACTGATTTCATAATCATAAGATGTGTATTTATTATTGTCTATGAGTTTGTGGAGATTGATCTATAAGCCCGTATTCTCGCTCAATCAAACCCAACAATTTATCTTCGACAGCCGTTAAATAAGGCCGATTCAGTTTCCCCAACGACTGCAACAGACTTTTGACTGTCTCCTCAAGTGAATCGGAATACACTCGACTGATGCGATCGCTGATTAACTGCATCTGCTCACATTCCTGGGGTAGGTAGTTGAAAGACTTCAGATGCTGCAACCCAACGGTGTACTCGCCATCCCAGGTTTTGACAGTACAGCTGAATTCGCCCACATGGTTAACGATACCCCAACACCCACCCTTGCCTCTGAGTTCCGGGTTGTCTTTGACTACGATTTGGCACACTTCGCCGATTTGGTAAGTGTTCGGTACTTGGGTTCTCTCCATGATCCTTTGCACCACATCTTTGACGATTCTACCAGTCGGCACTTTACCACCAGCAAGTTCTACTGCTTTTAGCCACACCTCCTGCTGTTCCTGGGGTTCAAGCTTTGTCATGGGTCGAACTTGCCCCTCTGCTGTCGGCAATTTGTGATCAAATTGATCACAAATTTCAACCAAGTTATCAAAAACAACAGCCGCATCCATTAAAAGATAAGACTGGCGACGGCTATGACCAAATCTATCCCGGCAGTATTCCTCAAATGTGCCATGCGTCGAACGGTACAGTCTGCGATCGCGTAATTCCGCCAGTGCCTTCCCTGCTTCAAAGAACGCCCGCTCCACTTTCCTCTCCAAGTGCAGGCGATCGCTTTGCTCCTCTTGAGTCAACTCTGTTACTTCAACAGCAGTAACGGTGATTGTTGCTGTAGCTGGGTTTTCTTCAAAGTCTTGGTTATCTGGTGGCGTGTCCTCACTGCATGAAGCAGAGGTGGCTTTGTTGCGCTTACGGGGTGGTTTAGTCATGATTCCACCTCTTTTAGCTCAGTGGCATTTGCTCAAAGTCAATCGCAACACAGCTTTTGAATAATGTAGATGGTAAATGGGTAAGCGTAACCCACCGCAGGCATAGCTTATAAAATGAGACAGAGGCTAGAGCAAAAAGAGGTTCTTCAGCAGGTTCAATCATCACACTGCTTCTTCCTCAAACAAATCTTCAATATCACATTCCAGCACTTTACAAAGTCTTGCTACTTTTGCAAAAGTTTCTGAGCCTTTGCCATATTCCCAATTTCTGATTGTCGAAGTATCAACTCCAACTAAATCACCTAGTTGCTTTTGAGTTAACCCCATTTTTTCCCTTAAAGCTGCAATACCTTTTTTGGGTGCTTCCGTTAAGTTCAACGGAGGTTTGAAAACTTTGATTAGGGCATTTTCTAACTTTCTGAGTAATTCAACTTCGGTTCTAATGTACGAGATTTTAACGCCTTCAAGACGACTTAAGGCTTCTAGCTTAGGATGGCTTTTCCATTTCTGCCTTAAATTGTCTGACATGCCCACGTACAGCACCGAGTTATCTTTATCGATTGCCAAGTAAACACAAGGCTCATCCGGCAATGAGTTTCTGTCTTCAAGTGCCACAAATGGCAGCTCCCATAAATTAATATCCTCCATATAAACCATAACTTTTTAGCGCTTCCTTTGTAATATACACGCTAATATATTAGCGATAATAGCTAAAATATTATTGGCAGCGCTAATATATTAGCGCATATAGGAAAAGATAAAGAGAAAGCGCCCTCGACTACCAATCTGAAGCGCTTTCTCTGTCCCTAATAATAAGGAATCTTAATTATGACGCATCCAACCTACACACAGCAAGCCCTTTGCCGCTATAACCTCCCCCGTCTCAAAAGAATCGCTGCCGAATTAGGCGTTACACCCACCGGGGACAAAAGAGGGGCTGACACCTGGGTAAACGCAATCATCACCCACCAATCCACCCAGCTTCAGAAAGTCACGGACGAACAAGCCGCAGCCCAAGCCATAGCTCCCGAACCCCTCACAATAGTCGAAATCTCGTTTGACCATCACGAATATTATGCTGATGACAAACTGGTAGCCAGTATCAGCCATGACGACAACCATTTAACGCAACGCTGGGTAGTTATGGTCAACGACAAAGAAGTATTTCGTGCCAATACCGTAATGCGTTGCGATCGCTTCATCTGTATTCACTACAAAGACGGCTCATTACCTGTGCAGGAACAAGAAGCAGGGGGGCAGGGAGCAGGGGGCAGAGGGGAAAGATTCTCTCCCATGCACCCTGCACCCTGCTCCTTGTCCTCTTCTACCGAAAACCAAATCATGGCGCATATCTTCAACGAGTGCCAGAATTATGGGTTTGAAATTCTCGATGATGGCATTTACAACAACAAGGGCGTGAAACTGGGGCAAGTCGGATGCACTGACGGTAACTGGTGGGTGAAGAGGCGTTATTCAGTCCAGCAGCAGTATTCTAACTCCGTGCTTGATGCTGTGCGCTCATTGTCGATGGTGGACGTGTCTACTGATGATAAATCCATTTTTGATGAATATATTTTAGACCAACCCTTAGAACAGCTAACTGGCGATAAATTGCAACGACTGCTGGAGAAGGCAGAGTTAGTCACAGCGTAATTCAGTAGTCAGAATCCAGGAGTCAACTCCAATTCGCAATTTGCAATTCGCAATTAAGACAATTTAGTGGGGGCTTGTACCTCCCACTATCTTGTTGACCACCAACCTACGGTATGGTGGCGGCTTTGACTCCAAGGTTAGCCAATTAATCAATTAGTTCATAATTCGCATTTTCAATTGCGAATTGCGAACTGCGAATTGCGAATTGTTTGGTCAGGAGTCAGTAAAGAAACAAAGAGCAGGGTGCAGAAGTTAATAAAATCTGCCTTCCTTTCTCCTCTTTTTCCCACCTCTTCCCGAAATTCTGACTTCTGAATTCTGATTCCTGAATTCTTTTCTCATTTTCCCATCATTCACCAATCCCCAATTAAATCTATGAAAGCCACAATATCCATTCCCCAACACTGGGGCTACCCTCGCTTTGCCTTGGATCAACGTACCATTCGCTTCACTTTGGTTCCAATACTACATTAATACTAATTAGAAGGCAACTTGGCTTTTATCTTCTGAATGCGCTGCCGTGTGCTACTCAAATATGATGCCTTATTAAGTTCTACCTTATAAAGTTCTGCGGCTTTTTCGTAAGCTGCGATCGCTTCTTGCTCTTTTCCTTGCAGGAGAGCTAATGTAAAACCTAGAGCATAGTAAGCATTAGCATTTTTAGAATTGATATTAATAGCCTTGTTGTAATCTTTAATAGCCTCATCGTGTTTGGCGAGAGCAGAGTAACTAATACCTCTACTAATGTAAGCATCTACATAAGTAGGATTGAGAGGATTAGGTTCACTAATCACTTTGTTGTAAGCTTTGATCGCCTCTTCTTGATCACCTGGTTTTGACCTGGTGGAGTAAGCAATTCCTCTGTTAACATAAGCTTGAACACTTTGAGACTTTGTAGGAGACATTCCCAGAGCAGTAGTGTAATCCTTAATAGCAAAACCTATGTAGTCTTTATCTAGGTATTTGTTTCTTAATCTGAAGTAGGCAATACCTCTATTAATATAATCATCTACACTGTTGGGCTTTTTCTTAATCAGATTTTCGCTAGCTTGTTCTTCTCCCCTACCATAAAAATCTCCGGCGATCGCTTGTAGGGGTGTCATCGGTGTGGGAGATGCTTCACTAGTGAGAGTTTGTTGTTCAACTGAGTTATCTAGTTTAACACCCTTGCCAACGCCTTTGCATAAATGCTGATCGCTCTCAGCGACATTGGGGTTGTTCTCTAGATATCCCCTCACTAAGTCGCAAGCTTGAGAAAGTAGTTGTTTTTCATGAATTTCCCACAGGCTAACCTGATGTTCTCCAAATGTTACTAGCTGACCGTTAGTACTAAATTGAAAAGCCTTGACTGCGAACTTCTGGTCTGATTTTTGTCCATAGATGGGGTTGTATTTGTCACCCGAAACATCCCACACAATTAACTGACTGACTACCTTGTCTTTTGCATCTTCTCTAATTCCTGCTAATAGCCTGCCATCAGAACTAAACCTAGCGCGCTCAATCTTATCATCTTGTATTAAGTCAAGTTGATTCCCCAAAATATCCCAGAGTCTGAGTGTGCTTGCTCCAACAGTTACTAGCCGCTCTCCATTCGGGCTGAACGCGATACTGTTAATTTTGCCTTGCTGCGTTTGGAATTCTCTAATCTTATTGCCTTGTAATGTATCGAAGAACTTGATTCGACCAGGGGGATCGATTTGGGTCGTTGCCAATTTATTGCCATCAGCGCTCAACGCAATACTTGTAATTTGTTCTTGCTGTTGCAAACTAATTAATTCGCTATTGCTATTAAGAATTATCTCTTTGAATTGGTCTTTTTGAAAACTCCATAGCCTGACTGTGTGTGATTTAATTGTGCTAAATTTGCCTTTTCCTGTTTCCTTTTTTGAGTCTTTAATATTAACAGTAGCTAGAATTTTGCCATCTTCACTCCAAGTAACCCAACTGACTTGCTGCTTTGGTTCATTCTCGTTGAGTGGTACAAACTGCTGACCCTCACTATCCCATAATTTTACGTTGTAATCTTCGTCAACAGTTAACAAACGGTTACTGTTAGGCATGAAAGAAATATATGTATACTTTCCTCTTGCCAAATTTGTTTCGGAAATATTTTTGGGTAGGAAGCCATAACTTTCTTTCCATTGCCATATCAGAAGCTGATCTTTGTTTTTCAGGGTTGCTAGTAGCTGACTATCAGAACTAAGCGCTAAACTATCAGGCTTCTGTTCTTTTAAAGAAAATGGGATAGGTTTCTTTTCGGAGATATCCCACAATCGAACAGTACCATCTTCTCCACCAGTTAGAAGTGAATTACTATTCTGGGGATCAAATACAATACTTTGAATGTTCTTCTGGTGAGTGTCGAATTCGAGATACGGTTTTGTTAATTCATTAAATTTCCATAGCTTGACCTTACCATCCTTGCCAGCCGTAGCAAAAAATGTGTTCTTTGGACTGAACGCCACACTATTCGCTTGAGTTTCAACCCTTTGTGGCGAAGCGGACTGATCTTTCCGAAATTGGACATTAAAATTCTGTTCGTCGTCAATGGAAAGTAACTTTTTGAACGTGGAATCAAACACTACATCCTTGATTTTCCCCAAATCTGTTGGCTCTTCTTTAAATTCAGTCTTAAACTGCTGGGTGTTCGGCTGCTCAAACGACAAATACCCTAGATCACCGCTTTCTCCAAACACTGCCAGTTGTGTGCGATCAGGGGAAAATATAATTCGTTGAATAGGCTGAATAGGCTGATCATTCTTAGTTTTCCATTGCGGATAAGCCTCATCAAGAAGTTCACCCGAAGTATTCCAAAGTGTGATGTATCCGTTTTGGGTTCCTACTGCTAATTCCTCACCACTGGGACTGAATGCCAAGCTGATAGCATTTCCATATTTCTCAGTTGGTATAGAGAACTGAAATTCCTGCTTACTTGATTCCAGATCCCATAATCGAATTGTGCCTCCTCCGGCAATCACCGCTACTTGCTTTTTGGTAGGATTGTAAGCCATGTTTCCGGCGATCGCATTGTTGACATACGTATCCTGGGGTTGAATTGTGTTGTCGATAGAACCTGAATTATTCAACAGTGTAACCGCATCATCTTCACCAAAAATTGCTAGTTTATTATTTACACCGAATGCCATGCCATAGACAATCTTTGGTAGCGTTCCTGTTTCAGTATTTGACTGCTTATTAAATACTCTATACTCTTTGATGACAGTTTGTTCTTTCTGTTCTTTTATTTCCCAGAATTTAACTGTGTTGTCCTGTCCACCTGTGGCGAGCTTGCCATCTTGAGTAAAGGCTACGCTTTGAACATTGACTTGACCTGTGTGAATCGGCTTAATAATTGGGGTTAGTTTATCGTTAGTAGTCTGCCATAATGTAATTTTGTCACCCTCATCAACAGTGACAATTTGATTTGGTTTTTCTTGATTTTTGCTTGGTCGAAATGCTACACCATAGCTATTCTCTTTTTGATCATTTGCTGACTTAAATGTCAGCGTTGGTTGTCCATTTTTTGGTATTTGCAGTTCCCAAATCTGGGCTTTGTAATAATTATTATTATCCGTTTGATCTTGAAGAAAACTAACCGCAGCTATCTGTACTTTGTAATTATCACCAACCTTGCCTTCTTGTTTATTTTTAGGTGGAAATGATATATCTGTTACATTAAAATTCGGAGAGGTTTCTTTTATTTCAAATGGTTTAGATGTTTCGATTGCTCCTTTTTCGTCTACTTTCCAGAGCTTGATTGTTTTCCCACCTCCAGTTACCAGCCAATTTCCATCTGGTGTGAATGCCAAAGTAGAAACATTCTGGTCTGCTGGAAATGCCCCCATTTGTTTTCCGGCACTGTTGAACAGCCGAATAGTGTTAAGATTTCCAGCGATCGCCAATAAATCTTTTGTGGGATGCAACGCTACACCATGAATTACTGCGCGATCCAATTGCAATCGATCACGCTCCTTTGTCGCATAAATCGCTTTATACAATGTTCCTCGAACTTGTGTTCTTTCTAATTCTGAGTTTACCACCTTGATCCAAGAAGTATATGGTATAATATTGGACTCTTGGTTTGTGGGGAAAATACTTAATAGCCAATTATCAAATGTCTTTCTTGCCCGCAAAATATCCGTGAGTGCTTCTAAGTCACGATTTGCCTGTAAGTTTGCCTCTGCGGATTGTCGAGATGTCCGAACTTGCTCAATCAGCGTGTTTCGTTGTTCATTCAAAGCCCAAACTGTCAGTAGCAATACGGCGAATCCGACAATACTCAGAAAACCATTTCTCACTACCTGACTCTTCTCGCGTTTAATCAGGCTTTGCAGTACAAAGTCTGCTTCTGTTTTGTTCAACCAACTATCTTTAGCAGTCCGCAATTTACCTAATTGCAGACCCAAAACTTCTAGTCGAGACTCTTTATCCCAAAGGCGATCGCTTGATTTTAAATGTTGTGTATTATTAGATTGAGTTTGTGAAAGTGCTGTTTGTGCTTTTGCCTCTTTGAAGAAAAAATTCTTTAGACTTGGCTTGGCTGTTTTTTGGACAGTTACAGTCGTATTACTCTCAGTTGTCTCCTGATTAGAAGGCGAATTCTCTGAGGCTGTCTCGGCTGTTTCCTGAACCAACGTGATATCATCGCCAGCAGAATCACCATTTTTTGATGCAGCAAAGCTCTTTTGTCGCTTTGCATTCTTTATCTGTTGCTTATTTAAGCGCTTCAACTCGCCTTTAACGCCGAATTGCTCCACAGTCCAATCGAGACTTTTTCCCAAAGCGTTAAGAAGGTGCTGGTGAAAATAAGAAGGCTTTTCGCTATTTTTTAGTTTTTGCCAGTCATTAATATCTGGAATGACGCGATCGCGCAGAATGATACTTCCCTTTTCTTCTTGAATCCATCCTTGTAATTGCTCCCACTTGAGAATCAGTGCATCGTGAGCAGGTTCAACATATTCTTTTTTTGATACTAAAAGTCGGGCTTGCTCAAAGATATCAATAACTAGATTAAGCTGTTCCGATTTTTGATAATTATAACGCTCATCATACTTTAATTCTTGCTTGAGAACTCGTCTGCGGGCTATCTGATTCCCATCCAGAGTCACCATACGTAGCATCAACCATTTGACCATTTCTTGTCGAGCCTGAGCAATTAATTTTTCTACTTTCAGAGGTTTTCCCTGTGCATCTTTTTTTATAACTTTTTTGCCATTCTCTTCAACATACTGATGTAGTAGATTGTCATACTCTTCAGTAGCTCGTTTTGTTAGCGCACCTGGTACACCATTCACACCGAGGCTTTCATAATCCTCCCAAGTGATTTCCCGCTTAGGTGTTTTCCCTGCTTCTTTATCATTCACATACCGTCGAGCAAAGTTGCGATACATGGTGTATAGCGCAAATGACAGCAGTGGTAATGCTCCTGGCGTTCCTGCAACTTCATCAACTATTTGTTGTATTAGAGGACGTTGAATCTTTCTCTCTGGATCTAACTCTGAGGTAAATAAAACAGCCATTTCTTTGGCAGGTTTTTCAATCGCTTCTTCCAACTCTCCACGCTCCATAGCTCGGACAATGAATTTTGCAGCAACCCAATCGCTCACAAATTTAGCATCTTTGTTAGATTTGGATTGATTATATTCAGTGATAGCGGATTCAAATTGACCACGTACTATTACTTCAAAGTCTTCTCTTAGAGTAATAACAATTTGCAAGTTTTTTGCAGGGTTTTTCAATTGCTCAATGAGTATTTGCCAAAATTCTTTTTTCTTTTTCTTATCGTGACATTGGGTTTCGATTTCCTCAAACTGGTCAATGATTAGCAGATATTTTGTTTCGTCAGGAAGCTTATTTAACTCTTCTAATGTTTTGTTAAAAATATCAGCAGGCGATTGACCAGGACGCATTTGGGCGACAATATTTAATTCTTGGAATGATTGTGACAGTACAGATTTTTGGAACTTATCCTTAAACTTGGGGATGAGTCCTGCTTTCACAAGACTTGATTTGCCTGAACCAGATGCACCCACAACAACAGTTAGCTGATGAACCTCTACATGATTAAACAATTCCTCTGTGACTCTTTTTCTACCGAAAAAGCAATCTTTATCTTTTTCCGTAAAGGACTCTAAGCCTCTGTAGGGGTTATTTTGATGGTCAGCAGTCACATCTGGATCTTTTGGCAGTTGCTCTCTAACTTTTTCAAAGTCATTGAGCAGAAAGACAAATTCCCCTCCTCCATGTTTGCTTGTAAGTTTGAATCGTTGCGGAGTTTGTAGGTTGTCTACTTGACTCGTACTTTTAGTGACTTCGCCGTTGAGGTATGTCTCCAGTTCAGATGTAGTAATAATTTTATCTCCTCCTTCGGGATAGGTATCGGCTTTACCACCAACTAAAGCATCATGTAGACACCTAACAAATGGAGAGTTTGATGTTTTGCCTGAACCACGAGTATTCTTTGTTAGCTGTTGCTCTGGATTGAGTTCAATAGGCTCCCCGTCGTTTGCTGTTTCATTTTCGTCAGAGGACGTTAGGATAAACCAAGCATTTTTGTCGATGTAGTTATCTAAAACAGTTGGATAAACTTTATCTAGTAAAGCCTCTCGTGTTTTATCGAGTGACCACTGAATTGAACCCGCATAACAGCAGTCCAGGATAATTAAACAATGGCGACATGGGATTTCGCTCAACCAATCAAGTAAATTATCCATAGATAGATAATTCTTGCGACCCTCCATCTCGGCATCATAGGGAATGAGATAGCCGCGAGGTTTGCTTTTGGTTTTTGGCAGGGACTCATCCTTCGCTTTCTGACTATGCAGCGCAATTCCGTGTCCTGCATAGTAAAATATCAAGCGATCATTCGGCTTAACTTCAGTTGTTAATGTTTTCAGCTGCTGATGAATTGCGTTGAAGGTCGCTTGCTGATCCAGGAGCTTGTATCTCTTGATACTTTCTCCAGAGAGTAGACATTTCTCATCAAAGAGGTCGTGAATTTTTATAGCATCGTTGACCGCGTTTTCAAGTGTGTCAATTGGCTGTTTGTAACGATTAATCCCGATCGCTAGGACATGAGTTGTATCAAACCATTTTGTGGTTCGAGTTTCATGGTTTGGGTTAGATGGAGGTGAAACTTGAGCAGATTCTGGGGTTGGAGAAGGAGGCGTTTGAGATATTATAGTCTGGACAGAACTATTTCCATTTGTGGAAGCACTTGAGTGATGAGTTTGTTCTGTTGGTGCATTCTGAGAAGTTGTCCCGGTCGGCTGTATACCTATGTTACCAGAGGATACGGAGGAATAAGGCGGACTATTAGGCGGTGAAGGTTCGGGCGGATAGCCAAAAGCGTGACCAATTACATTTGCGATCGCATCCAACCCTTCTGCTTGTCGGAAGTAGGAAAGGTGATCACAGGCGATCGGCACAGGAGTGTAAGCAGCAGGCGATCGATCCTTCGGCACATCGATAATGCTACTAACAGCGACAGCAAGATCATTTTCTGCATCTCCAAAGGGAAGTGTGATAGCTCGACGCATATTTTTCTTCAGCGCATCCAATAACTGTTTCACTTCAGAGGCTTGATCCATTAATGCGGTGCTTCCTGCAATGATGCTGTAAGGACATTTGGGATCGGTAAACGTTTTGAGTTCATTTATAAATGAAGATTTGCTGGTGTGCATTTCCCGTAGTGTTACGCTCATTGCCTCGACCAGTTTCTCTAATACTGAGGGTACAAGCGGTACTGAGGAGAGATTTAACCCAAAAGATAGCAGAGTAGTTGCTAAGTCATGTACTGTTGCCCACGGAGAACCGCCATTAGGAGTGCCAACCATAATTAAATGATTGACCACTTGATTGCCGTTCCCCTGTTCAATGAAACTTCGGGACACCAAACCGCCCATTGAGTGCGCCAAAATATGTAATGTCTTGCCGTGGTTTGGTTCTAGCCCCACCTCTGCTAGTTGCCGTTTCAGTTCCCTAGCCGTGTCTTCGATGGACGTATTCAAACTTTCGTAGTCAAACGCCAGCACCAGGTCATACAATTTCTCTAACGATTTGGTCTGCCCGTTTGCATTTACTTTGGCATAGCGCACACTGGGAATCATGCTTTCTGTGTCGCCAATAATACCGTGAACGTAGAGAAGAATATTTTTGGCTTTGGCAACGGCAACTTTCACAGTGTCCACATCGCTTTTGTTGGTGTAGCTAACCGTGCCGTCCGGTTTGAGGGTTGCTTTCCTTAACCAAGCATAAGTAGACTTTCGACCCAGATTATCTAACGCAACTTTGCGAAAACATATCTGGATGGCTTGGCGAATTTCACGTTCTTTGGTGTTGAAACGTTGAGGCTGACAGAGACGTTCAATTTTAATCTCAGTCTTGCCATTTTCAGCCAAACCAACCCCTAACGGAAAGTAAAACTCACCATCATGAGCTACAGCTAGAACCAGTTCATTTGACTTTAAGGAGCGATCGACTGATATCACCATTGGTGAGTCTGGCTTTACGGCATCAATTGTCGATGGATTGACCTCTAATTCCAACACACTCGCGTCTTCACCTACACTGCGACTCGTCGAAAATTGGAACGCTTCCGTATTACCTAGAAGGGCAGGTAACGCGATGCTGCTCATACTCCGAGTTGTGGATGAAAGCATTTTGAGACTGGCAGTAGCTTGTAGGCCCGGCGGTGTCGTAACCCGAACACCAGCAGAGAGAGACTTTTCAGTTTGTGGGATCAATTCGACACTATCTTTCGCTCGAACTATTGTCAGTGTAATCTGCTTTGTCATCCAGTCACTAACTGGGGGATCGGTGAGTATTTCGCGGGATTTTTGATCCGCACGTAACAAACTATTCTGCTCAAACTGCGAAAGATTTGTGAAGGCTTCCGTACTTACGATGAGTTTGAGAATGTCTTGATATTCTGTAAAGCCTTGGTTTATTACTTCCGGTGGCATCCCGAATGGGATATCTTCAATAAAACTTCCGCTTGAACGCACTCGTGCCTGATACATTTGTTCTGGATTCAGGCAAATCCATGTGCCGTCACCACCTTCAGGAAAAACCTTGAGAATGCTCACCGCATAGCTGTCTGAAATGTCCAGGATGGCGCAGTAAAGTGGTTGGTTTAGTTGGAGAGCGAGAGTATTTTTCAGCTTCAGCCGAATCTTTGGCGGTTGCTTGCCGACATATTCCAACCGCAGATCGGAATTAGTATAAACCTTGTCGTTGTAGGTGATTTCAATCTCGATCGCATTCTTCGGAATCTTGGAATTAGGGTTTTCTAATTGCCGTGTTTTTGTCCATCGAGCAATGTGTTCTACTTGCTTGACAGCTTTATTTACGTCATATTCGCCATTTCCGGCGATGGGAACCACTAGCAAGCGATCGCTGCTATCCGTAATTTCAAACTGCTGTTTCCGTGCGTAGAGGCGATACTGATGGTATTTGTTGCGATCGCTTTCTGTTCTCACAACTAGCGAATTTGTTAGATTCTCTTTTACTTGCGCTAATGCTTGGGCATCACCTTCCAAGTAAAAGCTTACAGTCGGCAAAGGTCGCTTAGTTAAAACGGCTTTGTAAGTAGAATCTTTTGAAGGTTCAGACTCAGAGATGAACTTCACGACACTTTCTTCTAGGCGAACATCTGTAATTCTCACGTCACCTAGTTTCCGGGACTGGCTTCTGATTTCATCAACAGTGCAATTTTCTGGATAAATAGCCAGTCCACTGTCTACTTGCAAAAATTGAGATACACCGCCATTAATGATCCATTCTGCGGATTGTTGATCTGGTATTTCGCAGCGATAATTCAGATTAAAGTATGGCTCTCGTGGTGTAATGACCTCTGGATCACCCAAAAAAGCTATCCCGTCCAATTCCTGGGAACTCATAGCAATCGGTTCAAGCTGAGGCGTTTGATCTCGTCTGCGACCATGAACTTGACCTTTAACTTCATTGAGCAAGTCATTATAGGACAGCGCAGCGTTGAGACTGTTTAACTCCTTGAGGAGAAAGTAAGAGAACAGTCCTCGGCCTTTGCCATGTTCATCGTTAATTTCTTTTGCCGTCTCTGTATGAAGGCAAGCAGATATGAAGACGTGTTGCCCTTGAGGAAATATCCCATGTTTTAGGTCTTGGGCGATCGCCAAATCAGCAGCAAAACAAAATTCATGATATGCTCTTGCCGGACGGCTATCTGTAGGCAACCGCCGAACTCTCTGTTTGCTGTCTGTGTCTCTAGTGCCAGAACTCGAATGACAACAATCAAACACAACAAGAATGTGGGGTTGTTTTTTCGCTACGTTGGCAATCAGATACCGCAATTCTTTATCGGCTAAATCTCTAATTTCATTGCCATTTTCGTCTGTAGTTCGGCTGTCATAGCACACAATTGTCTCCAGCTTTTTTTTACCTGGTTCTTTGTCATACTCCAAAACATGGAATTCTTTTCCTGCCAGTTCTTGTGAGCCATGACCGCAGAAGTAGAACAGAACTACATCATCTTTACATGCGAGACAAAGGTGATTTTCAAACTCGTCAATCATAGCTTGTCGAGTTGCCTCTTGATCAATGAGTTTTTTAATGTGAAGTTGATACTTTAGACGAGTATTGAGAAATTTTTCGACGGCTTCGATATCATTCACGCATCCATTCAAGTTATCTCCAGGATTGGAATATTTATCGATACCAACAAGAAGTACGTAGATATTACGAGTCATAAATTTATTTCCAAATTCCAAGTCAGTTTTGTACTGTTAACTTACAAATGGTCGGATTAGGTTGTGAAAGCCTCATCGTTAACTATAAAAAGTCATCATTTCACCTAACAAAAATCCCATGTTTCATTTAAACCCACATTCCTTACCCAGAAACGTCACGTCACAATATATAGACATATTTATTACATAAAAATTAGTTATTGGAAGATATTTTTGAGCGAATTTATGAAAATATAGAATCACTGCATCCCAATTAGCTAAAATCCCGTTTACTAGAGTCTTTAACTTGGTATTCTCACTGGTCAACTTATCTACTGATTTAAGAAAGGTAAATTAGAAATATTATCTTCCTTACACCCCACTGCCCCCTCTTTTTGTTAATTGATGATGGTTAGCTAGCTTTTATTCAAAATTGAAACACCAGGAAAAGTGATAGGATTTTGATTTTGTCTCAGGCGTTGTTGTAAGGCTTCTAGCTCTTTTTCTGGCTGGGGTAGTTGATCTATCAGTTGATAGGGAAAAATTCCCTTTTCTAAGGCAAAATTAGCTAATGTTCCGGCGGCTGCACCTGAAGACCATTCGTAGGAATGGACGCGGTAGGCGGCAGATGCAATCTGGCTTGTAGCAATGCTTTTACCTACCACAATCAGATTGTCGATTTGTTGTGGAATCATAGCTCGAAGTGGAATCTGGAAAGGATAGGTTTGTGATTCAGCTTGGCGCATTCCTTGGCGCTCACTGTTTCCTTGTTGTTCTGGGGGACTCGATACCATACAGGGGTGAAAGTCAATGTTGTAATGACCGATACCGACGGCATCAGGATAGATACGGGAACGGGTACGTTGGACTTGAGTAGGTGTGGCGTTGTTTTGAATCCGAGCGATCGCATCTGTATTACCCAAGGCGATCGCTAAATTGCGGTAAGTGCGATCGCCTAACACTTGGCGATAATATTCATTTGTAAAATTCTTTCGGCTGATATCAATTTCTTGGATTGCAAAGCCTTCTGCATATCCCCGTGTCGGACGACCAATAATCCGCCTCGCCTCTCGGATATAGGGATACTTTGAGAGTCCATGCTCGGTTCCCATTGGTGACTTTATTCCTGTCAAGTAACGATTATTGGGATTGGGTTCTTTGACTCCATTACCAAGCTGAGAATCCGTGGTTCCCTCTACTAACCAATAAAAGAACCCCTGTGCGGCTTCTTCTGCTTTGCGTAGACTTTCAACTCTTAAGCCTCCCATCCACTTTCCTGATTCTAGTTGTCCTGCTTGTCTGATCTGGTCACGATTGAGAATCAAGTTATCCTTAGAGGTTCCTGGACGATAATCATTTCCCCATGTCCAATTCTGCATGGAAATATCACCTAGCATAGGTTTGATAAATTGAAAATTGCCAAATTTATCTTGTATTGTGGGCTGTTTAGGATTTTTTAAAATTCGACGATAGGCAAACACAAAAGGGAAGCTTGCAAGATTACGCTTTTCATAGCTATAGTATCCTGCGTAATTAGGATAGAAACTTGGTATAGAATGCTCTTGAGCTTCTTTAGTTGCCTGCATGGCAAAGGTGTAAGTATAACCCTGAGTACAGTAAGGATCACCGCTACTGCTGGAGGATGAGGGGTTGTATAGTGATCGCGGATCGATACCTATTTGATAAGGTACATCGGCTAAGGCAATTAATTCTCCTGTCTCAGTCGCTTCAATCACATACCAATCAGCTTGGCGATTTGGTGAGGCCTTGTCAGTCTTTTTGGGGGTAGCCGATACAAACTGCACAATTGTCTTGGCAAATCGAGAGGAATTTTCGTAGCGGTAGGTATCCTCAATCGTTTGCGACAGTGGTTCAGTATTTAGTGGTGGCGTATTAGATTGAGGTTGATGCTGAATAGCGATCGCACTTTTGATCACCTTGGTAGCACTACCTTCATTAGTAGGAGTAATTTCTAGCTCTTTAATAACAGTATTGGGATACCATTTGAGTCTACCTCCTCCCTTGCGAGCAGCTTCTTGCAAAATCCGTCGCAATATATTCTCACCATCTTTTGGTAAAAAGCAGGAGAGACTGACTTGGCATTCACCAGGATTTTGCTTGCCATACTCCTGCTTGATCAGATCCCGAAATCTTTTATAACCACGAGGGAACAATCCTAAATCAACTTGTGTACTAGTTTCATCTAGGGCTGAAACTCCTTGAGAACTCACTTGTCCTCCTACCCAATCAGTGATCTCTGTTAAACAAACAGTGCGACCTGCAAGCAAGGCTTCGTAAGCTGTTGAAGTCCCAGCTAAACCACCACCCACTACCAATATTTCACATGCTTCTACCTTATCTGGTTTTCTCGGTGGTGCAGCATTAGTAGGGTGATTAGAAGATAATAATAAACTAACTAAACTAAACCAGACTCTAAATTTAAATAAACGATAATTTCTGGTAGTGACCATGATATTACTCCTTCTAATAAAAGCTTATTTTTGAGCAGATTATAAAAAACATGGAATGACGGTATCCCAACCAGCTAAAATCTTGTTTACCAGAGTCTTTACTTGGTATTCTCCCTAATGTCTTATCTGCTGATTTGTAGCTATTTATGCACATTTTAGAAAAATAATCGGCTTCTTTTTACAATTTATCTGTTCTTGAAGGCTTTGTTACATAAATCGTAAGGATTCAGGTGGCAGAGTATTGACAAAGGGAACACTTGAGGGTGAGTATCA
>NZ_JABXKQ010000125.1 GCF_017114945.1 Nostoc sp. JL34
TTGAATACCCCATTTTCAACCCTAAACTGTTTCAATGCACCTAATTTCTGTTGATTCTACTTGCTCGTCTAAAAGATATCAAATGGGTTCTATAAGCTTCTTCCAGAATTTCTAATGCCATTTTGTCCTCAGATAAATGAGTTATAATAAGGCGTTTAATAGCGTGTGAGACAGATTCGCGTGTTAGATTACTGATACTCCCTTCGAGCGATCGCTTTATATCATCAGGTAAATCCAGCGAATCTTGCACCTTATTTAAGGTATCTTTTACAATTTTTTTTAAATCTGGGTATTCAAATTTTTTCTGTTCAGCTAATGGCTCAAGTGCCGAGACAAGACCAACAAATCTTGCACGTTCTGTTGCCTCTAAACGAGCTGCGGCAAAAAGCTCCATTGAGAATTTAGGTTTATCAGCTATTTCGTATCTTGTCTTTGGTAAATGATTATTTGGCATTTGCTAATCTTACTCCTTTAACTATCGATCGTTAGGTAACTTTAACCTTTAAGATACCCAAAACTGATGCCCAACAAACCTACACCTTAAACTTTTCTATAATTTTCTGAACTGTTTAACTCGCCATTTATTTCACTATTTTCCTAAATAGGATCGCAAATTCAAGCAGATTTGTTGCTACTGCATATATTGCCATAATTGCAATTTATAAATTTGGCAGTAACTCACAAAGAGCAATGCCTAATTAATCATTTACTAAATCATCGCTTCCAATTCTTCCAAAGCTTGAAAACTTCCTACTTGCCAACTACGTTCCACAGCAGCAGGAATAATTTGAGTAATCGCTATATCTTCAAAATTAGGACTGGTGTTAGATTTTATATATTTACCCTCTTTCAGCAAATAAATAGAAAGATTTCCGTTATCGTAAACCCATAATTCTGGGACTCCAATAGCTTCATAAGCATTGAGAGTAGTTTTCGATGTGACATCAGTCTCAATGGCTAAATCTGGGGGCGGATCATCAGGTTGTAAACGGCGATGACCAATCATCTGTTGATAATTTTGAATATAAAAGCAAGCATCAGGTTCAACTCCTGCCACACCTTGCCGTTTAAAGGTGGTGGAACCAAAAGGTTGATATCTGATATCTTTAGCCTTTAGCAATATTTTGACAATATTAGAAATTAAATCTTTGGGAATTTCATGTTCTGGTAAAGGAGCCATAATTTCTAAAGTACCCTGGCTGTAGGCAATTCGTGTAGTTCTTTTTTGTCCCAATTCTTCTAAAATAGATTCAAATTCTTGCCAGCTAACATCAGGAATAGTCACCGCGCTACCAGGTGCTAACTGCATCTGGCTAACAGCTTTGAAAACGGGGATAGCAGCAGTCATAACCAAAATATCAATAAGCTAAATACTCAATAATTATCTATCAGGTTGCGGTGGATAATATAGCCCACCGTAACCTTTAGATTAATAGATTGAGTTTAACAAAAGCGATCGCTCTACACCTTAAACTTCTCAGCAATCCGCTTCATCGCCTCTTCCACATTCTCTCGGCTGTTAAACGCCGAAATGCGGAAGTAACCCTCACCCGCAGCACCAAAGCCAGAACCAGGGGTTCCGACAACGTTGACAGTTTGCAGTAACTTATCAAAAAATTCCCAACTGGATAAACCATTAGGAGTTTTTACCCAAACGTAAGGTGCATTCACGCCTCCATAAACTGATAATCCGGCGGCTGTGAGTTTTTCACGGATAATTTTGGCATTTTCTAGATAGAAACTAACCAATCCTTTGATTTGCGCTTGTCCTTCTTCGGAATAAACCGCTTCGGCTCCCCGTTGGATGATGTAAGAAACCCCGTTGAATTTGGTAGACTGGCGACGATTCCACAGTTTCCATAGTTCGACATCGGAACCATCGGCGGCTTTTGCTGTGAGTGTCTTTGGTACTACAGTTAACGCGCAACGAGTTCCTGTAAAACCTGCATTCTTAGAGAAAGACCGAAATTCGATCGCAACATCTCTTGCACCTTCAATTTCATAAATTGAGTGAGGAAGGGACGAATCGGTAATGTAAGCTTCGTAGGCTGCATCAAAGAAAATAATCGAGTTATTAGCTTTGGCATAGTCTACCCAAGCTTTGAGATATTCCTTGGTAGCAGTTGCGCCAGTGGGGTTATTGGGAAAGCAGAGATAAATTAAATCGACTTTCTTGGAGGGAATCTCTGCGGTGAAGTTGTTATCAGCAGTAATTGGCAGATAGACTAAACCCTCAAATTCTCCTTTGTCGTTGGCATTCCCAGTATTTCCCAACATTACGTTAGTGTCTACATACACAGGGTAAACTGGGTCAGTCACGGCAATTATATTGTCATGACCAAAGATTTCCAGAATGTTGCCTGTGTCGCACTTGGAACCGTCGGAGATAAAGATTTCCGAGGCATCTATATCGGCTCCCCGTGCTTGGAAATCTTGAGTAGCAATTTTTTCCCGCAACCATGCGTAGCCTTGTTCTGGGCCGTAGCCTTTAAAGGTATTGCGATCGCCCATTTCTTCCACAGCTTTAATCATGGCTGTGCGGCAAGCCTCCGGCAGAGGTTCGGTAACATCGCCAATGCCCAGGCGGATGATTTTAGCATCAGGATTCGCTTCTGCAAAGACATTCACCCGCCGAGCAATTTCTGGAAACAGATAACCTGCTTTCAGCTTCAGGTAGTTGTCGTTAATAGTTGCCATAGTAAATATAAAAAACGCCCTCAAACAGCTTACTGCTAATTTATGAGGGCGATAACTTTGTTATGGGGAGTGGGGAAGAGGTAGGGGAGCAGGGGGCAGGGGGCAGGGGGCAAGGGGGAGAATAACTAATAACTAATGACTAATGACAAATTAGACATTTACCGGTTGTTTATTATCGGCTGAATAATTGTTGCGATCGCTAATTACAAATTCCGTGACGGTTTCTTTTCCTGTAATCAATCTTGCTCCACGATTACGGGTGAAATAGCTCCATGCCCACTGAATCATTACTACTAATTTGTTGTTAAATTCAATTAAGAAGTAGATGTGAATAAATAGCCAAAACAGCCATGCAACAAAACCTTTCAGCTTTGTAAAGCCCAAATCTACCACAGCAGAATTGTGCCCAATCATTGCTAAACTACCATGATCGGTATAAGCAAAGGGTGGCAAATTTTTACCTGCAAGCCTGTTTTGGACTAATGTTGCGACATATTCACCTTCTTGCTTGGCTACAGGTGCAACACCAGGTAGGGGTTTACCATTTTGATGAGAAAAATTTGCTAAGTCGCCAACTACAAAAATATTGGGATGTCCCTTAATACTCAAGTCAGGTTCAACGATAATCCGTCCAGCGCGATCGCACTCAGCACCTGTGTGTTCTGCTAGCACTTTTCCCATTGCGGAAGCTTTCACACCTGCTGCCCATAATACCGTTTTTGAGGCAATTTCTTTAACCTCATCACCTTGTTTGAGGGTAACAACATCATTTGCAATATTTGTTACTAGTGTTTTTGTCTGCACAACCACCCCTAAGCGCGTCAAAGATGCTTCCGCTTCTTGTGATAACTCTGGCGCAAAGGGTGGCAGAATTCGATCTAAACCTTCTAATAACAAAATCTTGGCTTCTGAGGTATCGATGTTGCGGAAATCTTCTTTGAGAGTTTGGTTTGCCAATTCTGCGATCGCACCAGCTAACTCTACACCAGTTGGGCCACCACCCACAATTACAAAAGTTAACCAAGCACGGCGTTTTTCTGGATCAGTTTCATTTTCTGCGGCTTCAAAGGCTGAAAAAATCCGGCTACGCATTTCTATGGCATCTTCTACTGTTTTCAAGCCTGGGGCGAATTCTTCCCAGTTGTCTTTGCCAAAGTAGGAATGCTTTGCACCTGTGGCGACAATTAACGTATCGTAAGCTATTGCTTCGTCGCCCACAATCACTTTTTGCGCTTCTGGATCGATATTATTCACCTCTCCCAGCAGTACTTTCGTATTCTTGCTCTTGCTGAGGACAGAACGCAACGGTGAGGATATATCAGCGGGAGATAACGCCCCTGTGGCGACTTGATATAAAAGGGGTTGAAATAGATGAAAGTTACGTTTATCAATCAGAGTAACGTTTACTGCCGCTTTGGCAAGTGTTTTTGCTGCATAAAGTCCACCGAAACCACCGCCAACAATAACTACTTGATGGGGTGGATTATTGTCAAGTGAATTTACCATAAGAAATGTTATCGTGTATGCCGACTATTGTAACTATTCTTAACAAATTTGTATCAAAATTGTCATCACATATTTTGTATTGCTCTTTACATTTGAAAAAGTATTAAAGTGATCGAGGCTACAGGATAAAGAAAATTTTTGAAGAGAAAGGTACAGACAATAAGAGGTTGGAATATTTGAATCCCTATTTACCTGTGTAGATTTATCAAAGGTAGATGTAGGATTTATGGGAGTTTACTCAGAACTAGTTGACTCTGGTGTTTGTGTCAAACGTGGTGAATGAGTTCGCCGCCAACGCCTAAAGCCATAGACAAGAGCAGCAAAAATTAACAAATAGGGGCTGTAAACAATTAACCAAATGCCAAACTTGAGTAAGCCAACAGAAAATGCACTCAAAGAATGGGTAGAGTTGTTCCAAGTTTCCTGAACTTGCAAACCGATAGCAGGTTGGGGACTGGTGCTAGAAACTGCTGCTTCTAAGTTCAGCGTAATGGTGGAATAAGCAACTTGATTTTTGAGGTTTTTCAGTTGGGCATCAATTTGTTCTATAGTTTGGCGGACATTACTCAGTTCTTGGGAAACACTAAGCACATCTCTTACAGAACCTGCCAGATCCATAATTTTTTGCAAATTGGCTTCAGTTTTCTGCAAATTAGTTAATCTAGCTTGGAAATCCACAAGGCGATCGCCCACATCTTCGGCAGTGATATTACGACTCTCGACAGTGCCCAATTTAGCTAGTTGTTCTAGGGTAGGTTCTAGCCGATCCTCTGGTATCCGCAATTGGATTGTTGCTGTGTAACGCGGGTTGTCGTTTTTGGGTTGTTGTTGTTTCAACCCGATTAAATCCCCTTGCTGTTGATTGATAATTTGCGAAACGGCATCAACAGTCTTATCTACAGAGTTGACAGTCAAAGAGATTGCTGCCTTTTTGATCAGTTGAGGACGAGAACGCGCTGTTGGTGCAGCTTCCGCCTTTTGGGAAACACTGTTTTCACGAGCAGGTGCAGATACTGGATTTGCTGCGCTATCGGCTGCAATTTGAGGTAAAGCCCGATTTGCTGACCGTTCGGAAGAGGCACAACTGGTGAAAATCACCCCTCCTAATAACGCACTTAAAAATAAAGCAGATGTGCGCGGTAATTTAGTCGAAGTATACATAATCTACCCCCAGATGGATGAAGTTAACCCCAGTATTACTGAACTAAAACTCAAAGCCGGGATTGTTGCGATTTATGTAACAGGTTTGTCATTAGTTATTAGTTATTAGTCATTTGTACTGAGCATAGTCGTTGGCGCAGCCTCTCGTAGAGAAGTATTTGTCATTCTCCTCTGCTCCCTCATCTCCTCAGTCCAAAGAGATAAATTGAATGATTGACAGTTCATCTGTGTTACTCAATTTGGGGTACAATCGGAAGTCTGCCAATTAATGACGATGCTTGCTGACAGGAGATGCTTCTATGGCCCGGATGTATTATGACGAAGATGCCAATTTAGACCTTTTGGCTGGAAAAACTATTGCTATCATCGGCTATGGTTCCCAAGGTCATGCCCACGCTCTCAATCTCAAAGATAGTGGTTTGAATGTGATTGTGGGACTATATCCGGGTAGTAAGTCAGTTGCAAAAGCTGAAGCAGCTGGGTTGACTGTGAAAAATGTTGCAGATGCTGCCAATGCTGCTGACTTCATCATGATTTTGTTACCTGATGAAGTCCAAAAAACGATTTACAAAAACGAGATTGAACCCAATCTCGAAGAAGGGAATGTGTTAGCTTTTGCCCACGGCTTCAATATTCACTTTGGGCAAGTTGTACCACCAGCTAATGTAGATGTGGTGATGGTAGCACCCAAAGGGCCGGGGCATTTGGTACGACGGACTTATGAAGGTGGTGAAGGTGTACCAGCGCTGTTTGCAGTTTATCAAGATGCCAGTGGTCAGGCACGCGATCGCGCCATGTCTTATGCTAAAGGTATCGGTGGTACACGCGCCGGTGTTCTCGAAACTACTTTCCGTGAAGAAACCGAAACCGATTTATTTGGCGAACAAGCGGTATTGTGCGGTGGTTTGAGTGCTTTAATTAAAGCCGGATTTGAAACTTTGGTAGAAGCTGGTTATCAACCAGAATTGGCTTATTTTGAATGTCTGCATGAAGTCAAGCTGATTGTTGACTTGGTTGTAGAAGGTGGTTTAGCCAAAATGCGCGACAGCATTTCTAATACAGCTGAATATGGCGATTATACGCGTGGCCCGCGGATTGTCACCGAACAAACCAAAGCTGAAATGCAGAAGATTCTCAGCGAAATTCAATCTGGACAATTTGCACGAGAATTCGTTCTGGAAAACCAATCTGGTAAACCAGGATTTACCGCCATGCGTCGTAAAGAAGCTGAACACAAAATTGAAGAAGTTGGTAAAGATTTACGCGCTATGTTTAGCTGGTTGAAAAAAGCTTAAGCAAAACAATAACATCAGACATCTCCAAAAAAAAGAATGTAGAGACGTAGCACTGCTACGTCTCTACAAGGGTTATGGTTACAGCATATTTAATTTCTGGAGATGTCTAAACATCATTTGCTTTGAGTTTTGAGATAATCTGCAATGTACTCTCCGTAAGTATCGCGCAGTATTTGTTCCCGGAATTTAAATCCTAATGTTTTCCCTCGACAGGAAAGAGATCCGCACAAGCACCCGAAGACAACAATTAATTCATATTCAGTGGTTTCATAGTCCCAGGTAATTTCTTCATCTGCTTCGATATCGCACAAAGCAACGAAGTCATATCCTCCAAACTGATTGTTCCTTACCCCAGTATTTGGATTACAAGAATGGTTAATGATCCAAGAAGGCTCATCTAGGTGGACATGTAAATTAAAATCCATCTGAAATGTATACATTGTTCGTTCAGGAACTGCTTCAATTTGCATACCTACCACAACGATTTCCCCTTGGGCAAATTTTTTTGTAGCAAATACTCCTCGTCCTTTTGCTGTTTTCTGAATCGTGACATGAGAATTGAGCTTTGCAGCTGAAATCGACTCTATTGTAGTCATAGATAAAGACCCACTATGTTTAAATTTCTTGCAGCTTCCAAGTTTCAAACTTGGCTTAGTTAGATTTCACTTTCGAGGTAACAGTCCGTTAACCGCTCTGTACCTCAACTTTTCCTTCCGGCTCAATCTTTTGAGAGCTTTGACTTAGAACCAGAGCAACTAAGACAAGAATCGCGCCAATTAAACCGCGTATTCCCAGATGTTCTCCTAGTAGCCAAAACGAGAAAATTGTGGCGAACAATGGCTCAAGTGTAAAAAGTAAAGCAGCTTCGTCAGATGAAACCCATTGCTGTGCCATTGTTTGAAGCCAGATGACAGCAGCAGTCGCCAACAGCCCTAAGTAGAGAATCGCTCCCCAGTGCTGGCGAATTACTTCAAATTGGTTAAAGATTTGTGTGTTACTCCAGAGTACCCCTACCGTTGCAATGAACAAAAGTTGAACACTAGTAAGTGTTAAAGTCGGGTGACGGGGCGCAGCTCGCTCTAAGAAAAGTATGTAGGCTGCATAGACAAAAGCATCAACGAACATTAATATATCGCCAATTCCTACTTCTCCCCCTTCCCAAAACATCACACCAATGCCAATTACAGCTACTCCAGCAGCTAGGAAAGTTCTCAACAGTACGCGCTGACCACTAAGCCATTCTAGTAGCGGGACGATGAGTGTGTTCAAACTGGCAATGAATACCGCTCGGTTTGCTGGTATAGTCTTGAGTGCAATTGTTTCTATAGCTAAGTAAAAGAAAAGCAAAAGCCCTAGTACTGTACCATCGCGAAGTAAAAGTTTGTTAAGATTACGTAAATTTAGGGTAAAAACTGCTGCGGCAATGACAAAGCGTGCAGCAATCAATGCACTTGGTGAAAGGCTACCAACGATGTCTTTAGTCAATGGAAAAGTTGTAGAACCAATTATATTAACAAAAATAAGCAGTATTATTCCCTTGAAACGCAAGTTATTTTCAGTCTGCATCAAAATAATTGATTGAATAATGTTTCTTTACATCCATAGAGAATGCGATCGCATAGAGAATGTTGATTTTTCCCGTCCTGTCAGTGCCTTTAGAATATAGGATTTTTAGTTGGCAAAGTTCTACTAATCGGGTCAGCATAATTTCATATCTTTTTCCATACTGCAATTAAAAGGTAAAGAAAGTTCAGATTAATCCAATCTAAACTGTATCATTAACTGTGTTATGTTTAGAATTTATAATTATTTAAAATCCGGTAGTAAGAAAAATCCTATCATTAGGTGGGTAGCGATAATATAATTCCAAACGTAAGGAAATATCTCGATCGGGGCGTTAGATAATATCATTATTTTGTCATTTTGAGAGGCATCCCAAAGACAAAACTTAGTTGATTGGCTAATTTACCTAAATCTGCTAATAATGCCGTAATTGCTCAACTCCAGATATCTGCATGAGAACCTTGACTCACATCTTGCACCAAGAAAAATTGATGTAGTTTTATTACTCAGTAAAAAAGCAAAAGTCTTGATTTAGCGACAAAAGCCAATAAAAGTAATGTATCTTTATCGCCCATATCTTTACTTTACCTGGGGTTGTACGTAGAGGTGCAAGATATAAGTTGAGGCAATACTGTTCGGTTAAGACAAGAGACGCGATGAATCGCCGTCTTTACAATAATTATATTTTTTCGGTGTCATTATTCATAGATGACTGAATAGTTATATGCTCGATAAAACTCACAGGAAACATAATTCCCAACTTCTTCGTAGGAGGATTCAGTGTGTTGAATATTCTGTCCCAAAATCCCTGAATGCCATAGTTTCCATTAAAACAAGTGTGATGAAGATCGTGGAAATCTGATGGAATAAAAAATATTGACAAAGTACTATGACCTTCTAAGTTGTAAGCATTGCCTATAACGCTCCATGCACACAGTTGAGTAATGTCATATCCAAATATAAAAATTGGCAAAACATCAGCGATCGCAACAATAACATATTCGACCAAACTCTTGTGTCCAGCAACAAAACTTGATGAGTCACGAAACTCATGATGTTTAAGATGGATTTTCTGCAAGAATCTTGTGTGCAAGAGGCGATGAGCAACATAAAAACAGAAATCAGCAGCAACTATTCTCATCAAGAACCATCCAAAGTTTAAGAGTAAGCTATTTCCTCTATGAACCTCTGGAGCTAGATAGAGAATAATTAATGCTGATAGAAAAGCTTTAATTTCTCCTATAATAATACCTTTAACAGTAAAGGAAGGAAATGCTTGATTTTTGACTGTCTTGACCCTTGCAGTCAGTTTATCTCTTAAAATATCGTTGCTTTTGATTCCTTTTTCAATGATAATCCCAATACTATAAAATGAGATAGAACCAACGAGCCAGTACAATAAGACTTGCGTTATGAAGTTGATTTCGATATTGTTTAACAGCAAATAGAATACCTGCTGAACAATCGTGCAACTAATAGCAATCTTTAGATAAAACTCGATCTCAAAACAGAAATTCAAAACCTTTTGCATCTCTGTAACCTTATAGGATGTGACTGAGGCATATTCTGTTAATTTTTGATATTTTGAAGCATCTATACTATAATTAGATAAAATAAAATCCTAGTTCGTAGTGAGCGATTCATCTCTCAAAACAAGGATCATCAGGACTAAATTCCTTACTACAAACTTTAATTTATTTACACTTAGCTACTTATCCCTCTTATCAGAAACAGAAATAATTTTTAGAAAAAGGTTATTTTTATAGTCGAGATTTACAGATATCAGTTTCATTGATTCGATTCCGATTACTGTTTGTTATAAATGTTGTACAACTAATTAGAGAAGCATACGGCGATGCCTTCACGATAGGCATCGCGGATTTTAGATTTAATCTAATCTAAAATCCCAAATCGAGTTACCGATTCACCGCCGCAGCTTCCCGTGCTGCTGCTGCTTGATCTGGGTGGATACCCAAGCGGGTAAGATTAATCCGACCTTTGTTATCAATTTCGCGCACTTTGATAATCACTTCATCGCCTACCGCTACTTCATCCTCAACTTTGCCAACGCGGTAGTCAGCTAGCTGAGAAATGTGGATCATTCCTTCTTTTCCAGGCAGGAATTCCACAAATGCACCTATCGGTATAATCCGAGTGATGCGTCCTGCGTAGACATCCCCTTCGTGCAGCTTGCGGGTCATGCCTTGGATGATGTTTCTGGCTCTTTTAGCCTTGTTCTCATCCACAGCGGAAATTGTCACGGTGCCATCATCTTCGATGTCAATTTTTGCACCAGTTTCCTCTGTGATCCCCTTAATAGTCTTGCCTCCAGGCCCGATAACCAGACCAATCATGTCTGAATCAATCTTGATTGTTAACAGACGTGGGGCATAAGGTGAGGTTTCAGTCCGTGGCGTATCAATGCAGGCGAGCATTTTCTCCAGAATGTGCAACCTGGCTGCTTTGGCTTGGTGGACAGCTTGAGAAATAACGTCCAACGACAAACCGGAGATTTTCATATCCATTTGCAAGGCGGTAATCCCGGCATCTGTCCCGGCAACTTTGAAGTCCATGTCACCTAAAAAGTCTTCAATGCCTTGGATGTCGGTCAGGATTCGCACTTCGTCCCCATCCTTAATCAGACCCATTGCTGCGCCACTGACAGGTTTGAGAATTGGCACACCAGCATCCATCAGGGCGAGGGTGGAACCGCAGACTGAACCCATCGAGGTGGAACCGTTGGAGGAAAGAACTTCCGATACGATGCGAATCACGTAGGGAAATTGTTCTTTTGACGGTAGCACAGGTAGTAGCGATCGCTCTGCTAATGCCCCGTGTCCAATTTCGCGCCTTCCTGGAGAACGCATTGGCTTGGTTTCCCCGACTGAGAAAGGCGGGAAGTTGTAATGATGCAGATAACGCTTATGTTGGTCTAGCTGCATGTCATCGTTAAGGTTTTGAGCATCCCCAGGTGTACCCAAAGTACAAGTGGATAATACCTGAGTTAGTTCTCGGTTAAATAAACCGCTACCGTGGACTCGCTTTGGTAAGACACCAACTAAACAAGAAACACGTCGCACTTCATCAAGTTTACGACCATCAACGCGAACGTTATCTTCGATGATTTGCCGCCGCATGAAGTATTTGGTAATATCTTTAAAAGTGTTACCAAGTGCCTTGCTATTTGCAGTTGCGGCAACTCGAATTGGGTCTTCTTCTGGCAGTTCCTTAATCGTCGTGGCAATTTCATCCTTGACGACATCTAAAGCTGCATCACGTTCGGGTTTGGTGAAGGTAAATTGAGAGAGAATTTTCTTAATCTGGCCGTTAGCGCGATCGCGGATATAATTTTCTAGCGTCTGGTCTACTTGTGGTGGTGCTTCTTGCACTATTACCAAACCCAGTTCTGCTACTAAATCTTGCTGCGCTTTGATTAAGTCCCGCACTGCTTCATAACCAAAGTCAATCGCCTCGATGATATCTCGTTCTGGCAACTGATTGGCTCCCGCCTCCACCATGATCACGCCATGTGGTGAACCTGCTACTACCAGATCCAAATCTCCGGCTTCAATTTCTGCATAAGTGGGGTTAATAATGAAATCATCTCCCACTAAACCAACGCGAACTGCTGCCATTGGCCCATTAAAAGGAATCTGGGCAATCAGGGTAGCGATAGAAGCGCCTGTAACTGCTAGCACATCGGGTGGAACTAACTCGTCCATCGACAGCGTTAAGGCAATAATTTGCAAGTCATCCCGCAACCATGACGGGAACAAGGGACGCATGGGACGGTCTATAAGACGACTGGTGAGAATTGTTTTTTCTGGTGGACGACCTTCCCGCCGCATGATTCCGCCGGGAATCCTACCAGCGGCATATAGCCTTTCTTCATAATCTACAGTAAGAGGAAGAAAATCAATGCCTTCTCTGGCTTGCGATCGCGTAGCCGTCACTAAAACGGATGTGTCCCCTGATTCTATCAAAACCGACCCACCTGCCTGGGGAGCTAGTAAGCCTACTTTCAGTCGAATATCCCTTCCATCGAAGGATATTGACTTATCAACTTCTGCCATTCAGTTTTTTTTCCTTCTCTTTCGCTATTCTCTTTCTGTGGCAATCCTAACATTTATGCCCTATGGCTGACTTCTAGTACATACAAAGATAGACAAGTCGTTTAACGCAAAGTGTGATACAAGATTAGCGCATCTACCACCTGCCCATTCTCTAGCTTCGCCGCACCCGGAATTCGCCCAATAATCTTAAATCCTAACGACTGCCAAAGTGTAATTGAAGGTATATTAGTCTCAAAGACCAAATTAAACATTACTGCTTCATAGCCCAGGTTTGCTGCTATCGAAAGCATAGCCTCTCCCATGAACCGTCCTAAACCCTGACCACGTAACCCAGGTTGTACAATAAAACCAGCGTTGCAAATATGGCTACACCGACCGGGAAAGTTTGGCTTTAAATAAAACGCCCCTAATATTTCTTTTGGCTTGTGTGTACAATCTACAACAGATGTCCTGACAACAAAGGCATCCTTGCTTAACCAGTAAGCTGAAAATTCTGTTGGAGAGAGAGGTTGCTTTTGGGGATAGGTTTTACCTTCAACAATTACAACATTGAGTAATGTTCTTACAACCTCCTGCTCTTGAGAATGCATATAATCTAGTTCTACTAATATCCCATTTTTTAAAACTTTAATTAGGGGAAAATTCATTATTAACAATGTTTATCTGGAATAATTACTGAAGTTTTTATTATATTATGCAAAACGGGGTCAATAAATATTTTTGGA
Organism: Nostoc sp. JL34; assembly: GCF_017114945.1. Classification (GTDB taxonomy): domain Bacteria; phylum Cyanobacteriota; class Cyanobacteriia; order Cyanobacteriales; family Nostocaceae; genus Nostoc. The sequence goes on from NZ_JABXKQ010000125.1 coordinate 13,021, forward strand.
AAGATGTAAAAAGTAGAATAGTTGCGATTTTAGTTCTTGAGTTTTGGGAAAATCTGAGTAGTTAGCAAATGGCGATTTTACACTGTAATTGGTTACTAAAAAATAAAAATGGTCGTTTATTTATTTGGGGAGAAACTTGGCGATCGCCACGAGTGAATTTAGAGTCTAGTGGATCTGGAGATATCTCATTGCATCCATTGGCAATGTCATCAGTTGAGTTGAGTGAGTGGTTGCGTTCGCGAAGCGTCGCCTTTGGCGATTCGCAAAACATGGCAATTACCAACTTCATCCAGCAACCCCAAGTTGCGTTCGCAACTACTGGGCGAACACGCAAAGCAGCCAGTACCAATGAGATCAGTTTGCCAACGGACTCCCAAATCATTGCCCTCCCAACTTATATCCCAGAAGCCAATAGCGAAGGAACAGCAGCGATTTTTCCTGTACATTCTGCCAGCTTGGGGCTAGATCGAGACTCCCCGCAATATTTGCAACCGTGGCGAGTTGAGGGTTTTTGTCTCAACCCCAGCCAAGCAGTAAAATTTCTGGCTGCTATTCCCCTAAATGCTGCTAAAGGGGAAGATGCTTTTTTGGGTGGAGATTTACGCTTTTGGTCGCAGGTTGCCAGATGGAGTTTAGATTTAATCTCACGTTGTAAGTTTTTACCAACAATTGACCGAGAATCAGATGGTGCATTTGCTACCAAATGGCGAGTACTTCTAGACAGTGCAGTAGATGGAAACCGCCTAAAAAAATTTTCTGCGAACATACCGTTGGTTTGTCGCACTTATCAGGAGGGATTGGGGACTGAGGAGGATTTTTCCCAATCCCTACTTTATGTAGACTTCCCAGCTGAACCTCAAGAGTTACTTTTGGGATTTCTCAACAGTACGATAGATGCCCAAGTGCGAGAAATGGTAAGTTCTCAACCTCCAATTGAAGCTAAGACAATCGCATCTTTACCCTCTGGAGTGCGACAGTGGTTGCAAGCGTTAACAAGTGCATCTCATACAGTGAATGCAGATGCAATTGAAGTGGAACGACTGGAAGCGGCATTGAAGGCTTGGACTATGCCGCTACAATACCAATTAACTCTTAAAACTCTATTTCGTACCTGTTTTCAACTGCGTTCTCCAGAGTCTGGTGAAACAGATTGGACATTGGCGTATTTCTTGCAAGCGGCTGATGATCCTGAGTTTTTGGTCGATGCAGCAACTATTTGGAACAATCCAGTTGAACAATTGGTTTATGAAAATCGGACAATTGACCAACCACAGGAAACATTTTTGCGAGGTTTGGGGGTAGCTTCCCGATTATATCCAGCGATGTCTGGCGACAAGGCGCAAAGCGCCTACGCACCCAGCTTAGAAACCGAATATCCCCAATCTTCTCGTCTTACCCCCATTCAAGCTTATGAGTTTATCAAAGCTGTAGCTTGGAGGTTGGAAGACAGTGGTTTGGGAGTTATTTTGCCTCCCAGTTTAGCGAATCGTGAAGGATGGGCGAATCGTTTGGGTTTAAAAATTACTGCCGAAACCCCAAAAGGAAAGCAAGGACGTTTAGGATTGCAGAGTCTACTAAATTTCCAATGGCAATTAGCAATTGGCGGACAGACTATTTCCAAAGCTGAGTTTGATAAACTTGTGGCTTTAAATAGTCCGCTAGTGGAAATTAATGGTGAGTGGGTAGAATTGCGGCCCCAAGATATTAAGACAGCCCAAACATTTTTTACCACTCGCAAAGACCAAATGGCACTTTCCCTGGAAGATGCTTTGCGTCTGAGTACAGGGGATACTCAGGCAATTGAAAAATTACCAGTGGTTAGCTTTGATGCTTCTGGGGCATTGCAAGAGTTGATTGGGGCGCTAAACAATAATCAAGCGATCGCACCTTTGCCCACACCAGCAGGCTTTAAAGGGCAGTTGCGACCTTATCAAGAACGTGGTGCTGCTTGGCTGTCCTTCTTAGAACGTTGGGGTTTGGGTGCATGTCTCGCAGACGACATGGGACTCGGTAAAACTATTCAGTTCATTGCTTTCTTACTACATCTCAAAGAACAAGATGCACTCGAAAATCCAACTCTCTTAGTTTGTCCAACTTCTGTTTTAGGAAACTGGGAAAGGGAAGTCAATAAATTTGCACCAAGCCTGAAAATTTTGCAATATCACGGTGACAAGCGTCCAAAAGGTAAAGCGTTTTTAGAAGCCGTGAAAAAGCACGATTTAATCGTTACCAGCTACTCACTGCTTCATCGAGATATCAAATCATTGCAAAGTGTTTCTTGGCAGATAATTGTTTTAGATGAAGCCCAGAATGTAAAAAATCCAGAGGCGAAGCAGTCAAAAGCAGTGCGGCAATTAGAAGCGACGTTTCGGATTGCGTTGACGGGAACACCTGTAGAAAATAGACTGCAAGAATTATGGTCTATTTTAGATTTTCTGAATCCTGGGTATTTAGGCAATAAGCAATTTTTCCAGAGGCGGTTTGCCATGCCAATAGAAAAGTATGGTGATACGGCTTCTTTGACTCAGTTACGTTCATTAGTGCAACCATTTATACTGCGGCGATTGAAAAGCGATCGCGACATCATTCAAGACTTGCCAGATAAGCAAGAAATGACCGTATTTTGCGGTTTGACTGGTGAACAAGCTGCACTTTATCAACAAATTGTAGAGCAATCATTAGTAGAAATAGAATCTGCTGAAGGATTGCAACGTCGAGGGATGATTTTGGCTTTACTAACCAAACTTAAGCAAATCTGCAATCACCCAGCCCAATATTTGAAACAAGCAACATTAGAGCCACATAATTCAGCCAAACTGCTGCGGCTAGAAGAAATGTTAGAAGAAGTTTTAGCAGAAGGCGATCGCGCTTTAATTTTCACACAATTTGCTGAGTGGGGTAAATTATTGAAACCCTATTTAGAAAAACAGCTTGGGCGAGAAATATTCTTTTTATATGGCAGTACCAGTAAAAAACAACGGGAGGAAATGATCGACCGTTTCCAACACGACCCTCAAGGGCCACCGATTATGATTCTTTCTCTGAAAGCGGGTGGAGTAGGACTAAATTTAACACGAGCAAATCATGTATTCCACTTTGATAGATGGTGGAATCCAGCCGTAGAAAATCAAGCTACAGACCGAGTATTTCGGATTGGTCAGACTCGGAATGTGCAAGTACATAAATTTGTTTGCACTGGCACTTTAGAAGAAAAAATTCATGACATGATTGAAAGTAAGAAACAACTGGCAGAACAAGTTGTGGGTGCTGATGAAGAATGGTTAACTGAAATGGACACAGACCAACTTCGCAACTTACTACTACTCGATCGCAGTGCAGTAATTGACGATGATGCAGAATAAGTTTGTAATAAGGACTTTAGTCCTTGATTTTAGCGCTAAAGCGCTCACTACAAAACCGTCCAAATTAGTGTGGCACACTCACTACTAAGGTCTTAAATTTATTATGACTAATGACACATTACAAGCTAGTCGAGAATGGTGGTCACAACAATGGCTAGATTTGCTAGATTCCTATCGTTTTAAAAAGCGTTTAGAACGGGCAAGAAATTATGCTCGTCAAGGAAATGTTTTAAGCATAGAATTTAAAGGTGCAAAAGTATTAGCTAGAGTGCAAGGTAGTGAAGTAGAACCTTATAAAGTTTCCCTTTCTCTTGAACCATTTACTGATGAACAGTGGGGTTATGTAATTGAAACTATGTCTCAAAGAGCAATTTTTGCTGCCAAATTACTAGCAGGAGAAATGCCACAAAATATAGAAGAAGTCTTCACAGCTAATGGTCTTTCGATATTTCCATTTACCCTTGCTGATGTCCAAAGTAAATGCTCTTGTCCTGATAAAGCAAATCCTTGTAAACACATTGGTGCGATATACTATCAGTTAGGCGATCGCTTTAGTGAAGACCCCTTTGTACTATTTCAATTGCGCGGACGCACCAAAGAGCAAATTATCAGCGATTTACGTCAATTACGTAGTGCTAAGATTAAACCCAATACCACACAAACGCCCGATATTCAACAGTCAATTCCTAATAACAAATACTCCGTAAAAATTGATTCTTTTTGGCAATATAATGAGCCACTAGAGTCATCCTTGGTAGTTATTGCGCCGTCCACTAACGAGATGGTATTAGATGTATTAGGAGCAATCCCCCTAGCGAAGGAAGAGGAAAATGCAATAAATTCAACTTCGAGCGATGTGGTAATGAAGTCTTTAAATACGGTTTACAGAGATGTCAGCCAAAAGGCTTTTTTAGCAGCAATGAATGTGGGAGGAAGTTGATATTAATTCGTAGTGACGCTCTCTACGAGACGCTAAAAGCGTAGCTTGCTTCTCTGTAAGAGTACGCGGACTCGCTACCGCTACGCTAACGTAATTCGTAATTTGTAAATTATGTTAACTGGGTAGTTCACCCTTCCCGCCTTTTTTCACCCATTCTCGAACCGCCCGACGAATTGCCCGTCTGCCATTTGCCCGATTTTGCTCAATCAGTTTCGGCAGATATCGAATTGCTAAAGTAGGAAATACTAAACTGTTCTCTGACTCGACATATTCCCCATTTTGCAGGAGATAAATCTTGAGTTCACCGGAATCATAACACCAGAGTTCTGGTACTCCCAAGCGGGCATAAATGGGAAAACGATTTAGAGACTTACTGGTAATATCAATTTCCAGTGCCAAATCAGGTGGTGGGTCTTGTTTCAAGTCGAGATCCAATCTACCCCGAATCGCAGTTTCATTCTGGAAATAGAAGCAATTATCTGACTCTACCCCTGCCATTCGGCTTTCTCGCTTCCAAGTAGTCGAGCCATAACTTTCGTAGTCTAAATCCAGCACATCAGCGATTTCTTTGACCAAATCGCCAATTACCTCTTTGTAATGTTCGTGTTCAGGTAAAGGTGTCATAATTTCCAAAGTAGTGCGATCGTAAGCTAACCGTGCTGACCGATGCTCTCCTAAATCTTTTAGAAGATTTTCAAACTGTTGCCAGCTAATGTCGTAAAGCATTACTCGGTCTGCTCGATTCTTGGCGACTGTCATTGTTACGACCTCCAGAATGTTTTATTGTCCAAACTCAAGCCTAGCCTGTTCTACCAAATCAGCGGTAACAACCTCTTGGACTGCTTCACGAGCTAGTTGTTCAATTCTGGCTCTAGCTTGAGCGCGGACAAAAAAGGGAATATTTTGTAACTTTTCCTTAGCTTCATCTGTCCATCGCAAAGCATCAATAGAATTGGAATCGCTCATAGTATTAATTACCTTGGTAAGTCGCTCAGTTTAATCAATAGATTACTAATTCTCCTATAAAAAAAGCCCTTGCTTTTATGCAAGAGCCTCTAAATTATTTAGTTGTCAGTAATGAAATAAACCTTACAACCTAATCTAGGTCGTTCATAAACATCACTGGCTCAGTATCACGGTTAATTCCTTTCTCAAAACCACCAGCCGCAGCCCGTGCGCGACCTGCGTGCCACAAGTGACCAACTAGGAAGAAGAATCCTAGTACGAAGTGAGAAGTTGCCAACCATGCGCGAGGAGATACATAGTTGAAGGAGTTAATTTCGGTAGCCACACCACCCACAGAGTTCAGAGAACCCAGAGGAGCGTGGGTCATGTATTCAGCAGCGCGACGAGCTTGCCAAGGCTGAATATCGTTCTTGATTTTTTCCAAGTCAAGACCATTGGGGCCACGTAGAGGCTCCAACCAAGGGCCGCGGAAATCCCAAAAACGCATGGTTTCACCACCGAAAATGATTTCACCAGTTGGTGAGCGCATTAGATATTTACCTAGACCAGTCGGGCCTTGGGCAGAACCGACGTTAGCACCCAAGCGTTGGTCACGAATCAAGAAGGTTAAAGCCTGAGCTTGAGAAGCTTCTGGGCCGGTAGGGCCAAAGAATTCGCTCGGATAAACGGTGTTGTTGAACCAAACAAAGATTGAGGCAATGAAGCCCATCAGTGAAAGAGCGCCCAAGCTGTAGGAAAGGTAAGCCTCACCAGACCAGATGGATGCACGACGTGACCAAGCAAAAGGCTTGGTAAGAATGTGGAAAATACCACCAGAAATTAAGATCAAGGCAATCCAGATGTGACCACCGACCACATCTTCTAAGTTATCGACGCTGACAATCCAGCCTTCCCCACCGAAGGGAGACTTGATTACATAACCGAAGATAACTGCTGGGTTCAATGTCGGATTGGTAATAATCCGAACATCACCACCGCCTGGTGCCCAGGTGTCATACAGACCACCAAAGAACATTGCCTTCAGCACCAACAGCAGCGCACCGATTCCCAAAATAATCAGGTGGAAGCCGATGATGTTGGTCATCTTGTTCTTGTCTTTCCAGTCGTAACCAAAGAAAGAAGAGTATTCTTCTAAGGTTTCTGGGCCACGCACGGCATGATAGATACCGCCAAAGCCGAGGACAGCTGAGGAAATTAGGTGGAGTACACCGACAACAAAGTAGGGGAAGGTGTCGATGACTTCACCACCAGCACCAACACCCCAACCCTGAGCGGCGAGGTGAGGTAAAAGGATCAAGCCCTGCTCATACATGGGCTTTTCAGGAATGAAGTGAGCGACTTCAAACAAAGTCATCGCTCCAGCCCAGAATACAATCAAACCAGCGTGGGCAACGTGAGCGCCCAGCAGTTTACCAGATAGGTTAATTAAACGTGCGTTACCAGACCACCAAGCAAATCCAGTGGATTCTTGGTCGCGTCCAGCACCGCCTAAGATATTTGGTCTATTAGAGAGCGTTACCACGTGGTAATACCTCCTCAGGGAATACAAATTGTTCGTGGGGTTGATCTTGAGGAGCCATCCAAGCGCGGATACCCTCGTTCAGCAAAATGTTTTTGGTATAGAAGGTTTCAAACTCCGGGTCTTCCGCCGCCCGTAATTCTTGGGAAACGAAATCATAAGCCCGCAGGTTGAGTGCTAAACCGACGATGCCGACGGCGCTCATCCACAAGCCTGTAACTGGTACGAACAACATGAAGAAGTGTAACCAGCGCTTGTTGGAGAAAGCAATACCGAAAATCTGTGACCAGAAACGGTTTGCTGTCACCATTGAGTAGGTTTCTTCCG
>NZ_JABXKQ010000085.1 GCF_017114945.1 Nostoc sp. JL34
GCTGTCAGCCTTACTTTCCAATTAAAAGTGTTCAAGTTATTTTTGCGTGACTCCTTAGCGAGTCTTCTCCCAAGGAGAGACGCTCGTTGCGCTAAAGCGTCTTGATTCTGAATTCTGAATTCTGCATTCTTCTTCAACACTAGCTGCGATCGCTACCTAACCAAGCTTGAGGGATTTTGGTTGGCAAAGTTTCTGTCCATCAATTCTGTGCGTGAGTTTGCCCGCACAGCCCGGAACATTCCAAATCGACATAGCCCTGCACCAAACGCCAAACGCATCAGTAAAAGCGTCGGTACTTCGCGCACAGACTTGACAAAACCAGACAGTCCAAAACGCACCAGTCCCTCTGGTCGAACTATCCCTTGCCAAATCGAATCGAACCAAGAAGGAAGGGTTTCTTGCGTCCAGTCTGCCGTAATTACCTCCCCCTCGACTAATTCTGTCCCCGCCAAAAGCTCGGAAAAGCCTTCAATACTGGAAAAAGCTGGATGAGACCACTGATCGAGGAGTTGCCGCATTATTGGTTTCTCCCAAAAATTCAGCGGCTTTTGGCGGTCATCCCTCTGATTCCAGTCAGCTACAACCAACACTCCACCAGGCTTTAGCACCCGCATTAATTCTCTGGCAAAAACGGCTTTATCTGGCATGTGGGGGCCGGCTTCAATCGACCAGACTACATCAAAACTGGCATCTGGAAACGACAATGCCATCGCATCATCGACCGCAAACTGTGCGTTTAGCCCTTGGGGTGTTAACTCCTGGGCGCGGTTAACCTGCTGTGGACTGATGGTAATCCCTGTGACAGCAAACCCATAATCTCGTGCTAAAATCCGGCTGCTACCCCCAATCCCACAGCCAACATCTAAAACGGTAGTACCAGGAGGTAATTTATCTATTCCACCCCATTTCACCATTTCATGGACAAAATCAGATTTAGCAGCCAAAAAATCCTTACTTCGTGGCGGCGAACCGTAATGACCAAGGTGAATGTGTTCCCCCCAATAAAACTCTACGATGCCGTCAAGTGTCCATTGATCGTAGGAATTGGCGACTGTGGATGAGGATTGATACTTGCGGGCAGTTAGGAAATAAGCCGCAATTCCAATTACTAAAAGCATCAGAAAACCAATTACAGAATATAATAAAGTTGACATTTTTTTTGAACGCTCCTGTACACCTATTTGAGTCGAACTAACGGTTTACTTATTGCTGCTCGTCCCGAATCAGACGAGCGATGTCTTAACCGCCCGACGGAGGCGATTGCAATATAAATCATCCGATATATCGACATTGCAATGTTTTGAACATCTTGAATAATTTTCCCTTGAAGTAGACTGAGCTTGTGTTTATCTTGGGGAAGAGCCGTTTGTTTGACAAAGGGATGAATAGCAGTAGGAATCTTCCCAGTTCGGTGAAGATAGAATTTTGGCATGATAATTAACTGAAGTATTAATTTAGTAACTTAGCAATTTCTATGCATGTGGAAAGTATGTGTTCAGTGGTGAAACATGACTATGTACGCTATACACGCCATTGACTACCTGTTTTGAACAACTTCAATCTGTTAGTTAATACAGTGTTTTTTCGTTGCTGTGACAATTTTCAAGCGATACTCTCATAGGGAGTGGCTGATCGCGATCGCTGCATCTCAAGACACAACTTGTACCGGAAATTAATCGCTTACCCTCTCATAGAAAGTCGTAATCTGTAGCGGATTGATATGTGGGGCTATGAGAACGTAAAGCTGAGTAGTTGTAGAAATCTTCATAAAAATACTTATCTGTGCCTCGCAGATGTACAAAATTTACAAGTTCACTTCGGCGGGCATTCTGACTCACAAGGCAAGCCTTGATTACAGCTGCGGGACAGCGCCGGATTTACACCGGACTTTCCCCGTTTCCTCTAGCGGCTGTTCCCCACTAGAACCGAGATTCATCTGAATACTAACACAACTTGTGATTTGCTTGCATAAAAATCAATGGTCGATCTATACTGGCATTCGTCATTAATCGGGGCAAGTCTCATTATTTACCAACGCTTGCTCTGGATTTTTATTGGACACAGAACGTAACAGATTACGTCAATCTCACACCACCACCTGGAGAACGACGTGCATTTGATGGCATCCTTAGCTACCTGACGTTTCTCGATTCGGTGCAAACCTGTAATGTGCCTCACATCAAAAACAGCGTGACTGCACCAGAAATAGCGCTGTATATGGCAGAACAAATTTCCCAAGAGGCGATGCATAATCAATCCTATCAATACATTATTGAGACGATGATTAAGAGCGATCGCCGTACACACGTCTATGATTTTTGGCAAAGCGATGCCTGCCGCAGGCATCGCCTACGTATTCTCAAAGAACGATGTGAATTTATCGCTGGATTATACCAAAAGTATGTCGATAACTCCACACCAGAAAATTATTTCGTATCATTGTTGGCGGATTACTTGTTGGAAGGGTTGTATTTCTACAACGGGTTTATATTTTTCTACAATCTGTCATCACGAATGCTCATGTCTGGGAGTGCCGATATCTTTAGAATGATTAACCGAGATGAACTTTCCCATGTGCGGCTGTATCAAAAATTGATTCCAGAAGCGATGCAAGTTTTCCCCCACAGCCGCGAACAAATCTACGAAATGTTTGCTCTAGCCGTCGAGCATCAATGCAAATGGACAGGACATATTGTCGATCCTGAACTGTTATTTGATTCTGAGCGAAATCCGTTTTTGAGTGAAATAGTACAGCCCAGCAATTCTCATTATGCTTTTCAAAATGAGAATTGCTGAGTACAGCCAGGTTGTTAGTGAGTATTCGGGTTGAGTAAAACAATTTAAAGTAGAAGTAGTTCTACAACGTCCCAAGGTGAAAAATGCCTACCTTCACTCTGACTAAGGGACTTCCAACAAATAAATTACCCAATCTTGTGGGGTGGGCATCTTGCCCGCCCTATATGTATGGGCTATCGTGTCGCCCACCCCACAATAAGTAGTTGAGTATTTTTTTATTTGTCAGTCCCTTTGTAGCCAATTAAAATTTTACTAAATATACAATTTTACTCTCAAATTTAGCTATAGAATCTGTTTTACTCCTGACTTATCCTGTTTTTACAGTTTGATGATACAAATATTTTTGGGAGAGCGATCGCGACTTAAATTCGTATTAGCTGATAACGCTAGATTGACGTACAAGAAACTCGCGGATAGCTGGGTCTTCTACTAGACCGATGGCACGAGTATAAGCCTGTTTAGCTTGTGAATTCTGACCCAAATGCTTAAGCAGGTGAGCTTTGAGCGCCCAATATGGCTGATAACTTTTGACAGACTCGGCAGGGAGTGCTTCGAGGAGCGCTAGACCCTGTTCCAACCCTTTGGCTTCTGCGATCGCTGCGGCATGTCCAACTAAAGCACCCAATGTTGGCGAAAACTGAATCAACCCTTCATATAAAAGTGCTAAAGTCTGCCAATCTGTGCGCTCAGTCACTCTTCGTTGAGCATGTGTCGATTGAATAGCAGCTTCCAACTGAAACTTTCCGAGCTGATTAAATTTTGCTGCTTCGGCAAGTTCGCGCTCCGCCTCGTTTAACATTGGCTGCGACCAAAGTGTAACGTCTTGCTCTAAAAGCGGAATATAAGCACCGTTTTTCGTCCTACGGGCATCACGACGCGCTTCACAATGTAACATCAGCGCTAATAGCCCCCGTGCTTCAGGTTCTTCTGGTAAAAGTTGTACGCACAAACGTGCCAACCAGATTGCTTCTTCTGTTAAACCCTTACGCCGTGGATCGACCCCAGTCACGTTTTCCCAGCCATTACTATAGGCAGCATAGATTGCCTCTAGTACAGCATCCAACCGCATCGCCAGATCCTTGGCTTCTGGTAACTCGAAGGCAATACCAGCATCTCGAATCTTAGCTTTGGCACGGACGAGGCGTTGGCTCATTGTTACTGGGGCGATCAGAAAAGCTGAGGCAATCTGAGCAGCATTCAGCCCAAGCACTGTTTGCAGCATTAAGGGGGTACGGATACCTGCATCAATCGCTGGGTGGGCACAGATAAATAGGAGCTTTACGCGATCGTCTGGGAATAAAACTTCTAAAGATGTCTCCTGTTGCACATCATCAGCTATCAGCTTGAGCGCATAGGCTGCTGAGGCTTTCACCTTAGCTTGTCGGGCATCATCGATCAGGCGACGCCGTGCAGTAAGCAGCAGCCATGCTTCTGGATTATCAGGAACACCTTTTTCTGGCCAAGCTTTCAATGCAGCCAGGAATGCATCGCCAAGCACATCTTCCGCAGCAGCCACATCATGTGTGCGAACTGCCAGGTATGCAACTAATTGCCCGTATGAGTTACGTGCTGCGAGTTCTGCGGCTTGACGTGCATTCACAGTAGTCATTAGCCTTGAGTCATTGGCAAGAAAGGTCTAACTTCAATTGCACCGTCAGAAGCTCCCGGACAACGAGCCGCCCAATCCAGAGCTGCATCCAAATCTGGTACATCTATGAGGAAGAAACCGCCAAGTTGCTCTTTGGTGTCGGCGTAGGGGCCGTCTTGGACATGCCGTTGACCATCGCGCAATCGCACTGTTGTACCAGCATGAGGCTGATAAAGCGCAGCACCGCCTGCGATCGCACCAGCTTCAGCTAGAGCCTTTGCATAGGAGCTGAAAGCGCCCCAATAAGCATCTTTCTGCTGTTCATCTGTACGATTATTGAAATTGGTTTCGCTTTCGTAGACTAGGATTGCGTACTGCATGTTAGTTCCTTTGTTGTGAGTTGATTTCGAGTTTGGTATTTTCCGCGCTCAATTATATGACGTTTAATTTATGGACATTTCGACAGAAATCGCAAAATTTTTTTCGGGAACACCAATTATTGGCTATCGTCCTGTGCTTACTGGTCAAGGCACATCCAGAATACTACCAAAAACTCTTAATTTGTTGTGCATTGAGCGAAATTTATAATTATGCCGATTGGCAGGCTTTTGAAAAGCGCTTTATTATCCAACCCATAACCATAGCGATCGCTGAACCTAAAATCATAGGTGGTTCAGGAACAGTTTTGACTACTTTGCCAGTTCCAGAGATTGTATTCTCGAATACTCCTTGACTTGCATCAAAATACCCTGTTGTTACTAAGAAGTAGTTTTTATCTGTAGTCAAAAATACATTGTTGAAACCAGAACGGCCTCTTTTGGGAAAGTCGTCATTACCAATGACAGCATTTAGCAATGGGTTGTTTGGGTTAAAGTTGTCTGTGTACAAAAATAAGTAGTTGTCCCATTCTGTTGGGTTTGTAGCAATACTCAGAAAATTATACAAACCTTTAGTGTCAACTTTGAACTCGAATGTACTATAACTAGCAACTGTACCTATACCTGAAGGTAGAGTAGGAATGTTTACTTCATTGGCGACAAAGGGACGAGTCCATGTAGGTTGTCCGATGGTAGTGTCTGTATAAGTAAAATCGAAAGCTTGTGCAGGTTTAACACCAATAACAGCAACAGATAGGGTAAAACCAGCGGTAGCAATGCCGAGCTTTAATTCCATCGGATAATTCTCCAAACGGATAGATTGAACTATTTACACGCGTAGAATGAAAATTGAACTAGTCAATAATAAGCAATACCAAGCAGTAAAGAGTAAGTAAGTTTTATGGTCTGCGGCATAAGAACGCAAAACTAATAATCGTACAGCAATAATACAACTCAACAAGAAAAGCGCAATATCCCACAGCATAACTACTAAAGTATTGCCTGCTGGCATCATCAAACATAAATGGATTAAAAGTGGGTACGCTAAAAAGCAAATACTTACTAAAATCCGACTTATATCCTCTCCAAATACTAGTGGAAATGTATTCCTACCAATTGCTTTATCGCCTGGAATATCACGAAAATCTTGAACAGATATCAGAATTATACAGGCACTACATAAGATCACCAGCCATAACCAAACAACAGGAGAAATTGGTGCTACTATTTGCCAAGCTGCTCCCATCTCAGACATGATTCCAAATCCGCTGAAAACATTTTTGGTCATCCAATGTTTTGCACCACCAAAGTTGTTATGAGCAATAAAACTGAACTGCCATAAAATTGCCCATTCAATTACTCCTAACCACCAGGCTACTGCTGTAAATAGCATCATAAATATATACCCACGAGTCTGAGCGCCGCTATAAGAAATGATGCCTTGGACTAATGGACGGTCTGGCTTGTTGATTTTATCTTCTTCGATATCGGTAATTTGGTTGGATATACAAAATGACGTAATACATAACCAAAAATAGATTAAACTACTAGCTAATATCGATATTCCATGAGCCAAAGAGGTGGGAGGGTAATTTACTAAAGCAGTTATAGTAAATAACAATCCAGGCACAATTGACATTGTAATATCACGTCGGATGAATAGCCAATTTATTTTTAATTCTTGAACAGTATTTGTGAAGAATAATTTCCCCGATCGAAGAATTAGATTGCTGATAGCGATCGCACTCGAAAAAATATCGAATGATAATCTTTCTTGAGCAATATCTGGTAATTCTTCTAAATCTACCTGAACGACGTTAATTTGCTGTGTGAGAGCCTGATGTTGAGATATAGCTTCAACAGCGTTGGTCAGAATTTTCTCAGACATATTTTCCTAGCCAGAGAAGTATTGAGACTTTTTTTGCATCTTTCCATCAAATGATGGCAACTGATAATTTTCTAAGAATCAGTAGACCTGTCTTGAAAATATAGGCTGAAAAAACGCAAAAATTTTCCTAGATTATTGTCATTATTCCTTGTGAGCACATCTCATGAAGTCTCTTGCAATCTTCTTACTTCGCACAAATAAGATTGCAAAAAAATGATTTTTGCAAGAAGTCTACTCTTGGAATAAATCTCAGTACTACCTAATCCTATGCAACAAGAATTTATCCATGCATCGTTCTGCTAAAGCTGCAATAGTTAACGAAGGATTAGCGCCTGCTGAACCTGGAATCATCGAACCATCAACAACAAATAAATTAGGATAACCATATACCTGACCATAGGTATTGCAGACTTTCTCCATAACTGCACCACCAAGGGGGTGAGTTGTAAGACCAGAGTCGGGTTTACCTGCAATAGTTGTATCATTGGCTCTGTCGAGCAGTTTATATGTGTATTGCAAAGCCTGAGAATTTTTTTGGTTGTTAGCTGAGTTGGTGGGCCAGAATAAATCAGCCGACTGGGTAGAAGTATTGTAAGTGAAATAGCCCTCCGGTTTAGCAATTGCCTGACCAAGGGAAGCAATGACACCATTCTGTAAATTAGGAAGAGGAGTTTGCTCAATAATCACCGGAGCAATAGGATTATCAAAGTGTTCAATTACTGATGTTGCTGGGCCGCCTTGTGAAGGATTAGTTGGATATTTGTTGATGACAGCACTGAGTGCATCACCGTTAGTTCCCCAAAATTGTCCTACATACTTATTCAAGCGGCGTAATGTGCCATTAACCTTGGCACGTAGTAACAGTTCAGTAGTTCCAATCGAACCAGCTGCTAAAAATAGATAGCGACAAATCAAAGATTTTTGTCCAACTATCATGCCTTGCTCATTGATTTGATTACAAACAATTCGGAAACGTCCGTTATTTAATTCCTCTATCCTAGTTACCACATGCAAAGATCGAATTTCGACGTGACCAGTGGCTTCTGCCATCTTCAAGTAATTTTTGTCTAAGCTATTTTTTGCACCACTGTTTGCCCCATAAATTAATACACCATTAATAGCAGAAGGAACTTTCTGACCTGTAATTTCCTGACGAACGATATCCCAATTAACTGCCATGCTGTGCTTGCGGACTTTTAGACCAGCCTTAGCTCCCTGCTCCATGAAAATGCGACTTGCTAAATAGTAATCAGTTTGTAAAATATCGTCTGGTATGGAAGCTGGGTTAAGAATAGAACGCACCCGTGGGTAATAAACCTTATCTAATTCTTCGTAGTTGATACTACGTGGAAAGGCTTTATAGAATATTTCTCGATCTGGCTGATAGGTAACAGCACTATAGACAAGAGAACTACCTCCAACGCCTGCTCCTCGATAAGCAGTAATACCATTGCCTACCTTGGCATCAAGGACGCCAGTATAAACATCAATAGAAACTGGGTCAAATCCTCTTAAAACTGTAGTTGGACTAAGCCAAGTAGTACGGCCATCTGGTTTTTCAAATGTAGCGAAAGTATCGCCTGCATCAGTGATTGGCCATCTTCGCCCACGCTCTAGTACGATTGTTTCAATTTTTGCCTGACCTAGGCGTAATGATGCAACTGCTCCACCAAAACCGCTCCCAATAACAATCGCCTCAACATATTCTTCACTATTAAAAGCAGAACCACGAATCGCAGATATACCTATGCTGGTGGTAGCTGCAAGACTTGCTTGAAGAAAATGACGACGTTTTATGAGCCGGGACATAATTAATCTCCTACACGAGCGGCTTTTGCCCAAATAAATACACACAAGTTAACCAAAGAAAGCACAAGGAGGGAGAGCCAAATGTATACTCAACCCATGTCTGCTCCGAACTAACAAGGGTTTCATCACTCGCTCACAATCTTTGATTTCACAAATATTTGCGATTGGTCATTAAAACAAGTGATAAGCAAGGGTGGTTTACTGCTTTACCACCCCTCCTTATATCAAGAACACAATCTATAATCTCAATCCGCAGTACCTAGACAAACAAGAAGTGACCACTAGCTGCTAACTGTTGAGGCCCAACACCAGCAACTACAGCAATTAGGTCATTGTTAGAATAAATTCCGGCTCCTTGTGGTAAACCTGTCAAATCAGCAGGAACTGGGCCCAGTCCGATAGTAATTTGGATATCTTCAGGTAGTTGGATAAAATCCTCATTGAGATTGAAGTCAGTAATTAGAGCGTAGTCCTGATTACCTAACTTGTCGTAATAGACTGCACTATCTTTGCCTACAGTGAATTCACCAAAGAAAAAGATATCGCTACCGCTACCGCCAGTTAAGATATCAATCTCAGGTTTGCCTAGTCCCAGTTCTGGAGGGAAAGGGTTAGAACCAAATAATCGGTCGTCACCATCGCCACCAGAGAGAGTGTCACTGCCAAGATTACCAATGAGAACATCATTCCCAGACTCACCAAAGATTTTGTCGTCGCCGGTATCACCACCGAGTCGGTCGGCTCCATCGCCTCCATAGAGGATATCGTTGCCTGAACCAGCAAAGACTTTATCGTTGCCAGCATCACCATAGATGACATCTTCGCCTGAACCACCAAGGATGTTATCATTACCGGTTCCACCATTAATGGTGTCATTACCATCTTGAGCAGCAATGTCATCATTACCAGTTCCACCATTAATCAAATCATTACCACCGCCAGCAAAGAAAACATCATTGCCAGCACCACCCAAGAGAGTATCATTTCCCTCTACACCAAAGTCGAGGTCGCCATTGAGGTCAAAGTCGCCAAAAATTAGGTCGTTACCAGCACCTGCATCAACGAAGTCGTTTCCAGCCCCAGAGATAAAATCGTCATTGCCGGCTCCACCAAAGAGGCGGTCATCCCCATCAAGGGCAAATGTAGTGTTATTGCCGCCCAATGTAAAAATTGTGTCATTGCCCGGAGTACCGATGAAACCTTCGGAAGCATCAGAGCCTGTGAAAATTCCTGTCCCTGGTGTAGAGTTGGGAGTTGGATTACCAAAGATAAAGCGACCACTAGATCCCAACTGTTGGGGTGTGACACCAGCAACTATGGCAATCAGGTCATTCACACCATTTCTGTTAGCGTAGATAGCTGTTCCTTTTGGCAAACCAGCAGCTGTTGGCCCCAGTCCTATTATGGTTTGGAGACTTTCTGGTAGCTGAATGAAGTCCTCTTTAACATTAAAATCAGTAATTAAAGCGTAATCTTGATTACCTAGTTTGTCGTAAAATACTTTAGTGTTTTGACCTATGGTGAATTCCCCAAGGAAGAAGATATCACTACCGCTACCGCCAGTTAAGGTATCAATTTCGGGTAGCCCTAATCCTAATTCTGGGGGATAGGGGTTAGAGCCTACTATCCAATCGTTGCCCTTACCACCTGATACTAAGTCGTTGCCAACATTGCCAATCAGTAGGTCGTTCCCAGCACCACCGTAGAGTGTATCGTCGCCAGTATCACCGCCGAGTCGGTCATTACCGTCACCACCATAGAAGAGGTCATCGCCTGGGCCAGCAAGACCTCGGTCGTCTCCAGCTCCACCACGAATAGTGTCGTTGCCTAAACCACCAGTCAATAGATCGTCACCAGCATCGCCATTGATAACATCATTCCCATCTTGACCAGCAATGTTGTCAGCTCCGGTTCCACCATTTAAGATATCATTGCCACCCCCACCCAAGAACACATCATCCCCACCACCGCCATTGAGGGTGTCATTTCCTTCCTGACCAAAGTCGAGGTCTCCATTAGAGTTAAAGTCACCAAAAATTAGGTCATTTCCATCACCTGCATTTACAAAATCATTTCCAGCACCAGCGACTAAAACATCATTCCCAATACCACTTAATAGACGGTCATTGCCACCAAGACCGAATAAAACATTATTGCTAATTAACGCTTCTGTGTTAATTTTGTCATTACCTGGAGTGCCGATAAAAGCCTCACCAGTTGGTGCATAAATTGGATTTGGAGTAGCGATGAAAATTGTGCCATTAGATGTTACTTTGCCAGTGTAAGGGTTTGTAGATATGGAAGTTTCATCTAGTAGTTGTGGGATTACTGTTTTAGGTTTCGCCATATTTTTTACTTCTTTGTTTGGGGAATATCAATGGCCAGCATAGTCCCATGCTGTTGGAGTGAGTTTCTTCTACCAAAGAGTTTCAGGTTTGAAGTTATTCAATTGGATACATTCATTGGGAATGTTATATCTGTATGTCACCTTAATCTTTGTAGAGCCTTTAATGCTCTTTTCAAACCACCTAATAATTAATATCTGCGGTTTTTAAGCAATTTCAGGAGTGGTTTGCTGGCTTGTTTAGAATCATACAATGCTTTATTTTTTTTGTAAATTAAGAAAGATTTAACATTAGGTATATTTTGGGTTTATTTTTTTGCGAAATTAAGGAGAGTTTAAGATTAGGTAAATTCGCCAAAAATGTCAGAGTAATAGTGTGAATTTAGAGGTACTTTCAAGAGCATTTTTTGGGCAAATATACAAGATATTTGTATTGCCCTTTAAAAAAACTTTTAAATTTAATGCTTGTGACTTTTGTTTATACAAGCAGATATTCTCGGTAGTGTTGCCAGATTTGTTGGTCTGGTTCTGCACTATTGTTTGGTAAGCTTTTTAGAGGAGTGTCTTTAATCTCAATTCCTGCTTCAGCTGCCATGCTGCACAATATTTCACTCACTAATCCCGTGTAGCCAGCTTGGTTACCAAGCAATTTACGGAATTTGGCGGCGCAAGTAGCTCCTTTAGCCAATTCAGACACACGATCGCCAGCTACTTTTCCTAAAGCTTCTATAGTTGAGCCTTCTGCACCACCAACCGAAGCACAAACGTAACCAATACCTCCCCAAAGGTCTGCCTGTCTTGTGGCGGGAAAAGCGCCTATAGTCGTCGCAATTCGGTTAACATCAGCACAATCTACTAACCAAATGCTGCGACCTAGACCTTGGTCAAAGACGCGGCCCAGATAACCAGAAAGTTGCACAGGAATAGCTTGACCGTCTATGTAGTCTTGCCAGTAATAAATACCATGATTGAAACCATAACCATCAACTACTGGCCAACATCCTACGGGGTGCTGTTGATTTAAATATGGCTCAATAGGCAGTTTACACCGAACTAGTCCCAAACCTACTCCCAGATAAACCATAGTCTGATAAGCTGCTGTGGTTCCTTCGAGAAAAACCTGAACTCGATTCTGCTTCTGGGGTTTGAGTGCATCTAGTTCAGCAAGACCTATACCTACACCTTCTAAGGCAAATCCTAGCAACTCGGAGTCAATTGCATTTAGCTTGGCGACAATTGCCTCTGGTTCTTCATCAGCGATCGCTGCATGGTATCCTTGCCACATACCTTCAGCAGTATGTCCAAATCGCTGTGGCACTTTCGGATCTCTCACCATTACCTTACGTCCCGCCAAATTAGCTTTCATCTGTGCCCTAGCTTGTTCGGCGCTGATTTGCCAAGCTTGTTGTATCATCTTAATTGTCCTTGTTGAGCAATAGTTTCTTGGGAGAGCATTTCGGAAAATTTTAGCAATGTGTATAATTTTGTACTAAACTGCTAGGGTCGCTCTAACTGGATGAAAAACACGCGCTCGGTAATGTTGCCAAGTCTGAGATTCTAGTGCTTCGCCATTGGCTGCTAAACTCTCAACTACAGCATCAACACCCATTTCCCACAACACCTGACAAGCTAATTCTGTGTAAACTGAGTGATTACCAAGAGATTGACGGGACTTGGCAGCGTAAGCTGTTCCTTGGGCTAATTGAAATCGATAAACACCTGCTGTATTTGTTAGGGCTTCTATGGTTGCACGTTCTGCACCGCCAGCGTAAGCACAGGCGTAACCTACACCACCCCATAAGTCTTTCCGTCTATTTGGTGCAAAGGTATCAATGGTACGTGCGATGTGATTAACATCGCCACCACCGATAAACCAAATACTGCGACCTAAACCTTGGTCAAAAACACTGCGAGCATAACCAGAAATTTGTTCCGAGATGACTTGATTATCAAGTGAGTCTTGCCAATGGAACATACCTTGATAGTAGCCATAGCCATCGACTGCTAACCAACTTCTAGCAAAGTTGAGTTTTTCTAAATGCGGCTTGATAGGCAGTCCAGCACGAGCCAACATCAAACCCAAACCCACATAAACCCAGTTATGATAAACTGCACCATCACCTGCAACAAAAGTTGCCATGCGATTTTCGCTACTGGGCGTGAGTAAGTCGCGTTGCGCTAGACCCATGCCTACGCCTTCGTAAGCAAATCCTCGCAACTCTTCATCGATTTCATTCATTTTGGGAGCGATCGCTCCTAAATCTTCACTAGCGATCGCTACATGATATCCTTGTAAAACTCTACTACCAATCTTGCTTAACCGTTCTTGCACTCCAGAATCGCTGTTTTGAATTCCTCGTTTAGCCCAAGTATCAGCCATTAAGGCGTTGGCCTCATTTGCTTTAATTTGCATTATCTAAATTATCCTTGTGAAGCAATAGGTACTAAGCTGCTAAGGTTGCTCTAACTGGATGAGGTATCCGTGCCCGGTAATGCTGCCATAGTGGAGATTCTGGAGTTTCGCCAATAGTAGCTAGACTGTCAGCCACTGCATCAGCACTCACTCCCCACAACACCTGACAAGCCAATTCTGTATAGACTGACTGGTTGCCAAGACATTGACGGGACTTAGCAGCGTAAGCAGTACCCTGCGCTAAATGCAAGCGATAAGCACCTGCTGTATTTCCTAAAGCTTCTATGGTTGCACGTTTTGCACCACCAGCGTAAGCACAGGCATAACCTACACCACCCCACAAGTCTTCTCGCCTATCGAGTGAAAAGGCATCAATGGTGCGTGCGATGCGATTGACATCGCCACCATCAACAAACCAAATACTGCGACCTAAACCTTGGTCAAAGACACTGCGGGTATAACCAGAAATTGGTTGCGAGATTACCTGATGATTGAGTGAGTCTCGCCAGTAGAACATACCTTGATAGTAGCCGTAGCCATCGACTAATAACCAACCCTTGGCGGTATCGAGTCTTTGCAAATGGGGTTCGATAGGTCGCCCAACTCTGGCTAACATCAAACCCAAACCGACATAAACCATGTTTGCATAAGCTGCACCATCACCTGCAACAAACGTGGCTATCCGATTTTGGCTACTGGGTGTCAGAAAATCACGCTGTGCTAGTCCCATACCGACACCTTCGTAAGCAAATCCCCGCAACTCCTCATCGATTTCATTTAACTTGGGGGCGATCGCTTCTAATTCATCAGTAACAGCTGTATGGTATCCTTTCATTAACGAACGACCAACCTGTTCTAATCGTTTCTGTATACCACCATCACTTTCTTGCACATCGCGTTCAGCCCAAGTAGCTATCAAATCTGTCGGTAGTGTCGCTTTATTCAAACTTGATTGCCAAGCGTCTTGAATCATCATCTTTCTCCTGATTTAAAAAGCTGGATGCATTGATTTTTCTGGAATCCAAGTTCCGTGGAAACCGTAAGGAACTCGCTGGGGTAGAAGAATGCGGGCTACAGGTTTATCTGTGATGTCTTGGGCATTCACCACTACTAGCTCTGAGGTTTTTGTAGCTGTGTCGTAGACGAAAGTTAACAACCAACCATCATCCTCTTGAGTCGCGTTGGAACGGGGGACAAATATTGCCTCTCCTCCATAACGACCAGTCCCCCACTCATGGACTTGAGAATAACCATTGGCAAAGTCATACTTAATGAGTGCATCTAAAGTAAATACAGGTAGCAGTTCCGGCACCATTCTGGCTGTATAGCCGTACCGATTCCGTCTTCCTACAAATTGCTGATTTAAACTAGGAAATTCTGAAGCTAAATCATCAATTGTTCCTTCTTGGACTGCACCTGTGCGGAGATTGAATCGCCAGCCATATAACTGCGGTTTATTAATCTGATTGTGACGTAAGTTTGTTTTTGTCGGTATGTTCAGCAGTTGAGCATCATCTGTGCGACAGGCAATGATGACGACTTCCTCTTCTGTTTCATAGGCGTTGAGAATATGTAAAACATAACAGGTAGAAACTTCAAACCAGCGGATATTTCTGCCATCGCTATGACGGTAAATAATACCAAAACGGCTGGGCAGATTTGGTTCAAACATATAAGCTGGTTCTCTGCGTTGTAGCCTTTCTAAGCTAAATGTCAGGGGCAAATCCATGAATATTGTGTAATTTGCAGTGATGGCAAAGTCATGCATCATCACCCCTGTAGGCAAATCAATCGGAACTGTTCTTATTAACTCTCCCTCAGATGAAACCACGCTGTACCTTAAATAAGGTGGCTCTAGTAGAGAATATCCAAAAAACATCATTTCCCCAGTTACAAAATCAACTTTGGGGTGAGCGGTGAAGGGAGAATTCAGTTGATTTCCATAAGTGAATGGCCCGATTGTTGTCAAGTCAGGTATCGTAATTTTGTATGGTTCGGCTCCTTCCCAAAGTGCCAATAGGTGACCTGCGTGCCACACTATGCCAGTGTTAGCAGTGTTCTTGAACGGACTGAAAAGATTATTGGGAGGGTTGTGAAGTTGTGGCGATTCCATCAGACTTGTCCAGACGGCTCGACCTACTTTCTGTTCCAGTTTAAATCCCCGTGTCTGGACATAGCGGTTGCGGTAAGTGGCTTTGCCATTATTAATCTCCACCCCATGCAACATCCCATCTCCATCAATCCACTTGTAATCACCTTTGGGAGAAAACTGGGGATTAGGGCCATTGCGGACAAATATTCCTGATAAATCAGTTGGTAATTCTCCAATTATCGGAAGGTAATTGGCTGTGATTTCTGTTTGTATTGGAGAAAAGTTACCTGTAAGATAGGGACTAATTTCTTTTGCGACGATCATAGTCAAGACTACTTGATTACTAGATTAGAAATTTACAATCACTTATTTGAGAATATTATTACTTAGGGACTTCCAAGAAATAAATTATCCAATTTCACCGAATCAAAACGATTTTCTTTCCCCCTGCTCCCTGCCCCTCTGCCTCTATAGCGATGGTATATTTTTTTATTTAGAAGTCCCTTAGTGTTTCTTTTTCTCTGGATAGGGAGGATATCTCCATTTCAAATCAATCAGAAAAGATTTATTTAATATGCCTCTTTGATAAGAGAAGTTATCAAAGCCAGCTTTACCATGATAACGACCCATTCCACTAGTACCAATTCCACCAAAAGGTAAAGAAGGAACAGTCAAATGCATAACGGTATCGTTAATGCAGACTCCACCAGAGACAGTTTCTTGCAAAATCCGTTCTTGATTTTTTTTATTATTAGAAAATAAGTATAAAGCAAGGGGTTTTTGTTGTCGATTTACAAGGGCGATCGCTTCTGATAAATCTGTATATTCTAGAACAGAAAGAATCGGCCCAAAAATTTCCTCTTGCATGATCTTGTCTTGCCAAGAGACTCGATCGATAATAGTAGGAGCAATATAAAGATTCTCTAAATTCGTTTCGCCTCCCACTAAAATATTACCACTTTCTAATAATTGCAAAAGGCGACGAAAATGTTTTTGATTGATGACTCTAGCATAGCTTTTACTTGCTGAAGGTTCGTCGCCGTAAAAAATTTGTATTTGCTTTTTAATGTTAGTCAATAAATCTTGTTTAATTTTGCGATTTACTAACAGATAATCAGGTGCAGTACAAGTTTGACCTGCATTAAAGAATTTACCCCAAACAATTCTTTTAGCTGTATGTTCAAGATGAATATTTTCATCAACAATACAAGGACTTTTGCCACCTAGCTCAAGGGTAACTGGAGTTAGATTTTTAGCAGCGGCTGCCATTACAAGTTTACCAACTTCAGTGCCACCAGTGAAAAAGATATGATCAAAATTTTGTGACAATAGTTCTTGACTGGTTTCAATACCGCCTTCAATCACTTCAATAAAAGATGGATCGAAATTTTAGTGAACTATTTTTTCTATGACTTCAGAAGTATAAGGAGCTATTTCTGATGGTTTTAAAATCGCACAATTACCAGCCGCGATCGCACCCACCAATGGCGCAAAAATTAAATTAAATGGGTAATTCCAAGGGCCAATAATCAGAATCACACCAAGAGGTTCAGAACGAACTTGGGCAGAAGAAAGAAACTGATAAAAGGGAGTAGCAGCTTTCTGTGGTTTTGTCCATGCTCTAATATTTTTAAGAGCATATTTAATTTCTTCTAAAACTCCAATTATTTCAAAATAAGCTTCAAAGCCTGATTTATGCAAATCAGCTTTTAAAGCTTGAACAATATTATCTTTATTATTCTCAATTGCCTGTTGAAGAATTTTCAGTTGTTGAATCCGAAAATCAAGATTTTTGGTTTTACCAGTCTGAAAAAACTGTTGCTGATATTCAAGTTCATTATAATCTACTTGAGTTAGCATGGCTTTTTAGGTGTTAAACAGTAGTTATACAGTAATTGAAAGAAAAAATGGCAGTAGCTAAATATATAAGTCTTAAAACTCAACTGCCATTTTCATATTTGTTGTTATTCTCCAGTTAAAATTAAGACTTGATTTCCGCTGGCAACGTGACTAATTCTGAAACCTTTAGTGTATTTTTGTCCTTTAAGCTTGGGAATTCATGAGTCCCATTTGGTAATGTCTTTTCATTAGCTAAACTAATCCAGGGCTGCAAGTCGGGTTGGTGTTGGTAACTCTTGAAATCTTCTCTAGCTTTTGCAGTGATACTGTTGTCTGGCACACCTTTGGTTTTCAATTTGAAAATCCAATTATCCCAACCAGCTAGAGCAGATGCTTTTAGCAAAGCGAAAATGTGCTTAAGATTTTGTGGTGCTAATAAACCTTTTAGTCCAAAACCCTTCCACAGGAACTTGAGGTACCAAATAGCAACGAAAAAGTGAGTGTATTGCATTGATACAAAAACATTAGCTCGTTGGGGTTCGTACTTGGTGAGGTGGATGTATTCGTCAAAATCCCGGCTCATTATGTAATTAAAAGGCAATTCATCTGCTCGATGGGTGTACATAAACCCGATGTTGGCGTTCTTCTCTGCCAACTCTGTTAACTGTTGATAGACAGCAGTTAATATTTCGGTAATATATACACGACCTGGTTGCTTAATTTTTGCCAGGAATTTCAAATCTAAATGCCACTTACCGACATATAAAGGAATCATCATCCCAAACCACCACATGTTTTCGATAAACATGCGATGACTCATGATGCTAGCGTTACCAAGATGCTCAGGATGATGGCTGACAAGAAGATTGTTGCGATCGATCATCCCTAAATTAAAGCCGTTGTAAACCGCCCGCTTCTTCTCTGCATCTGGCTCACCTGCTAACTTGGCACGAATCACTTCTGTAATGGTGTCTATTTCAAAGGACATCATCGTCATTCCCATCGAGTAGAAGGGATCGAAGATAGCTGCTGCATCACCAATTACATACCAGTTATCTTTTGAGAGTATGGTCTTGCTCTTGTGCGCTAGTTTGGGCCAGTAATGGAAATCTATTTCCTCTCCGCTCTTGAGCAGTCGATACATGATGTTATGGTTTGCTTCTAGAAAAGCATAAAACTTTTCTTTAGTGTTGACAGTCTGGGCCTGAATATAGTCGTGATGGTGAACTAATCCAATTGACAATTCCATATTTTGCGTATCTGTGGGAATCATCCAAACCCAATGTCCATGTCCCATCCAGTGATTAGTAGCATAGTAATGGCTACAAGTTGAAACTAAAGGATCGTAACCACTGTGAAAGATAGTGCGATCGACATTTTTAACGCGCATCCATGCTGAACCATTGTTAACACCACGGACGTTTTCAGGGCCAAACAACACATTATCTGTCTTGCGACCGATGATAAACTTACGTCCTGCTGCATCAATAATATGTTTGGCTTTAAGTTCAAGATACTCGCGATCGAGTTTGACTTTCACCACGTTCAGGCCATCCCCAGACGTTAGGTCAATATCAACAACACGACCTTGATAAAAGACAGCGCCCATTTCCTGATTCATCCTCAGCACATCCCGCTCAAATTTGGGGCGGTGAATCAGAACAGAAGCCAATGGTGGTTGCCGAATAGCCCAGAGATGATGATAGTCATTAATGTTTTCTGTACTTTCTGGATGCTTAGGCCAATGAAAGTTTAAACCAAATTTTGGCGGATGATGCTCAACCATGTAGTCATAAAGACCCAACTCTTTGCAGATCATCAGGGTAGAGATTTCAACCGCTGACTCACCCACTTTCAAATCCTTTTCTGTCCGTTCTTCAGGACGAGGATCGACCAAAGCAATTTTGATATTAGGAACATTAAGTAGTAGGTGGCGAGCTTGACATACTCCCGCTAATCCAGCACCCATAATGACTACATCATAATCATAGGTTTGGCACTGAGTGTTGTTCATTGCATTTTCCTTTTTGCTAACTAGAAAATTTGATTAATTTGAAAAATTTCGTCGGAAACTTCAGGAATTTTGAGTTACTTCTTTCCTTCGTTTCCTCTGTGATCTTCTTTATGAGCGGAAGCAGGCGACTCTTTTAGAGAACTCTTAAAAGTAAACGTTTGGCGGCTACTTTTAAACACAATCTAGTAATGAACAGTTTGTAGTAAGCACTTTAGTGCTGAGAAAATTAAGGACTAATAGATAGCATTCCTATAACTCAGATGTGACTAGCTCTTGCTCTGGCAATTTTTGAGATTCAGCACTCTTACTCTTGAGCCAAGGCTCCAATTCAGGTTGATGTCTATAACTCTTGAACTCTTCTGTCACCCTAGCAATTTCACTATTAGCTGCCATACCTTTGGTCTTGCGTCGGTAAATTAGATCATCCCAACTAGATTGAGCAGATGCATTGAGTAAAGCAAAAACGTAAGGATTCAGGTCTAATATTTAGGAAGTAGGGATGGGCGAGACAGATAATTAT
>NZ_JABXKQ010000171.1 GCF_017114945.1 Nostoc sp. JL34
AGTTATTGATGAAACCATTTTATCTTTAAACACTCCACACAATCACACTGAAAAAAGTAAGTCGGCACAATAAAACCAAACTAGGTAAAGAAAGATAAACTAGGCTAAAGAGAAAATTTATTATGATGTCGTTTTATCCAAATTGCCCAACAAGAACTCTTAGAAAGATTTTTACTTTTTCCTTGTGAATTATTTGAGCGAGTCCTTAAAGATTTACACCTCAGTTCCAAATGAATTGGCAATAAGACCAAAGCCTTCAAGAAACTTTTTCTCCCCTTTCCTCAACGAAATATGTATTAACAATTCTGTACTTTATTGCTCTATAAATATGCATTATGGCTTTCCTAAGTTTAAATATGATTTTCCCCAGAATAGAGCGTTTAGGATCTGCAATTCTTTCGTGTTCCTCAAAATATGTTGACATTTCATCGATGTTTGACTGTCCCTTTTGAATTTTAATCAGTTCCGTTTTGTTATTGAAAAAGGAAATACCTGTCATCTCACTCCATCTCACTGGCAGCCCTGCTTTATAGGCAGCTAGACCTATGGCATTACCTTCGCCTTCATAAACTCCATTTAGCTCAAAATATTTGGCAAGGATTGACCATGTTTCTAAAAAATCAATTTCTTTTCCTGTTGACTTAGTAACAGAAAACAAATATTCATGGACAAAGGTAACATTTTCCCATTCTGGCTCTAAATTAAAAAATTGTGCTGCTTTTTTAATTACTTCAATCTCTCTAGAAAATTTTTTGTTAGTTGTTCCCAAAGCTTTGGCAAATTTTTTCGGCATATCCATACAAGCCCTAGCACTTATCCCCGGCTCTAAAAGCCATTCTATATCTTCTGGCACTGGTGCCAAGATTCGCATATCTGAATCAATGAATATACATGAATTAAATAGAGATAATGCCTTAGCAATAGCAAATCTTTTATCGTGGTAACACTTCACACCCTGCTGCTGATGCTGAAATGCTAAAGCTTGAGGATATTTGCTAAACTCTTGAGGATGATCAGTGAGAATTATAAAAGCAGTATTAGGTGAATATAGTTCGAGGTCTTTTGCTAAGAAACCAGCTAGTGTCCGATACACTTTACCTAATGCTAAAGTACAAAAACAAAATTCTTGTTGACTCATATTTGGAGGATTTGAGAGTAAAACCTTGAAAAAATGAAAGGACTCAATTAGTTAATACAACGGATTGCTTCTTAGTAAAGTACTAATACTTTTCGGTTCAACCTAACAATCCTGGTTGACTGACAAAAGTCTGATTTAAAAAAAAGGATACGTAAGCGGTAAAGGTGAATTCAAACCCTTTTTATTTCCGCCTTAATTGAGAAGTATTGAATGAGGTACAGAATTTTAGTCTACAAGCTAGATAAAAAGCCTTTTTTACTCCTGACCGGAGTCTGATTTGAAAAAAATCTCATAAGGCAAGAAAAACCGCCAGAGGAAACCAGGGGGAAGTACGGCACTTGATTCAGCATCTATAGGTAAATATTGAGAACGGTAAGTTTCAATAGCCTGCTTTTTTTTAGATTGCACTTGATGAATTGCAACTCGATGAGCGCCTACCAATTCATCAAACTTTAGGTTGCTAAACAATAAAGACTTCCAAAGCAACCAGATAGCATATTGCCACAGTTCTACTGTTACTTCTGCTTTAGCAATAGCAGCTTTAACCAATTGATAAGTAATTTCATGATCTAGACTGCGATCTTGTTTATGAGTAACGTACACCTCTTGTGGTTGAAAACTACCTAATAATTGCACTATTTCTTCAATGGTTTGCTGTTGTTCAGTTTCTGTCATTTTGGATAATGCGCCATCACATTTATCAAGAAAGTGAATATCTGTTGATTCCACCCCTAAAATTTTCAAAGCTGCTAGTGCTTCTTCTCTACGAATTTGAACAATTTCTGAACGTGTAATCTTGGTATGACCTCGATGAGAACCTCCTCCATCTGTAACAAAAACAACTTTAATTGGTATCCCTTGTTCACGCTTGAGTGCAATCATACCCCCACAACCTAGTGCTTCATCATCTTGGTGGGGAGAAAATACAATTACCGATTTCTGGTTAATATTTAGTAGTTGACTACCTTGATACAGAAGCCAGTAGAACTGTAGTTGAATCAGTAGTTCTCGAAATTTGTAATTCAACAACCACCACTTATTATGCAGACCTAACTTTAAGCGGTGAAGAAAATATTTTATTTTCATAGGATCATATATGATTTGAAACTTCAAAAAACTCTTAGCAGAATGGTATTAATATTTCCTTACAGAAACATCGCCCAACTGCTATCTAGCATCTGGATTGAATGAGAAAAGTCAATTGCTCTTTGACTTCTGACTTTGATCGTATTTGAATATTTAATTAAATGTATGTCAATCTAATGTCTTTTTTATAATACTTGTATGACTTTAAAAACTACATATATTTGACAAGATTTTGTAATATCAGGTTCAGATGATTCGTTTTTTAATCTTATGAAAATTCTTTATAGTCACGTTCGTTAGAATTACAGAAACTAAGCGACAAGATGTGATTACCTGCTAAAAGCTTGATATATCCCTCTTCTGTCACTCTCCAGGAAGGCGATCGCTAGAATCCTTATGAGGCAATCAATGCAACCTATACTATTAGAAAAAATGGGTCTTGTATTTGTTATTAAAAATGTTATAAGTATTTAACCGAACCTGATATTAAAGAATACTTGTAGTTAAGGCTGATGCAAAGAGATGGGGACGCGTCAGCCCTAATTAGAAGTATTCATCCGAACATGATATTAGCCAATTGCTCCCGTAGGTCTGCCCATTTAATGCCTGCTAGGCTGGGTAAGACAACATGAGCGGCTCCAACTCGTTCAGCGGGGCCGAGTCCTACTGCCCACATCCCAGCGGCTAGAGCTGCCTCAACGCCCACAGCGGCATCTTCTACAACCACAGATTGCTCTGGTTCGATTCCTAGCTGCTTGGCTGCGTATAGAAATAGGTCGGGTGCTGGCTTAGGTTGCTGCACACTGTAACCGTCAGCGATCGCATCTATTTTATCAGCAATGCCCAATCGCTCGATCACAGTTTGGGCATTTTTACTAGCTGAACCAATACCGATTTTAATCCCAGCTTGCCGCAGTTCATCCAAGAGGGCGATCGCACCTGGCAACAAATCCTTGGGTGTCATGTTTTGAATTAATTCCACATAATAGCGATTCTTGCGCTCCATCATCTCCTGGATTTGTGCTTCCGAATACGGTCTATCTCCAAGAATCAGCATGAGGGAAGCACGACGCGATACACCCCGCAGCGCTTCGTTAGCCTCCCGATTAAACGGTATACCTTCTTCATCCGCTAGCTTTTTCCAAGCTAAATAGTGAAGTTCTGCTGTATCTGTTAGCACACCATCTAGGTCGAAGATGAATCCTTGGATGTTGGGGGATTGGGAATTGGGCATTGGGGATTGGGGATTAGGGATTGGGAATTGGGAATTGGGGATTGAGGATTGGGGATTGGAGATTGAGGATTGGGAATTGGGCATTAGTTATTCCTTTTGTCCCCTTGTCCCCCAGTTCCCCATGCAGATCGAAATCGTGCCATTGACCGCGCCAGTGCAGTTTAAACTTCAGGCGCGTCCAGCCTGGGGGCAGATGGGGATTGGCTACGGGCCCTTTTTCGGTTAGTTGGATGCCGGCGAACCCAAAAATTACAGCTTGCCAAATGCCACCAGCACTAGCCCCGTGAATTCCATCACTGGTGTTACCTCGGTTATCTTCAAGATCCACCATTAACGCCCGTATAAACTGTTCGTAAGCTTCGATTGATTTGCTCAAATCTGAAGCTAAGATGGCGTGAACTGCCGGGCCAAGGGACGAACCATAGGTGATATCGGTGCGGGGTGCGTAGTAGTCCCAGTTGGTCTGCAATGCTTTTTCGCTGTAGGGAAAATCTGCTGATTCCCGCATTAAATAAAGCAGCATCAAGACATCTGGCTGCTTGATTACTTGATATTTGTTGATTTTCTCCACACCCAAGATGGCTTGCATGGAGCGATCGCGGGGTTCATAGTCTGCTAAATTAATATCTTCAAATTGAAAAAATCCCTCGCACTGCTCGATTAGTTCTGTTAATGGGTCATAGAGAAACAATATTTTGGCGATGATATCTTGCCAATGCGATCGCTCTTGGGAGGTGAGTTTTAGTTTCTGTTCTAGTTCGGTAGCTCGTTCGGGGAATTTGTCAGTCAACCAATCATAAACTGCGATCGCTTTTTCTAGATGCCATTGCGCCATGCGGTTTGTAAAGGCGTTGTTGTGGACTAATTCATGGTATTCATCCGCTCCAATCACTCCCCGAATTTCATAGCGTTCGTGTTCAGGATTGAATTCGACTCGGCTACCCCAAAAGATAGCGGCATCCAAAATCACCTCTGCGCCCAGCTTTTGCATCCAGTCATCATCACCAGTGGCTTGCCAGTAGTTCCAAATGGCGTAGGGGATATCTGCATTGATATGAATTTCGCGATCGCGGCACCAAATTCGCACGTCTTCACCATAAAAATCGCTTTCGAGTGCCCAACGTGGTGTCACTTCATCTCCGGTAACAGCACTTTCCCAGGCAAACATTGCCCCTTTATATCCGTAATGGGCTGCCTTGCGTTGCGCTCCTGGTAAGGTGTGCCAGCGGTAACTGAGTAAGTTCCGAGCGATCGCTGGTTGGGTAAACAGAAACAGGGGCAGCATAAAAATTTCTGTATCCCAAAAGATATGACCGCGATAGCCAAACCCCGAAAGAGTTTTCGCCGGAATGCTCACCCTGTCATCATGCCGTGAAGCCGCAATTAGCAGTTGAAACAGATTGTAGCGAACAGCAAAAGTAGCTGTGCTATCCCCCTCAATCAGGATGTCACTTTGCTGCCAAACCTCCTCCCATGCCTGCTCATTGGCTTTTAATAATGTTGCGTAGTCTGGCAAGTGCGCGAGTTTTTCTTGAGCGGCTGGGACTGGTGTTTCAATCTCCCGCGAGGTAAAAACTGCCACGAGTTTTTCTACTGTTACAGTCTGTTGCGCTTTACCCAAGAAGGTCGTGCTTAAGGTTGGATAACCAGGGGCAGTATTGACTTGCAAAGATGCTTCAGTGCCTAATATTCTCACCTTAGCTGCCATACAGAGTTCAATTCGGGAGTTGCGAGTGCGGCGTTGCAACCAGATTCCTTCGTCTGTTTTGCCTTGGTCTAGTCCTTCCCAGTGATTGAAACCCTGATTTTCTGGATAACCGTTGATACTAGCTTGAACTTCTATTAATCCATCAAAATCTACTGGCGTTAAATGGCAGCGTAGCGCCAACACGTGAGGATCTGCAAGACTAGCAAAGCGTTCAAAGCTGATGTCTATAGTGTTTCCACTGGGAGAGCGCCAACGCAAGGTACGGCTGAGAAGTCCCTGGCGTAAATCAAGCTGGCGATCGTAGCGCAATATCTCACCTTGATCGAGCCGGAAGCGATCGCCATTCACAATCACAATCAAGGGTAGCCAGTCAGGGCAATTTACCAGTTCAGTGTACACCACCGGTACATCGTCGTAGATACCGTGGATAAAAGTAGCTGGCAATGCATGAGGATAACCTTCCTCAAAACAGCCCCTTGTTCCCAGATATCCATTGCCGATTGTAAAGACGGTTTCTTTAGAGTGCAATTGCTCAGGGTCAAACTGGGTTTCGATTAATATCCAATCTGTGTAGATAAAATGGCGAGAATGAGCTTTTGTTGGCATAAGTTGGGGAGTAGGGAATAGAGAGTGGGGATTGGGGACTGGGGACTGGGGACTGGGGACTGGGGACTGGGGAATGGGGAATGGGGAATGGGGAATGGGGATTTTGAGCTAGATGAATCAGTCTTTGAATTGAACTCCGTTAATTAATAAGTCTTTGAGGTGGATGAATGAGTATCTAAAGTGGATAAACGAGTATCTAAGGTGGATGAACGAGTATCTAAGGTGGATGAACGAGTATCTGAGGTGGATGAATCCAGTCCCCAGTCCCCAGTCGCTCACCCACCCATATGTTTTTCCAAAATCTTTTCGACTCTGGGCTTATAAATGAGATGAAATAAGGTTTCCATATACCGATCTCTGGCTTCGTTATTTTCGGGAGCAACAAAGTTCCAAAAACTAAAGATTTTAGCCAATAGTAGTAATTGATTGCTATGTAAATGCCAATTATATTTGTGATGAATTCGCTGACTCATCCATTCTGAAACTTCGTGCCAGTATTCAGCATGAGTATCACATTGTTCAAGGAAATCTAAAATTTTCTTTGCTGTTCCTTCTAAGTCCGTCGGATTAACATTAAATCCGTTTTCTTGGTTATCGATAATTTCTAAAGAACCGCCAAATTGAGTAGTGAAACTTGGCAAACCGGAAATCATGGCTTCCAAAATACTTCGTCCGAAGGATTCAAAGCGGGCAAAATGGACATAAATTCCTTGAGAATCTGCAACTACCCGGTAGGCTTCACCGAGTTCACTGCTAGGGATACGCATCCCCACCCAGCGAATTTTGCCATAGAGATGATATTGATCGATAATGTCGTAGAGTTTTTGAATTTCTTCTGCTTCTTCTGAGTTTATAGCTTCATCTGGATGCAGTTTACTACTTAAGATAATCAGGTTACAACGCTCTTGCAACGCCTGACTTTTACCAAAGCATTCAACTAAACCAGTGAGATTGTTGATTGAAGTGATGGTATCAACGGCAAAGATTGGTCGCTTGTTAAGTTGATCTAAATGACCAAAGATTTGGGGGTCTTCGCGGCTAAAGAGGAGGTCGTGGACTTGTGTACGAAGATGAGAATCTCGGTTTTCTTTTTGACTATAGGGAAAGAAAATAGTTTCATTTACTCCCGGCGGCACTAAATTGAATTTAGGATTAAACAAATCAATACCATCAACCACATGATACAACTGCGGCATTGTAAACCACTTGTACGACTCGTATTGACCGATGGTATCGGGTGTGCCGACAATTTCTTGATAGGACGATGTAATGATGAAGTCGGCTGCATTCATGCTAATCAAATCGGCGGTGAATTGTACCGAAAAGTGATATTTATCTTCTAAATCTTGCCAATATAAATTGCTAAATAGATATTTAGGTTTTGCCAAGGAATGGGCAATGTTACACTGGGTAACTTTCATCCGGCGAGATAGGAGAAACGCTACTAAGTTCCCGTCGCTGTAGTTGCCAACAATAAGATTAGGTTTACCCTTAAATTGAGCTAGTAATTCTTTTTCTGCATCTAGAGCAAATTGTTCTAAATAAGGCCAAATCTCAAATTTAGAAATCCAATTGTTGGTGATTTCTGAATTAAATTCACCAAAAGGAACGCGCAATATCCAAGCATTTTCAGTATCTTGGACTTTTTCTAAGCGCAGGTTACAAAATGTCCCTTCACAATTAGGGATTAGCCGAGTCAGAATAATTACATGGGGTTTAATGCCTAGCTGGTCGAGTCCAGCGAGTTTGATTTGTTCACGCAGTTCGTTTTCTAAGCTGCGAGCTTGTTCGAGGACGTAGATAACTTGACCGAGTGTTTCATCTCTTCCCAAAACATCTTCCTGTCCAACCCAGCCGTGGATTGAAATGAGGACGACGCGAAAGACGGCGGGGACGCGGGCCACAAATGTTTCTAAGATGCCAGGTTCTGGGGAGTAAATGAGTCGGTCGAGGAGTTCTAGGGTTTCGGAGACTCGCGCCACAGTGTCACCCCAACCAGGTTCAAAGCCGAGTTCTTGGAGGTCAAAGCTAAATTTTTGATATGGTTCATGAGGCGATCGCTGACTCAGGAATTTGAGCGCTTGCTTGATTTGTTTGGCTAGCTGAATACCGGAGGAAATGCGATCGCTCAACAACAGGCGAATACCATTGTATTGCAGTCCATGTAATGCTTTAAATAACATTTCGACCCAATATTCGGGGTTAGTCAACAATTGACTGCACAGGTAACGGTTGAGGAAAGCTAAACCTTGACCTATATTTCTGGCGTCGTCGATTCTTGGAGAACCTTCATAGAAAGGGTGGAGGTCGATTTCGAGGATGTGGTCTTGGTAGCGGTTGACTAAGCGATCTCTCACATCTAACAGCGCTTGAGGCGTCATTTGCTCGAAGCTACTCAAGTCGGCTGTTAGTTGCCAAACTTCTTGGTTAGCAATCTTCGGTCGAATCACGAACCAAGTACTTTCCTCTTCAAGAATTATTTCGTGGGTGTACTGTATCAGTTTGCCAACAGAAGAAGAGTGGTAAAAATAGGCTGGCTTTTGGGATTGATGACAGTAGTCAGCAAAAGCTTGTAAAATTTCATTTCTCAGGAAATAACGCTTACCTGAAGCACTCAACGCATAAATTAACTGATGTAGAGCAGTTTTTTCATCACCGTTGAAGACAGCTTGAACTAGTTCATACATGATGACGAATTCCAGAAATTTAGCTAGGTCACGACCTCATTTTTCCGGTCTCCAGTTCTGTGAGGTACATTTCCCCCATAATGGTAAATAATGATCAGAACTTTTGCGTCTAGCTCTGGGATGAAACCCTGCAAGTCTATGGGATTAGGGCATAGGGAGTGGGGGACAAAGGAACAAGAAGAATAACCTACCCAATCCCCAATCCCCAATCCCCAATACCCAATCCCCAGTCCCCAATTAAAAAACTGCCAATTTGGCTAAAGTGGCGGCAAAGACAGATTATTCTATGTATATAAGTTAGTTCTCAATCCGGCATAAAACACTATTCCCGATTAAGCAGTACAACAAAATTTGAGCGATCGCCAGTAGAACATCACCCCATAAATAAATTAAATCCAGCAAGTTTTACCATAATCAAACCAAATGTAAGCAGATTAAAGGCTAGTTAAATAGTCACTGCCAAAATTATCATCCGTCGTCGTTGTATTGCAGATATGTTGCTCAACCGAATTCAGAAAACAGAATATGGTGGGATAAACTGATACACCTCGATTCAGATAAGTTACATCAGGGTTAGCTATGAACTACCACATTTCTTCTTCTCAGAAAAATTTTCACAAAGCGATTAGTCCAGAACAATTAGAGCAGGTTATGGAAGCCATTACCGATGGTCGATATTCCTGGGCTTGTGTACTGATTTTGCGTTTCGTTGGTTACAATCCACTCCACTTTATTCCCCAACGAACTTACAGCCGTTTAATGAAAGACAATAACCAGTTATGATATCTTTCAAATTTGCCAGAAATTACAAGCAAGCTTTCAAATCCCTCTCATTTTTACAAATATACTGGCGACTATAAATCAATCCAGTTGATGTTAACCATAAAAACATTAACCTGCGGAGGTTGGATTGAGGTAAAAAACCCCCAACAATTAACGATTGATGTTGGGTTTTGTATCTCAGCCTAACCTCCGATTATCTTTAACTGAACCATATTGCACTTGCACTCTAAGCCTCGAAAACCTAACCCCCCAGCCCCCCTTCCCTACAAGGGAATGGGGGTTTCAAAGCCTCTTGATCTTTCGGGGAGAGGAATGGGGAAGAAGGAAATAATATTATGTTCGGGTAAAGACTTATCATTTAGACCG
This sequence comes from Nostoc sp. JL34, assembly GCF_017114945.1. Taxonomy (GTDB): domain Bacteria; phylum Cyanobacteriota; class Cyanobacteriia; order Cyanobacteriales; family Nostocaceae; genus Nostoc. Next base: position 9,609 of record NZ_JABXKQ010000171.1, read on the forward strand.
CAGGGGTGCAGGGGGCAGGGAGCAGGGAGAAAGAGGTTTTCCTGATTTTTGCAGGGATGCGGTAATCATAAGTAATTAACCGGACTTGATATAACTCCTAACTCAGCACGGGCTAAACCCTAGCTATCCGCTAACAGCACTCAACACTCAGCACTAAGTAATCACAGTTGGCTGTTCTCGTCCTGTCAGTTCGTGGATCTGGGCTATTTCCTGGGCAATAGTAATTAAAGAAGCAAGTGCTTCCTGTGGATTGAGGTCATGTTTAGCGGGATCTGGCTCGTAGCTTTCTAGATAAACTCTTAGGGTTGCACCTTGAGTTCCAGTACCAGAAAGTCGCACCACAATGCGGGAGCCATCGGTAAAGCCAATACGAACACCTTGTTTTTCGCTAACGCTGCCATCAACAGGGTCGGTATAACTAAAGTCATCACTGTATTCGACTTCATAATTACCGAACTGCTTGCCTTTAAGATTTGGTAATAAAGAACGCAGTCTTTCTATTAAGGTATTGGCTGGCGCTATCTCTATCTCTTCATAGTCATAGCGAGAGTAATAATTGCGTCCATAAGTCTGCCAGTGTTCCCGGACAATCTGTTCAACAGATTGTTGTCGCACTGCTAGGATATTCAGCCAGAAGAGAACAGCCCATAGCCCATCTTTTTCGCGGATATGATTAGAGCTGGTACCAAAGCTTTCTTCACCGCAGAGAGTAGCTTTACCTGCGTCTAAGAGATTGCCGAAAAACTTCCAACCAGTGGGCGTTTCATAAGATTCAATGCCAATTTGAGCCGCAACTCGATCTACTGCTTGACTAGTAGGCATCGATCGCGCTACACCGGCTAAACCAGAACTATAACCAGGGACTAGTTTAGCGTTTGCGGCTAATACTGCGAGACTATCGCTAGGAGTGACAAAGAACTTACGCCCTAAGATCATATTGCGATCGCCATCTCCGTCAAAAGCAGCCCCAAACTCTGGCGCATCTTCGCCGTACAAAATATCCACCAACTCATGGGCATAAACTAAATTTGGATCAGGGTGCCCGCCGCCAAAGTCTTCTAAGGGTGTACCATTAAGCACAGTTCCCACTGGTGCGCCCAAACGTTGCTCGAAAATGGCATGGGCATAGGGGCCAGCTACCGCGTGTAAGGCATCGATGCTAATCCGAAAATTTCCTCTTGTCAACAGTTGGCGAATCCCTTCAAAATCAAACAGGGATTCCATTAACTCTTGATAATCCTGTACAGAGTCAATCACCTCAACTACCGTCTCTCCCAAATGTGACTCACCCAAAGTTTCTAAATCTACATCTGGTGCTTCCAGAATTTGGTAGCTATCAATTACCTTACTGCGATCGTAGATCGCCTCTGTCACTTTTTCCGGCGCTGGGCCACCATTACTAATGTTATATTTCACGCCAAAGTCACCATTTGGCCCACCCGGATTATGACTAGCAGACAAGATAATACCGCCAATAGCCTCATACTTGCGAATAATCGCAGAAGTCGCAGGAGTAGACAAAATCCCCCCTTGACCAACTTTAATTCGCCCAATGCCATTAGCCGCAGCCATTTTCAAAATGATTTGAATAGCTTGGCGATTGTAATAACGACCATCACCGCCCACGACTAGGGTTTGTCCCTGTAAGTCGCCCACAGAATCGAAGATAGATTGGACAAAATTTTCTAAGTAGTGTGGCTGCTGAAAAACAGTAACTGCTTTCCGCAAGCCAGAAGTACCGGGTTTTTGGTCACTGAAAGGAGTGGTGGAGACTTTACGGATGTTCATAGATAATCTTTAACAAAGCATTTTCTCTTACAGCTTTGCATAAGTTCGTTACAAAAAAATTGCCACGCATTAAACCTTCTTTGCATGAAACAAAAAAGCTAGTCCTGACTAGACAATTGTGACTGTAAAGCTCTATAGCCAAAAACCTTGGTAAGCAAGTTTGTGAATCAGCCAAGGATGCCCGGAGCGCCATGACCGGGGCCTGCGATGTAAATCACGTCCAAATCTGTACTAAACTATGCTTCTTCATCAACTGAGAGATTAAAATTTCACGTGGCTGTAAAACACCCGTTTTACATTCTCAGCCGCAGTCACATAGAACAACACGATCGCTCCCAGAACCAGCACAAAATTCAACGGCAATGGTTGAAATCCGAGTAGGGTTGCTAACGGTGTCCAGGGAATGATTATTGTCACTCCGATAGTCGCCAGTGTTGCCGCCAACAAGTATTTTCCTGGCTTAGTGTTGAAAATGGATTGGCGGGTACGAACGACCAGCACAACTAGCGATGCAGAGATTACAGACTCCAAAAACCAGCCTGTTCTAAACTGTTCTGGTTGAGCATGCAGCAGCAATAGCAGCGCCCCAAACGTAAGGTAATCAAATATTGAACTCAACAAACCAAATACAATCATAAAGTTGCGGATAAACTTGATATCCATCCGGCGAGGTTTGTTGATTAACTCCTTATCTACCCGATCTGTGGCGATCGTCAATTCCGGGAAATCGGTGAGTAGATTCGTCAACAAAATCTGACTAGGTAGCAGCGGCAAAAAGGGCAGAAACAGAGAAATTCCTGCCATACTAAACATATTGCCAAAATTGGCGCTAGTTGCCATAAATACATACTTTAAAGTGTTGGCAAATGTCACCCGTCCTTCCTTTACGCCTTCAATGAGGACATTCAAATCCTTTGCCATCAACACAATATCAGCAGCTTCCTTAGCGACATCGACTGCGCTCTCGACTGAAATGCCAACATCGGCAGCATGAAGCGCAGAGGCATCGTTAATGCCGTCTCCCAGATATCCAACTACATTCCCCGCTTTTTTGAGGGCGATGATGATGCGCTCTTTTTGGTTTGGCTCTACCTCGGCAAAGACATTTGTATCTTGTACTCGATGCATCAAGGCTTCATCACTGAGCTTTTCTAGTTCGGAGCCTGTCAACGCCTTTGGTTCAGGCAGTCCTACCTGCTGAATGATACTCATCGCCACCGCCTTGCTGTCTCCGGTAATCATCTTCGGGGTGATTCCTAGCAGTTGCAACTCTTTGAGGGTATCAGCGATGCCAGCTTTGGGCGGATCGAACAGAGCGAGGTAGCCGAGAAATGTCATGTTCGTTTCATCGTCTTTGCTGAAAGAATCTTGATTAAAATCACGATAAGCCACACCCAAGGCTCTAAATCCCTTACTGCCCAAGTCTTCAGCCTGTTGGTGGAGTTTTTGTCGCTGATCTGCAATGGCGATCGCTTTTCCCTCAGCCGTCTCAACGGTTGAGCAAACATCCAGAATATTTTTCAGTGCGCCTTTAGTGATAATTAAATGCGTATTCTCATATTTGAACAAAATACTTAAACGTTTGCGATTAAAGTCATAGGGTACTTCATCTAGCTTTTGATAGCCAGAAATATCGAATGTTTTGTATTCACGAATCGCTGCATCAATGGGATTGACATAACCAGACTCAGATGCAGCATTCAAATAAGCGTAAAGTAGAACGCGATTCGCCTGCGGGGAGTCTACGCGATCGCTTTCTTTCCCTTCCACATCAACCGCAGAGTGAATTTTCACCTCTCCTTCCGTCAGCGTCCCCGTCTTATCGGTGCAAAATACATTCATGCTGCCAAAGTTTTCGATCGCAGGTAAGCGCTTCACAATCACCTGTTTTTTCGCCATTTTCTTAGCACCACGAGCCAGGTTAACGCTGACGATCGCAGGTAGTAGTTGAGGAGTCAAACCGACCGCCAGCGCCAGAGAAAACAGAAAGGATTCCAGTACTGGGCGATGGAGGTAGACGTTAGCGACAAAAATTAGCACTACCAAAATTAGCGTTACTTCCATCAGAAAGTAGCCAAATTTGCTCAGTCCCCTTTCAAATTCGGTTTCAAGAGGTCTGAGTTTCAGGCGTTCCGATACTTTGCCGAATTCAGTTTCTTTTCCGGTATGAACGACTACAGATGAAGCCGTTCCACTAATCACATTAGTTCCCAGATAGAGGGAATTGGTGCGTTGGCCTAGTCCAGTTTCAACCGGCAATACGCCATTTAGCTTGTCAACCGGATAGGTTTCTCCTGTCAGTGCTGCTTCATCCACCGATAGGTCTTTTGACTCTAAAATTAGACAGTCGCCCGGAATATTTTTACCTGCATTCAGCAACACAATGTCACCCCTGACCACTTCTTCGTTAGGGATTTCTTGAGATTGACCATCCCTCAAAACAGTTGCTTTAACTTGCACTAATGCTAATAATTTTTCGACGGCATTCGAGGCTCCTTGCTCTTGCCAAAATCCTAATAGCCCACTGATGAAGACGATCGTCAAAATGATTATGGCATCTGCCGCATCTTTCAGAAAAATCGATAGCACCGCCGCAAAAATCAGAATCAAGATAATCGGACTCTTGAACTGATTAAGCAACAGCATCCATGCGCTCGATTTGTGTTTTTGTTTGAGGCTATTTGCGCCGAACTCACTCAGGCGTTGTTTGGCATCTTGACGGCTTAACCCTGTGGTTTTAGAGTGCGTCTGTTGAAGCACCTGATCCGTGGATAAGCTCCAAAACGTGGAGAGTTGGGGATTCATCGGTTTGATTTGCAGTAAATCTTTTGGCTGCCTAACGCGACTCGGCAAATTGCTGTCGAATCTTCGCCGCGATTTGAAGATCCGTCATTTTGTCAACTGTTTCAATGATTTGGTCATTAAAAACCTAACTCCTCAGCCCCCTTTTCTACCCTAGCGTGTACACACAAGTTTTTTAGAGTTACTGCATAACTTAGAGTAGGTTAATTTTTGCAGGTCAATACAACTAAGATGCAGGTCAATGCAACTAAGGTGCAGGTGGATACAACTAAGGTGCAGGTGAATACAACTAAGGTGCAGGTCGATGCAACTAAGATGCAGGTCGATGCAACTAAGGTGCAAGTCAATGCAACTAAGATGCAGGTCAATGCAACTAAGATGCAGGTCAATACAACTAAGGTACAAGTTAAGAAACTTGTGTTGGTATTAGTGTGATAGGCAGTTGTTTTATTTCCTGAATGAATTGATTGAATACGGTACAAAACGTAACTGAAAATGCAGGAGTTAAGCTTTATTTACTTTAGCCTTCACAATCTCACCAAACTGATAACGTTTATCTGTCAAGTGTTCGGGAGAAAAATACGATAAGATTCGCTGTCTACCAGAATTCTGAAACCCAGCCACATCAGAACGAAGGGAAAAATCTTGCTAGCATAACGGCTGAGTATCAAAGCGATACCAGGTAGACGAGTCAGATTATAGGACATAAACAGCCAGCAAAAAACAATGAAATAGCAAACTGGTACGATCACAGTGAGATTTTGGATTGAGCTAGTGGCAAACAGGGGGATATAGATGCCAAGATTGTTGCCGCCGTTGGCAATTGTGACCGAGGAGACGCGATAGGTCTGCGGATCGCGGATTACGTCCCAGAGCGATCGCTTTCTGGAATCAAATCCATGAAATTTAGAGTTTCTTTTCAGATTGGCTGACTTATCTTCAACTGAATCATCCTTATTCAGGTTGAGTAGATTGTTCAAGCCAATGAGTATTGGCAGAATCCCCAATAGACCAGTCCAAGTTGACGGAATTGCTAGACCCAAGAAGAACCCAAGTAAACTTACTATCATTAATGCCGTGAACCCTAGAATCTCACCAACTACAACATGTTGAGGACGAAAAGTCCGATTGACATCACTGAAAAAAGCAGTTAGATAAATATTGTCATCAAATGTTGTTGCCACAGCCGTAGCTAGCCCGATCTTAATTGTTGCAATTAACCAATCCATCACCATTCCTCACTCAACACCTATCTGATGACCGAAACTAGCGATCGCTCAACGTTTGTAGAAAATCCGCACAATATCGATATGATAATGTGAGTATCGCATATTGGGTGTAACGAGGCAGCAATTTTGGTAGTTTATATATATCAAGTGGTGCTTTGAATTTATCCCCCATCTCCAATTCATCCGGCAATTTGCATCACCTAATTTATTAAAGGAGTTATTATGATTAGCCGTTTGATTGACCTTCTGCCTAAATGCACAGGTCAAAATATCTTACGGTCGCTCAGATCAGCCACTCGTAGATCGGCTACCTACAGGTTTGCAATTCGATTTTCCATCGGACTTGTCTTGATTTTGGTCTTACCTCTAGTTTTTGACGGTCATGCTGTTGCTGCTGCTGAATCTGGTAATCAGTTCCAACTATCCAAAAGCTCCATAATTCAGTTACTGGAAACTGTGGGACTGTTTATGGGGGGGATAATTTTCTGTGTAATTTTGGATCGCTGGTTTTCTCAGCGTTCTGCTCAATCTAGCAACACGCCCTTAGCAGAGCAGGCGCGGCGGCTGAAGCAACTCAAAATTGGATATCCAGAGGGAATGACCAACCTGGAAGTTCTTCGGACTCAAGGCTTGCTGGAAACGCGTTTGCGACCTTATGGGCTGATTGTCACCTGGACAAGCTTTTTATCAGCTTCTTCTCTGATAGAAGCACTTAGCAACGGGACGATTGACTTCTGCGGCGGTGGGGGCACGGCCAGCATCTTCTCTCAAGCGGCGGATCATGTATTTGTGCGGGTGGCTAAGGAAAAATATACCGCTCCCAAAGGTCAAGCGATTTTAGTACCGGAAGATTCGCCGATTCAGACATTAGCAGACCTGAAGGGCAAAAAGATCGCTTTTGACAAAGGCTCAAGCGCACATTATATACTTGTGCGATCGCTAGCAAAAGTCGGTCTAGATTTTAGTGACATCCAGCCGGTTTATCTGACACAACCGGAGGCGCTGCCTCAATTCCGCCGGGGTGAAATCGATGCTTGGGTGATTTGGGTTCCCTACACAGCTACTCTTGCCCGAAGCGCTTACCCAGGGCGATCGATTACAGACCTAGAGAGCATATTTGGTGACAAAACCTCCGTGGAAGTTCCCACCTATTACTACGCGATTCCAGAACTGGTACGCGACTATCCCGACTTGCTTAAGGTGATTTTAGAAGAGGTCAACGAAGCTGGAACTTGGGCTAAGAAACAAGAATTAGAAGCTGTTCAACGATTGGCTAAACACCATGAAATCGATCCATCCATCGTAGAAATTTTACAGAAACATAGTGGCGAACGCGCCATCATTCCGATTGACGACCAATCGCTCGATGCTCTACAGCATCAGGCAAATATATTTAGAGATTTAAATCTGATTCCTGAGCGGGTGAATGTCAAAGATGGAACCTATAGTTTGCAGACCAAGCAAAACTGGACTTATTAAAATTTAGAACCAAAGCCTCTCTGAAAGAGACTCGCTTCTAGTAGAGGATTCAGTCCCCAAACTAACTCAACAATATAAAAGTCCCAACCAAGCAAAGCCCAGCACCAGCATCGGCGTTTCTAGCCAATCTTCCAACTGTTGCAGCACTTCGTGCGCTCATGATCTAATGCGGGCTTTGACCGTTGATTCAGATAGCTCATAACGAGTTCGATGGATGAGACTGATACAACTTTAGCTGTGCGCGTAATTGGGCAATTTCAGTCGTCATATCTAGCACCATTGCCGCTCCGACTAAGTTCAGCCCCAAATCTCGACGCAAGCGTTGAATCTGAGCAATTCGCGCAATCTCGCGGGAATGCAGTAAATCACCGATGGGTTCGATTACGCCTAACTCAACGTAAAACTTCACCAGCGTAATCGAAGTCTTAGTGATCAACGCAGCATATTCAAAGCTGTAAAGTTGCTCACCTTCGAGTGAAACTACGGTTTTTGAAAGGCTGAAGGTCATAATTTAATCTCCTCTAACTGGGTACGTGGGTTAAAACTAGTGTTTGCCTGGATTTTTTCGTAGTATTCTTGCTCGATCGCACTCAGGTTTTGTGGCGTGACAATCTGAAGTTTGGCAAATAAGTCACCTCGTCCCCCTTTTGGCAATGTCCAGCCTTTGCCGCGTAGTCTGAGCGATTGCCCCGATCGCACCCCTTTAGGAACTTTCATCGTCACGCTACCATCGGGGGTTGGTACGCTGATTTCTGCCCCTAAAACCGCTTCATCAGGGCGAATGGGAATGTCACAAACGAGGTTATCGCCCTCAAATCGATAGAAGGGATGGGTTAACACTTCGATAGTTAAATATAAATCGCCGCGCTGTTGAGAGAACGGACTAGGACGACCTTTACCCTTAAGCCGAATTCGACTGCCTGGTTTTGCTCCTGCGGGAATGCGGACGTTGATCGTTTCTTCGTCGAGTTGCAAACGCTTTTGAACACCGTGAAATGCTTCGGAAAATGTGAGTGCGATCGCAGCTTCAGTATCCGGTGCAGGAGCTTGAGAACGAAATCCCCCATTAAAATCATCAAAGCCACCAGTGGAGGTTTTACGTCTCGTTCGACCCAGCAGATCGTTGATAAACGAATCAAAATCGCCGTACTGATCGAAGTCGCCTGTTGCAACATTAGTTCCGCTAGGTGGCGGCGCTTCAGTGTAACCAGGATTATTCCAGTGCTGACCAAAGCGATCGTACTTCTGCCGCTTCTCTGGATCAGAGAGTACTTCATTGGCTTCGTTCAGTTCTTTGAACTTTGTTTCTGCGTCTTTGTCTCCAGGATTCAGGTCAGGATGATATTTGCGGGCAAGCTTGCGGTAAGCTCGTTTGATTTCTTCAGGGGTTGCGGTTTTGCTTACTCCCAAAATGGGGTAATAGTCTTTAAAATCTGTTGTAGTTGGCATCAGTTACCTCTTGTTCGCGTAGCGGCGATCTAGGAGAATTGCAGTTTTTTTTGCGGTGGGTGCATTTTCAGTTAGAGATAAGTTTCAATTCGATCATGTTAACAATTGCTCTCACGAAGTCTAGCGAAGCTTCACACTTTTTCTTTCAAGGCGATTTCTGTATTTCCAATAAGCAAAGCCACTAATAATAATCATCACAAAGGCAGGAGCCGCAAGCCATAACCAGAAACCAGGAAGTAACTTGATTACTAGAAGCTGATTATCAGGACTATTACTATTAAATAACGCAAACCAATATGTTGAGATTATGCCTGTAAAGCCTACAATAATTGAACAAAAAGCAGAAGTTATTGAGAACTTGTATTTCTTCTGTACAAAAAATTTACAGGAATACCAATAAAGTGGATTAGCCAACCAGCTAAGAGCCGGCGCTTGAATAAATAACAATCCAAGTACTCCCCCAATCGTATAAAGGTCAAGGTAGATAAGTTTGTATCTTGAGTTTGATGTGCTTCAGGAAGAATTTATTCAACGATCGCCACTATTAAAGTGCCTGTTGTAAATGCAAGTACAATTAACTTGGGCAAATCAGTTTGTCCGCGCAACCCCCAATAGCCCAGCGTCGCACCCAGCCAAACAGGGATAAGAAACGCCGCAAGTAACCAAAATCGCTGTGTTCGCGGCATATTTTGACTCTTAAACTCTGCGGCCGCAACTCTCTCCGATGTCAGCGTTTACCAATTAAGTCTTTAGTCATATCTGGGACTGGTTTACGGTCATCAACATT
>NZ_JABXKQ010000158.1 GCF_017114945.1 Nostoc sp. JL34
TCAGTACCTCTGCCATAATCCCCCTGTCAATAGGGTTTGAGACGCGCTAACCCTGCTTATTTGACGACGGCGATATGATGCCAAGCATTGTAATTCATCTAAATCCCTATTAGGGATTGAAACTGTAAAATTAGAAGATAGAATTCCTATTTATGATTTATTGCAATTCATCTAAATCCTTATTAGGGATTGAAACCACAGTGCTAATTTCAAAGCACAAATGACACCTAATTACAATTCATCAAAATCCCTATTAAAGATTGGAACTGTGATATTCGGGTCTGGAATCCTGATAAATGGGAATTGCAATTTAAAATCCATAATTTAAATAGGTTTCAGAGCAAGCAAATTTATAATCACTCTCCGAGAAGCAAGCTACCTATAAAAATCCAAAATTGATTCAAGGGTGGCGATCGCTTGGCGTAGAATTACATTACTGTAACTATTCTAGCAAGCAACGATTGCAGATTTAGTTTTGCCAGATGGGACTCAACTCATTGCTAGCGCCCAATTGCGACGTGGAGGGACGATTTTGCAATATGGTTCCATCCATACAAAATTTTAGATAAATACGACATTACTGACAAAAAGCGGGAATGCTGCCCTGAGTTTGCTGATTGTCCGGCAAAGGCTGTAACGATCTTTTTGTATACCAATTAAAAAGCGTCTGGGAGTGTTGCCGTGTTTCCACCCCAAACGCTTTTTATTTTTAACTTGCTCCTCACACAAATAAATGCTATCACTGCTTCAATCAAAAGACGAGTATAGTGAGTGACACTTTCAGAACTGCACTATCAATTTAATTTGGATTTATATTCCTTGACTCTAGCTGATTTTTGGATCGCGATCGCTCCAGAAAGATTGTTTTATTGCACGGAAATCTGATGGACTACCTGGTTGGTAGACCTGATGGCGGAGTTGGTTGAGATTGCCAGATATGTGTTTGGCTACTGATTTCATTACACAGCCACTTTCAAAGATATTGGTAATGACAAGCCTTAAAAAGGGGATTAAGAAGGATCAAGCCTTTATAAGCCGTAAGGCAATTCATTAAATAATTATTAAAAATAAATACATCCCTTAATTAATCTCTGAAACTATTTAATAATAAATTAAACTCTTAAACAAAGATTAGCACTCAAGGCTTGCTAGTGCTAATTTAGAGATAAGGCTTAATACCTATAATATAGTCCAACTTAACGCTAATTATAGATACTTTACTTTCTTTTTAGATATAATTTTATAAAGAACTAAAGCTTTAGTGCAAGTAGTTTAAAACTGGGGTTACTAGGATGAAGTACACTTTTGACATTGTAGGAGTATCTCCACTTTTGCAGTTTTTTAATCAGCAACAGCAAAATGAGCAAAAACTACCCCACCAAGGCGTAGAATACTTAGGAATGCATACGTGTACACTAGATACGTTTCTAGAATCGGTGGAATCAGTTCCAGCAAAGTGGGGTTGGAATCTGGATCAAGTGGTAGATACTGTAATTCAGTTTTGGTTGAATAACTCAGATAGTATTCGTTATTGGAAAGTCCGTTTAAGTGATGCTGGCAAGGATAATTTACTAGTCACAAGATTGGCAGATATAACTGCCTTACAAGCTGAATTTGAATCCCTATTAGATAAGGAATAGTAAAGAGATCAGTAGAATTGAAAAATAATTTAGGATGTAGAGCAACTCCTGTTTTGCAGTAAGAGCCTCATGAAAAAATCATTGTTTAATATTTAAAGAAACTCTGGAATTTTAAGTACCATAAATTAACTATAAAAAATGTAAATGCCCACAATATAGCTTGAATAGTTGCACTAGAGAAAAATTAAGAGTGTGTCCGCGCCGATTAATTTTACGCACGCTATTGTTCATTTTCTATTGAGCTTTTAGTAGTATTTTTTCAGACATTGATATTCTTTTTAGCACTGATTCGGACTTTACTTATGTGTATGCATACAAATCATGCAAACCCAACAATTGCCAAACTTTTTGATTGAGCATTATTGTGCCCTGGAAACAATTGCAAATTAAGGCTTTGAGATTCATAGCCCTCCGAAAATTCCAATTCAGTGGGTCTAAAATATAGCGCTAAGTGTTGACAATCTATAAATAATCGAATAACAAGGTGGCAGCAGCATTAAAAAAAAGCGTTAGTGCATTCCTACCTAGAAACTAATTAACGTCCTTCATGAAACTTCATACGGATAACATAATTATGCCAGAAAATACGGATTACAAAGCTTCCAAATCAGACAATCAGGCTACTGCCTATAAAGAACGCCTCAATTCTTGGGCGATCGCTCGTCTACTTCCTAATACGCAACGGGAGATTGTTGCTCGCTTCCGCAGCCGTTCTGATGCCGATGGCTATATGCGGCACCTTCCTCAGGAAATACCAAATGCTTCCTACATGGTTGTTTTTGATTGTCAACACCAAGAAGCTGTAATTTAAAGTACAAGTATAGGCGATAGACCTATCTTGAAAATAGGGAACAGCTTACAAGTGACAGGGAACAGGGAAAGAGATTTTCGTTCGGAATTGTGCTTGTGTAGCGGGGGCTTTGTACTCACTCTGTTCATGGGCGTCTCTTGTAAAAGGGACTTTTGCACTCTTGTGGTGGAAAGGGAAGGGTTAAGGAGAAAAGAAAGATTCAATCTTTTTAACCCTTGTTCCCAATCCCCACTAACCTTTTTTTGCGATCTTGGGCGTAGCTCACTTAAAAGTAAGGATACAGTAAGTCTGCCTCTGGGTGTCTACGCATTTGCGATCGAGTTAGGCATGATAAAAGAATTAAAAATATGTCACCGATAGCAAAGGCGAGTGTGTCTCGTAGAGAACCTAAGCCGAATGTTGCCTGCAAAACGCTGTTCGCATCCGAGCGTCATAGCCTGTCAAAAACATCACTTACAACTCCAGATTGCAATTTCCGCTTCACTCAACAATTCTGGATGTTGTTAACGGCTATGTCTACTTTTGTAAGTAGAAGCGTAATTAATTCTGTCCGACTACTTATCTACTTTTTAAAATCTGAGTTTCTGAGCCACCCTTGCCAATTAACTAAACAGTAAGCCTTTGTGCATCTATGTTTGGTGAGCCAGTGATATCATGTTCGAGTAAAGACTTATTATTTAGACCGCAGGGGTGCAGGGGGCAGGGAGCAGGGAGAAAGAGGTTTTCCTGACTTTTGCACGGATGCGGTAATCATAAGTAATTAACCGGACATAATATTACTTGAAGTTTATTCGCGTCAAGGGCATGTTAGCGAACCTGAGCAAATATACCTGGCGATTAAAAATTGTGGCTACACAAACGGACTCCTTCCCTACGGATACTGTTGGCGAATGTAATACATTATTGTCTTATTAAGCATTACGTAAGCTCAAACCTTCAATCTGTAGTTGCGGCTTTGAGTTGTAACACTTTTGTCCGTGCGTTTGTAACACTTTCGCCAACAGTATCCCCTACGGGACGCTTACGCGAACGAAAAAGCAAGCTACGCGTAGCGTCTCGCAGAGAAGTCCGCCTACGCAAACTCAAGGAATTTTAAACCCACGGAGGTGGGTTTTGTCTGTATAGCCGCGAATTCCATTCGCCAGGGCTAGGGGTATTTTTACACTCATTGAGATGCTCCCCCTGAGTGCGTCTTATAGAGAAGCCGATTACAGACAATTTGTAGCTATTAAAAAAACGGTAATTATAACCTGGAATTATTAAATTTTTTTATCAAGATTATACACAAACATATTACTGAAAAATAAATTCCGTAATTGCCCCCTTGCTATTGATATTTTAGATTACTTAAAAGTAAAAGTTAGCGCAATAAGCCCTGAAAGTGCTGGAGGGTTAATAAGTGGTCAAACAGCACCGATATAACTGGTTCAAAGCTGTGAAATTTTTCCGTAAACGAGAATTACTAGCGCTGTTGCTGGGGATTGTCTTCTCAATCTCTGTAGTTCTACTCTGGCAGAGATTTTTAATCCAAACTCCGGGGTTATTAACACAAGTAGTATTGATTGGAGGGTTATTGGTTGCCGAGTTATTGGTTATCGGCAACTTGATATTATCAATCTATTTCGCTCTGGTGATGAGAGTAAGTAACCAACAAATAACAGCAATAAATCAGGAGTTAACTTACAGGATTTTTGAACAGAAACAGGTAGAAATTGTCCTCCGTACCAGCGAAAATCATCTGCGGCAGTTGCTGGAAACTGTCAAAGTTATCCCTTGGGAGTTGGACTTGAAGACTTGGCGATTTATCTATGTTGGGCCGCAAGCGGTAGACTTGCTAAGTTATCCGATCGCAGAGTGGTACGAAGAAAATTTTTGGGTTAATCATCTGCATCCACATGACAAGGAAAAGTCTGTTCGTTTTTGTCAAGAAGCAACTGCTAGGTGCGAGAATCACGAATTAGAATACCGGATGTTAGCAGCCGACGGGCGAGTTATTTGGCTGCGAGACGTTGTTAGCGTAGTTAAGGAAGCAGGAACTCCTACTATGCTGAGAGGGTTTATGTTTGACATTACTGATTTGAAGTTGGTTGAAGAAACTTTAAGACTGAGGGAGAGGGCACTTGCTGCTACTAGTAATGGAATTATTATTGCCGATGCCAGACTCGCTTATACTCCGGTTATTTACGTCAACCACGCCTTTGAGCAAATAACAGGCTACAAGGCTACTGATGTGATTGGGCAAAACTGTCGATTTTTGCAACGCACAGATACCAAGCAACCAGCACTTCATGAATTGCGGTCATCTATTCAAGCTGGAACAAGTTGTAAAGTTACTCTCCGTAACTATCGCAAAGATGGTACTTTATTCTGGAATGAATTAAGTATTTCTCCTATCCACGACGAAAATGGCAAGTTAAGTCACTTTATTGGCATTCAGACAGATATTAGCGATCGCAAACTTGCTGAAGCTAGTCTGCGTCGGCAAGCTCTCACCTTTGAAAACATGCATGATGGCGTAATTATCACAGATTTAACCGGAAATATTATTGACTGGAATCCTGCTGCCGAAAGTATGTTTGGTTATAGCAAAGCCGAGATTTTGGCTAAACATCCCAGTATTTTGCATCAGCCAGAAGTAGCTGCCACATTAAGCCCCAAAATTCTGCAAACAGTCAACCAGCAAGGACGCTGGTCAGGGGAAATACAATTTATTCGCAAAGATGGCAGTCAGGGGATTTGCGAGACAACCGTAGTCTCTTTACAGGATGAACGGGGGGAAACTGTTGCCACTGTTGGCGTCAATCACGATATCACCGAAAACAAACGAGCGAAAGAAGCGTTGCAACGGCAATTGCATCGCACCTTACTACTTGAACAAATTACTCAGGAAATTCGTCAAAGTCTTGATGCCAGCAAAATTTTTGAGACGGCTGCTACCCAAATTGGACAAGCATTTGGAGCTGAACGCTGTTTGATCCATTCTTATATTAGCGACCCCACACCCAGAATTCCCCTAGTAGCAGAGTATAATATACTCCCTGGTTACTGCTCCATGTTGAAATTGGAAGTTCCCATGATGAACAATCCTCATGCAGAGCAGATGATGGCACAAGAAATAGCGATCGCTTCTCCAAATGTGTATGTTGATCCTTTACTCCAGGCGGTTGAACCAATCTGCCGACGGATTGGGCTGAAGTCTATGCTGTCAATCCGCACCTCCTATCAAGGAGAACCTAATGGTGCGATCAGCTTACATCAGTGCAGCTATTTTCGCCAGTGGACACAAGACGAAATCGAATTACTCAAAGCAGTGGCGGCTCAACTGGGTATTGCTCTAGCACAAGCTCAGTTACTGCAACAAGAAACGCGCCAACGTGAAGAACTTACCTTGAAAAACTTTGCTTTAGAGCGGGCAAAACGTCAGGCAGAAGCCGCAAATCGGGCAAAAAGTGAGTTTTTGGCGATGATGAGCCACGAAATTCGGACTCCAATGAATGCTGTTATTGCCATGACAGGTCTACTGCTGGATACTGAACTCACACCTCAACAGCAAGACTTTGTGGAAACAGTTCGCAGTAGTGGAGATGCCCTGCTCACGATCATCAACGACATTCTAGATTTCTCTAAAATTGAGTCGGGCAAACTGGAATTAGAAGAACAGCCTTTTGATTTGAGAGCTTGTGTAGAGCAGGCTATTTCCCTTTTAGCTCCGAAAGCTGCCCAAAAGGATATCGAACTAGCTTACTTGATCCAACCGCAAGTTCCGACTCAAATCATCGGCGATATGACACGTCTGCGCCAAGTCTTGATGAACCTCCTCAACAATGCCATTAAGTTTACGGAAAACGGAGAAGTGGTACTCTCTGTTGAACTGGGGATTGGGGATCGGGGATTGGGGATAACGGGTAATAGGGATTTGCATCAAGAAACTTCTTCCCAGTCCCCGATCCCTGTTAGACACCCGCAATTTCTCTACGAAATTCAATTTGCCATCAAAGATACAGGTATCGGGATTGCACCTGAGAAGATAGAGCGGTTATTTCAACCCTTCACTCAGGCTGATGTCTCCATGACTCGACGATATGGCGGCACAGGGCTAGGACTGGTCATCAGCAAGCGGCTCAGTAAGATGATGGGTGGCACTCTTTGGGTAGAAAGCCAGGGGTTTGTTGGTGGCAATCCTAGCCCTAGATGGGAAAGGGGAAAATTATTAACAAAGGCAGAAGACAAGTCAAGAAGCCAAAAGCACGAACTTACTGATGACCAGAAAGAGCAAGGGTTTAAGACCTCCACTGAGATGGAGTTCCTTCTGCCTTCTGCCGCCGCTCTCTACGAGACACTGCGCGAACGCGGACTCACTAACACTGCGCTATCCTGCCTCCTGCCTGCTTCAACATCTCCTGGTTCTTCCCAAGGTTCGACATTCTACTTCACCATTACTACCAAAGTGGCTGCTCAGTCAGAAGAAGCTGAATTAAGGACTTCGCCAGTGCAGCTTACATCCAAGCGACTGTTGATTGTGGATGACAATCTGACCAATCGCCAAATTATTAGCTTGCAAGCTGAGTCTTGGAAAATGGAAACTTATACTGCCAAATCTGGTAAAGAAGCTTTAGCTGAACTTGCTCAGGGAACGCAGTTTGATATTGCCATTTTAGATATGCACATGCCGGAAATGGATGGCATAACCCTAGCTCGTCAAATCCGCAAGCAATCTAGTTGTCAAAATCTGCCTTTGGTGATTCTGACCTCTTTGGGTAAAGTAGAAACTTCCTCTGAGTTTAATGATGTCCTGTTTGCTGCCTCTTTGAGTAAACCTATCAAACAGTCTCAACTCTATGACGTGATTACCCGTGTTTTGGGTAATCAGCCGATCCCAGCCAGTATTTCTCATTTTCCTTTGGTTGATCAGCATTTGGCCCATCGACTGCCATTGCGAATTCTTCTGGCAGAGGATACGGTTGTCAATCAGAAAGTTGCTCTACTGATGCTAGAGAAAATGGGTTATGGGGCAGATGTCGTCAGCAATGGGCTAGAAGTGCTTAAGGCTTTGCAAAAACAGCCCTATGACTTAGTGTTGATGGATGTCCACATGCCTGAAATGGATGGGTTAGAAGCAACTCGGAGAATTTGTCAAGAATCGAAAGTAGGTTTTCGTCCCCATATCATCGCCATAACTGCTAATGCAATGCGGGGCGATCGCGAAACTTGTCTTGCTGCTGGTATGGATGACTACCTTAGCAAACCCATTCAGCTTCAAGAATTGGCTCAGGCACTCAGCAAATGCCCACCTCAAAGAAGTTCTGAATTCACTTCCATAGAAAAACAAGGGAAAGTGATGTCCAAAGAATTGCCACCTTTGCCAAATGTTCTACAGGAAGGGCAAAACCAGACATTAAAAAGCGCCAAAATTGATACCAAAATTCTCCAATCCTTGCGGAATATGGTCAGAGGAGATCGTGTGGTATTTGCTGAACTGATTGAGTGTTATCTTACAGAGACACCGAAACTGGTGCAAGATATCAGCGCAGCTATCACAACTCAGGATATCCAGACTATATGGAAGACAGCCCACAAACTCAAATCCAGCAGTGCTTCTGTTGGAGCGATCGCCCTGGCGCAGCTTTGCAAGGTGTTAGAAATACAGGGACGGAGTAGTAAATTAGAAAACAGCCTAGAATTGCTCTCACAACTATACCAGGAATATGAACAAGTTAAAACTGCCTTACAAAAAGAACTTGCAAAGGAAGTACTATGAAAGCCAATGCTCAAGAAAGTCAATCTTTAGTTCTAATTGTTGATGATGAACCTTTTATCCGCTTGATATTGCGGCATTTCTTAGAGCGGGAAGGGTATAAAATAGCAGAAGCTCAAAATGGCATAGAGGCAATAAAAGCTTTTAAGCAACTGCACCCTGATATAGTACTCCTTGATGCCATAATGCCGGATATGGATGGGTTTGATTGTTGCACTCAGTTGGAGCTTCTTGATTGTAGCAAGCACACTCCAGTTTTAATGATTACAGGACTTGAAGATCAAGAGTCAGTTGACCGGGCATTTGAAGTGGGGGCGATGGATTATGTTACCAAACCGATTCACTGGCCAGTTTTGCGACAACGGGTAAAACGCTTGATTCAGCAATCTCAGTTACAGCAGAAACTAGAAGCCGTTAATCTAGAATTGCAGCGATTAGTTACTATCGATGGATTAACTCAAGTAGCTAATCGCCGACGGTTTGAAGAGTATTTTAATCAAGAGTGGCAGCGCATGAAACGGGATCAACAGTCTCTCTCCCTGATTCTTTGCGATGTTGATTTCTTCAAATTATATAATGATACCTATGGTCATCGGGTAGGCGATCGCTGTCTTCAAAAAATTGCTCAAGCCATCAAAGATATTATTAAACGTCCTGGAGACTTAGTTGCCCGTTATGGTGGGGAAGAATTTGCTGTGATTTTACCTAACACAGACACTGAAGGGGCCACTCATGTTGCCGACAAAATTTGTCATGCCGTCCGAACACTAGCAATTCCTCATAAAAATTCCCAAGTTAGTCCTCATGTAACCATTAGTGTCGGGTTTAGGACGGAAATTCCTCAGCCAGATTCTGACTTGGAAGAAATGATTGCCGCAGCGGATCGAGCGTTGTATAAAGCAAAGGCAGCAGGACGCGATCGCTTTGTGCAAAATATTTTACTACCGAGAAGTAAAAAATCCTGCTAGTTGTCCACTCCTTTAAGCGGTTTTCTTCTTCTATCCGTGCTAAACCGGCCCGATATTGGGCTTCACGATTGAGCCAAAATGCTGTCGTACTCCCTAAAACTCGTTCCAGTTTCAGGGCAGTTTTTTCATTGATGGGTGCTTTGCCGTTGATGAGTAGGCTGATATGTTTCGTAGTGTAGCCTAATCGCTCTGCTAACTGTACTTGTGTCCAATCACGCTCTTCTAATATATCAGCGATAGTATCACCGGGAGGAGATACCCAATCTGGAGTGAATGTTCGCGTTGTCTCAATCATGGTAATTTCCAATGAAAATAATACAAACAGCAGTAACTTTAACGCTTAAAAATCTACACCTCGTTTAAGTTCTACACCTTGATTGGCATAGTGTTTGTGGCAATAAACCTCTGAGTGGACGCTAGCCAAGTCGAAGTATGCGGGTGGATTTTGGCAGCGACCAGTGATGATGATTTCGGTATCGCGGGGTTTGCGGAGCAAAGCTTGAACAATGGGTTCAACAGGGAGTAATTCTAAGTCAACGGTGGGATTAAGTTCATCAAGAATAATAGTTTTATACAATCCAGAAGCGATCGCAACTTTCGCGATTTCCCAACCCCGTTCGGCTTCTACATAATCTAATTCTTGCCGGGAATTTCGCCAGACAATGGCATCTCCACCGCAGCGCTGATGATCCACCACTTCTGGATATGACTGCTGTAAGGCAGCGATCGCAGCGTCTTCTGTATAGCCGCTACCACCTTTAAGCCACTGCATAATCAACACACGGGTAGACCCTGGATGATTAATTCCCCTACCAATGGCCTGTAAGGCTTTGCCTAAAGCACTAGTAGACTTGCCTTTACCAGCACCAGTATAAATTTCAATCCCTTCAAGGAAGAGAGCTTTGGCTGTTGGGTGGTGATGAGGTTTCATTTCTGAGTGCAAATCTGCAATATCGAGCAACTTTTGCGGTGCAGCGCGTCCAGTGGCGATGATTTCCAACTCTTGAGGTTTGGATTTTAATGTCCGTACCACTTCATCTACTGGTAGCAAACCTAAATCTAGAACCGGGTTAATTTCATCCAAAACGACAACTGAATATAAACTACTGGCGATCGCACCTTTGGCCACATCCCAACCCCGCATCGCTTCATCTCGATCAAAGGTAGTAATTTCTTCATGCCCAAAAAATTCGGCTCTCCCAGTCCGAACCTGGTCAATTAAATGGGGAAACCCACGCTGCAAAGCTGCGATCGCGCCATCTTCGTCATAATCACGTTCTGGCCCTTTTAAAAACCGCAACAGTAAAACCCGGTTGGAATTGCTAGGCGTATTTATCCCCAAGCCTATGGAGCGCAAAACCACCCCCAAAGCCGCTTGGGACTTACCTTTACCCACACCATCATAGACGTGAATTTGACCAATGAGCCGTTCCTGACGCACTTGCGCCGTGCGAATACCGATACCGTTCCTTGTCATTTCTCAAAAAGCTATAACTATGGCAGTCTTTAATCTTACAAGAATGCTGGTTGAGAGCAAGGAAGTGCAACCCTCAAAACTTTTTGGATTTTGAGGATTGAATGTCTTTGAAGTCCGGCATGAAAGCGGCAAGAGGGGATTTATTCCCTCAAACGTGTTGTACTCTCAAGTAGAAAAACTGCACCTCTAGCATATCCGTACAACGATTAAGTAGATGTATTAACAATATCAATAAAGGAATACTGCCACGCCACCATAGTAAAGGACAAGAACAATGGGATAATTTCCCCCATCACCCTCAATACGGTTCGGATAAGCAGGGAAAGCAGGAGGGGAAGAAAGGGAGCATCTCAATGAGTGTAAAAATACCCCTAGCCCTGGCGAATGGAATTCGCGGCTATACAAACAAAACCCACCTCCGTGGGTTGAAAATTCCTTGAGTCCGCGTAGGTGGACTTCTCTGCGAGACGCACTCGCGTTCGTTTGTGTAGCCGCTATTTTTAATTGCTAGGTATATTTGCTAGAAATTCTTTCTCCCCTACCTCTCTTCTCCCCTTGCCTCAACAGATAAATTTGTTAACCGAACCGTATTGCCATCTCCCTCACTATCCCAGTTATACTCACTACAGTTAACCCTTACCCTTGACGATTTATGCCTGAAAATTGGATGCTTCCCAGTATTTTTCCCATTGGTGGAATTCTGTTTGACTTTTTATTTGTACTGATTGCCATCCCCATCGAAGCATATGTTTTACAC
This sequence comes from Nostoc sp. JL34, assembly GCF_017114945.1. GTDB lineage: Bacteria > Cyanobacteriota > Cyanobacteriia > Cyanobacteriales > Nostocaceae > Nostoc. Next base: position 11,409 of record NZ_JABXKQ010000158.1, read on the forward strand.
TTTCGACTAAAATTTGATAAAAAGTCCAGTACTTTTTATGCCATTTCTATCAATCTATTTTCTAGTGTAATTGGTTGGTTTATATTTTTTGTATCAGAACCAATGTTGCCAGTACAGGTGAAATCAGAATTAATTAACTATATATTTTTTAATAGTTTTAAATCGCCAAATACCCAAACTTTAATTATCTTAACGTCATGTATAATTTTCTTCGCTACTTTTTTGATAAAGTTTTTAATTTTAAGGATTTTACTACTATCATTATTAAATGAACCAATAGCTAAAAAAGAAGAGGAGCCTAAAACATCTCATCGGCAGAGATGGCGTCATTTTAGCAGCATTCAATTACAAAATACTAATTTAGTTACTACTATATTAATAGCGAATTCTCTGAGCTATACTGCGATAACTGTTATTTTATTATTCCGTTCAAAATAACAAAAATTTACTTGTTTAATTTCGAGGAAAATTAGTGATTAATTAATCAGTGTAGGGAGGAAAATGAATACGATATTTAAAGATGTATTTGGAGTTTTTAAATTTGCTGAAGGGCTTTATGCGGGAATTAGAAAAGTAATAGTTCCACCCAAAGCTTATTCTTGGCAGACATTTATTTATATGAGTGTTTTCTCTTGGGTGCTTTCATATTTTGCTACAGGTTATATCAAAGATATAATTGCCTTTTTCGGTTGGTTATTTCTCATTGCCGGCACAGCTTGGTATACGACTGAAGATCCTTTGAGGGTTCCTGGTACTTTTATGCCAGTTGGGGCAGTGATAACTGGATTCTTAGTGAGTGTTTTTGCATTTGGAAATCAACAAGATGTCATTACATCAAGAACAATTGTTTTTTGGCCGACACTTTCAGCACTAATTACGGCAATACCAGAATTTATTGAAGGAAATGATACCGATGCTAAAGCTCGCATTCCTAAGCCAGAAGATCGCCAAAAAATCATAGTTTTAGTTGCTTGTAGTATGCTGCTAAGTTGCTGGATTCAGTTTTACTTTGTGATGGATAATTGGTTACAACAATATCCCAGTTTGCAGGCAGATACTTTTAAACGTAGTACCTTTGTTGTCAGAACAGAACAAGCAGTAAAAATCCCCAGAAATGGCGTTGTAATTCTAGAAAAACTTCAACCACTAGTAGTAGAACAAATAGCTGAAACACCTTGGTCGGAAGTGGAAAAATGGTTGCTAGATGCGAAACAGCAGGTAGGAACTTTGGGTAGGGGAGTAATTCAAAAGAATCTGGGTAAATATGAAGAAAAGGAACTATGGCGCGTCGAACCGCGTGTAGCTAATACTAAATCTGGATATATATTAGATTTACTAAGTATTTGGATAGGCCCAAGTTCTAACCCACGGGGATATTATTTGAAGAAATCTTGTCGGATTGAACCAGTTGCAGCAGCCAATAATTCAGAGAATAAGATTACAGTTGCAGAAATTGAATGCGATCGCGCCAGTAAACTTATTGCTGGCTCACCGCCTCCTCAGCAGTAAAGGTGGGGAGGGGGACAAGGAAGAATTATTGAAGAAGCCTTTTTCTTGTCTCCTCCTAATGATCAATAACAAATGACAAATGACAAATGACAAATGACAATTAACAGAATTTTTGTATTGGCAAATAATGTATTTCAGGAAGTGGTACGCGATCGCATCCTATATATTATTGGTTTTTACGCGCTAATACTCGCCACTGCCTTCCGCGTCCTTCCTGAATTTGCAGCTACGACTGAAGACAAAATATTTTTAGACTTTGGGATGGCGGCGATGAATGCCATCGGGTTAATTGTTACGGTATTTATTGGTACGGGACTGATTAATAAAGAAATTGAGAAACGCACTATCTTGGTGTTAATTGCTAAACCTGTCAGCCGTAGCGAAATTATCGTCGGTAAATACTTGGGTTTATCCACAGTACTAGCTGTACTTGTCGCCACGATGACAGCAATTTATCTGGTATTTCTGCAAGTTGGTAACATTCCTCATTCAACTGCAAGTATTCTAATTGCTGCAATTTTCTTATTTTTGCAGTTGTCATTAATCACGGCTGTCGCTATTACCTTTGGTGTTTTTACTGCTTCTCTGCTAGCGACTCTTTTAACCTTTGCGGTATATTTAATCGGAAATATTACTCAAGATTTAGTACAACTTGGGCGTCTTAGCCATAACCCTGGTATGGAACGTCTAACTCAAGGTTTGTTTCTCATCTTACCAGATTTATCTCGATTAAATTTGAAAAATGATGCCGTTTATGGTTTGCAAGCACTACCTGACACAACTGCACTGATTACAAATGCTGGCTATGGCTTACTTTATAGTGCCATGTTGTTAGCGATCGCTATTTTTATCTTTTCACAACGCGAATTTTAGTCATATCATGTCCGCATAATTAGTTATGCTAACCGCACGAGTGGCAAGTCCTCTATGCCACCTTAAATCACCAACTTTAGCCTCACAAAGCACCACCTCCTCTAGCTGATGTTGTGAATTGGATTGCTCGACTTGGTGGGTTTTTAGGTCGTAAAGACGATGGCTTTCCTGGCGTGAAAGTTCTCTGGCGTGGCTTGACTCGATTACATGATCTTGTTCAAGGTTGGGAAGTTTGTCAATCTCTCAATCGTTCATGATCATCCCATCCTTGAGTCAGTTTGTTTAATTTTTTCACTCTTCTATTTGTGATCATTAGACTTTCATCTACTCTCAACCATGAGAGAATGATATTTTTTGCGTCTTTGTTGATTTTAGTCAGCTATTTTCTAGAGTCAATCATGATTTTTTACCTCTCTACTCCACTACATAACTGCTTTCTTCTGTCAAATATTCTGTTAAGAAAGATGTTTATAATGGATAGAGAGGCTTTGAATTTTGCTTCCCAATGCTAGCAGCGAAGGGGCTGGGGGTTAGGTCTGTATTGGACTCAACCGAGAAGCGCTATATTTTGGAGTCAAGAGAACTCAGTAACGACTCAATACTTTTTGAGGATAAATTTTTTAAGATTGACCAGACTTGAAAGGGCTGTTAGCGGTAGCGAGGCGTTGAGCCAGTCCCCAGCGCCTCTTTCATGTGTTCTGCTGTACGCAGTTCATGACGATCGTTTTAGCGCTTACAATCGAAACGATCGCTATTCATGCTGGTTGTTCATAATTTGATGATGTCTGTAACCAAATGATGAAAAGGTTTATAAAGTGGTGTGTTGAATTTCCTTTTTGGTGGAATATTCGCCAAAGCAGAAAGTCTCTTTTGTTTGCCGTTATGCTTACCTTAAGTGTGGTAGCTACGGTGATGCTATCTTTCCCCTTGAATGCTCAAATTAATCTGCCGCCAACGCCTGCATCTGAGTTAAGGGGAGTGTGGTTAACAAATATTGATAGTGATGTGTTATTTGAGCGCGATCGCCTCAAGGGATCTTTGCAACGTCTTGATGAACTCAATTTTAACACCATCTATCCGGCGGTTTGGAATTGGGGATATACATTGTATCCTAGTAAAGTTGCAGCGAAAGTTATTGGGCGATCGCTCGATCCTACACCCGGACTGCAAGGGCGAGATATCCTCAAAGAAATTGTTGATGTGGGACATCAAAAAGGGTTAACAGTGATTCCCTGGTTTGAATTTGGCTTCATGGCACCAGCGGATTCTCTATTAGCCAAAAATCGTCCCCAATGGCTCACTAGTCGCAGTGATGGGACTCGGATTGTCAAAGAAGGGACACATAATCGCGTTTGGCTAAATCCCTTTCGCCCAGAAGTACAACAGTTCATTCAAGATTTAATCGTTGAAATTGTTAGAAACTACAATATTGATGGTATTCAATTTGATGATCATTTTGGCTTGCCATCAGAATTAGGGTACGATGCTTACACAGTAGCACTTTACAAGAAAGAACACCGTGGTAAAGCTCCCTCCAAAAACTTCAAAGATCCAGAATGGGTGCGCTGGAGAGCTAACAAAATCACCGACTTTATGAAACGGGTATTTACAGCTATTAAAGCTACTAAAAAAAATTGCTTGGTTTCCGTTGCTCCTAATCCCCAGCGCTTCTCTTATGACTTCTTTTTAGCAGACTGGCAAAAGTGGGAACGCCTGGGAATCATTGAAGACTTAGTTTTGCAGGTATATCGGGATGACTTGAATGTTTTTATTAGTGAATTAGAATACCCAGAAGTGAAAGCAGCCAAGAGTCATATTCCAGTGAGTGTGGGCATTTTGGCTGGGTTGAAAAATAGATCCATATCGATGCAGCAGATTCAGACACAAGTGCAAAAAGTACGCGATCGCAATTTTGCTGGAGTCTCCTTCTTTTTCTATGAAACTCTCTGGAATATGAGCAAAGAAAAGCTTCAAGAACGTCAAACTGGCTTCCAGAAAATTTTCCCCACACCAACAGCTTACCCGAATCTGCTAGCAGGTTGGAAACCGTAGAAATGTAGGGAGTAGGGAGTGGGGAGATGGGCAGAATTCTTTAAATTCCTAACTCCTGTAGAGACGCGATTAATCGCGTCTCTACTCCTAATTCAGCATTATCCTATTCCCAAACGCCCAGCCAAGCCCGGAGTTAGGGGTAAAAGGGTAGTAATCATTAAGAATAGAGCTAAAAGACCTAAAGCGGCTCTAGCATCATCAGGTTCAGTGACTTCATTCAAGCTGGGGCGTTCTTGATCCCGTTGCAAAAAGAAAATCACGATCGCCCAGTACATGGCAAGAGTATTACCGAGAGACACTAGCGCCAGTAAAATTAAAGTTGCGATCGTTGCTCGTCCTGCGGTTTTGCGTCCATAAATTGCTTGAACAATCCGCCCACCATCTAATTGTCCTGCGGGCATCAAGTTCAAAGCGTTAATTACTAACCCCAACCAACCAATCACCACTAGGGGATGAACGCTTACCAGGGGTGACTGTAACGCCGAACCAAGGACAACTCGCGCCAAACTTCCAACCAAAATCGATCCTTGGAAAAACTGATTTGGCAATTGAAATAAACTACCTGGGTGGGAAAGCAGCAAGCCCGTCACCAGCATTAACAAAGAGACCATACCACCTACGGCTGGCCCTGCCAAGGCGATATCAAATAATACCTTGCGGTTGGGCAACAGAGATTCAAAGCGGGTAATTGCACCAAAGGAGCCAATTTGCACTGCGGGCAGAAAAAAGGGCCAGCTAAGGCGAATTTGGTGACGCTGGGCAAGTAACCAATGACCAATTTCGTGAGCTATTAAAATCGTAAATATCCCAGCACCTATGGGTAAAGCTTCTTGAAACCGCCCTGGATTGCCAAAAAAATCAAAATTCAGCAGTAATCCCGCTGCTTCTAAATTTGTGGCAATGGTTGCTATCAACAGAATACCTGCAAAAGCTTTTTGCGATAACAACATCGGCTTGGGATCGTTGCGGCTCGGTAGGACAATCATCACGGGTCTACCATCTGTGTTTTCCACTAAAAACAGACGATAGCGATCGCCAAGGCGTTGCTGTAAACTTGCAGTTAGACGGTTGTGAGTTTCTTCTGGTTCTCCCCGCAAATTGCCTTTGAAAATGGCTCCATCTTGGTAAGCGATCGTTTCTGTGGCAAAAAATGTATCGATACCAAAGATACCTTTAATTGCATTCAAATCATCTTCTGGTATCGGCGGGATCTGCGGTTTCAGTTCTGCTGCTGTTGGTTGTGGGGAATTTGCTTCAAGTAAGGAAGCAGCAGCAAGTCTTTCGGTTGCGCGTTGCTTGAGGATGGCATCTTGCCCAGCTGCGCGTAACTGTCTGCCCAAATAGACGTATAATCCGGCGGAAGTCACCACTAAGAACAATATACCCGCTATATTGATGTAAATTCCTACGGCAAACAACCCAAAAAACAGGAGCCAGGGAGTCATCAACACCACCGACTGTAACCAGGCTAAGATTCCCAGTTTACCAAAAGGTCTGGCGCGATAAAAGCCCCAGCCCAAAATGCCTAAAGCTACCAGTAGGATTGCCGCCAGGATAGAAGTTTCTGATAAAGTAAACATCTCCAAACCTTTGCTATTGAGACTAAGCCAGAACAAGTCCGGTATTGCAGATACACTTATTAATGTATAACGCCGCCTGTAGTCTGCCCAAATTATCCCGCTTTGCGTGGTCGCAGCCAAACCCAGGCGGGGGGTAAAAAAATTCGTAGTCAGGACTTTAGTCATGAATTTTTAAGCACTAAAGTGCTTACTACAAACCTATCAAAATTTTTGGGACAGACCACTAGGTTTTAAAAAGTAATTCTTTTGTAGGATGTGTTACGGCTTTAGTCTAATGCACCTGAGCAACCTGAAAAGAGAGCGATCGCATAAATATCAATCGCTCTCTAACCCAATAATTAATTTGCTCAAACTCTATATGAGCGAAGTAGTCTTCTAAGTCCAATAAAGAATTTCAGCATTTGGAAAGCGCTTAGTAATCTCAGTCTCAAAAAAGCAACGCAACGCCTTCATTGTGTCTTTATCGTAAACGTACTTCGTCCCACCAAACTTATTACGCTTGACACTGCGTTTGGCCTCATCCATTTCTAATTTTGATTGCGGATACCAAGTTTGTAACACTTCTTTTGACCCAGGTGTGAACCGATGCGAGATGAGTTCAAAGGTAAGGTCACAGTCAAAATCCAGTGCCTCGTTTATTTGGTCAAACAAACGACTATAGTGCATTTGCCAATCGTCTATCGGCATAATTGGCGCGATAACCAAGCCTACTGGATAACCGCCACCGTCACGCTCTTGTGGTAGCGCCAACCGTCGCAACGCATTAAGTCTGGATGCTACGGATGCTGTGCCACCTTCAAACTTACCAGAAATCGGTGCGGCATTAACACTCATCCGACAGCGGGTATGCCCATTGTGTGGTAAGTAGAGTAATCCATCCACAGCATCAAACTTCGATACCCAACGTAGATGTGCATTGGTACGAGTGCCAAAGTAACGGATACATTCAGCCAGACTTCCAGTTAAATGCTCAATACCCAATGGGTCTGTGTAACAGCTAACTTCAAAACTTGTGGTTTTCCCCTGCTGCTCGTAGTTGGCTAAGTTATCTAATATCTGCGGTAGGTTGGCAAAAACGCGGATGACAGGTGGCCCCGACAAGCTTCCAGCTAGGTAGCAGTATTGACAGTGAGCCGGACAACCTTCGGCAAGGTGAAACTGCCAATCCGCAGAAGGTGGGATGGGACTCAGTTTAAAAGAACTGGGTGGTGCAGTAACTACTGCTAAGGTACGCTTGGCGATGTTATAGAACCCATTTGACATCTTTTACTGTGTTGAAGTAAAGTGAGCGCAAAAGTT
>NZ_JABXKQ010000141.1 GCF_017114945.1 Nostoc sp. JL34
AAGATAATATTCTTATTCTTACTAAGTGTACCTCTTAACAGCAGGAAGCGCTGTATCAAGTCCGGTTAATTACTTTATGATTACCGCATCCGTGCAAAAGTCAGGAAAACCTCTTTCTCCCTGCTCCCTGCACCCCTGCGGTCTAAATGATAAGTCTTCACCCGAACATGATATAACGGGGTCATTAGCTTTACCTTTGTCATGAGCAACGCTGAAATGGTACAAACCACGGAAAATCATTTCCAAAATTCTAAGTTGTCAAAGAATTGGCCGGGGCCGGAAAAATACCTTACCTCAAGCCCTACGCTACTCGGCACACGTTCGTCACTTGGGCCATTAGCAGCGGCGTGTCACCCGACAAAGTTGCCCTGTGGATGGAGAGTTGAAACACTCTTAACCTACTACTGCCATCCAGAAATAGTTAGCGCTGAGTGTCCAAATTTTTGAATTCATGCTACTTAAATGCTACTTAAAACGGTAGCCTAGAAGAATTACCACACACTCCACAGGGGCGCATCATGTTGCCGAAACCCAAGAAATATTGGACACCGCAGCACTGGGCAAGTTGGAAGCCCTTTGGCATTGGCGAACAGTACCCTAACAACTATTGGGAAGTATTTCGGGCAATCTGGCTATCTCGTGACAAACTACCTTATGCGTGGAATATTCTGGATAAAGGTGTCTGCGATGGTTGCGCTCTCGGAACAACCGGGATGAAAGATTGGACTTTAGATGGTATTCATCTCTGCAATGTCCGGTTGCGGCTGTTGCGGATGAATACGATGCCAGCTTTTGATCCTGTGCTATTGGAGGATGTCTCGCAGTTGCAAAAGCAAAAAAGTGCCCAATTACGAGATTTGGGACGACTTCCCTACCCGATGATTCGTCAACGAGGTGAAAAAGGCTTTCGCCGTGTTAGCTGGGATGAAGCTTTAGGGGTAATTAGCGATCGCATCCGCTCCACTACACCAGACCGTCTCAGTTTCTATGTTACCAGTCGCGGTACTGTCAACGAAACTTATTATGCTACCCAAAAAGCTGTACGGGCAATGGGAAGTAATAATATTGATAACGCTGCCCGCATTTGCCATTCTCCCAGTACGGCAGGACTGAAAGCTGCTTTGGGTGCTGGGGCTACCACCTGTTCTTATAAAGACTGGATTGGTACTGATTTATTAATCTTTATTGGCTCGAATGTTGCCAATAATCAGCCTGTCACCGTTAAGTATCTCCATTACGCTAAAAAAGCTGGCACAAAAATTGTAGTCATTAACACTTACCGTGAGCCAGGAATGGAGCGTTACTGGGTACCCTCAATTGTAGAAAGTGCCGTTTTTGGTACAAAGTTTGCCGAAGACTTCTTCTTAATCAATATGGGCGGGGATATAGCGTTTTTAAATGGCACTATTAAACATATAATTGCTAACAATTGGTTAGACCAGTCGTTTATTAATTTACACACAGTTGGCTTTACCGAACTCAAGGCATCCTTAGAAAGCCAATCTTGGGAAGAATTAGAGCGGCTCTCTGGTACATCTCGCCAAGAAATGTACGCTTTTGCCAAAATGGTCAAAGAAGCGAATAAAGCCGTATTTGTTTGGAGTATGGGCATTACTCAGCATGAATGCGGCGAAGATAATGTGCGAAGTATCATCAACTTAGCTCTCACCAAAGGTTTTGTCGGTCGGGAAGGTTGCGGTTTAATGCCAATTCGCGGTCACTCTGGGGTGCAGGGTGGCGCAGAGATGGGATGTTACGCCACAGTATTTCCTGGTGGTAAACCTATCACCCCAGAAAATGCTGCCCAATTGAGTCAACATTGGGGCTTTGAAGTGCCTGCAAGTAAAGGTTTAATTGCTCCAGAAATGATTAACGCCGCACATCAGGGGGAAATAGAAGTGTTGGTTTCTGTAGGCGGGAATTTTTTAGAAGTGCTACCAGAACCAGATTATGTGGAAGCAGCTTTGAAGCAAATACCTCTGCGGGTACATATAGATATTGTTCTCTCCAGCCAAATGTTGGTGGAACCTGCTGATACTGTGGTGCTTTTACCTGCGACAACTCGCTACGAAATACCAGGGGGAGTCACAGAAACTAACACCGAACGTCGGGTAATTTTCAGTCCAGAGATTCCGGGGCCGCGCATTGGAGAAGCGCGTCCTGAGTGGGAAGTATTTTTAGAATTAGCAAGGCGGGTAAAACCAGATTTGGCAGATAAGCTGGCTTTTGCTGACACCGCTGCTATCCGTCAAGAAATTGCTCAAGTTGTCCCCCAATATGCTGGTATTCAACATTTACAGCAAGCTGGCGATCAGTTTCAATATGGTGGCTCACATTTGTGCTTTGGTTGGAATTTCCCGACAGCGGATGGTAAGGCACACTTTGGGGTATTATTGCCACGCCAAAGAGAGTTACCAGAAGGTTATTTTTTATTAGCAACGCGCCGAGGCAAACAATTTAATAGTATGGTGCAGGAACGCAAGGATGCAATTACTGGGGCGATGCGAGAGGCGGTGCTAATGAATGCTAGTGATGCAGCACAGTTGGGTTTAAAAGATGGGGATAAAGTTATTCTTAAGAATGATTTAGGCGAGTTGTGCTGTCAAGTCTACATTGCGCCAATTCAGTCAGGAAACTTGCAAGTACATTGGCCAGAAGGGAATGTGCTACTAGATAAAAGTAAGCGATCGCTTGAAGGTGTGCCTGATTATAATGCGATCGTGCGGTTGGAAAAAATCTGAATCAAGTCTCATTTTTTGTATATTAACTAATTATTTGTCATTAATTTATTAACAGTGACAAATAATTAGTTAATGTACACTTAAAGGCGGCACCCGGATTTGAACCGGGGGTGAAGGTTTTGCAGACCCTTGCCTTACCACTTGGCTATGCCGCCACAACGTGAAACATAGAACTATTTTGTTTACTGCTTGATAGCTAGCTGATGGAGCTAAAGAGCAGTTAACAGTGCTAATTTGACAATAGTAGCACAAGTGCAACTGAGTTAGCGCCTAAATTTGGCTTGCGATCGCACCCAATCAAAAATAGCCTAATCCTGTCAGGATGTCCATTAAGGCATTTGGTAGGAAATTCCATTAAAGATATGGGCTAGATCGCAAGCTATGTAACACAGGTCTAACGACCTCTGAGTGTTCCTCACTCCTTAGCTTTCACACCTTTACTTCATCAGCAAAATTATTCCAACGGACAAAGTGAAATGGGCCGGCGATAGAACCCCAAAGACGTTCATCAGTGTCTAAATCTCTTCCCCGGTCGAGGCTGAAAAATTCTTTAGCGTCAATCTCAAATTCGTTATCCAAATAAGTATTTTTGCCGTCACGAACCACTATGCAGCCTTTACCAGGCTCAACTCTGCCTTTGAAGCTTTTACCTGTCCACTCTACAATCATGTTGCAACCTGACATTTTTTCCAATTGGTCAACAGACAAGTCTTTGAGGCGTTCGGGTTCACGAGATGCGCCGTAAAATTTTTGTTCTTCTTTAACCGTATAGTGTTCAATAGCAATGTGGTTTTCTGCCTGTATCAACTTCATTACCCGCATCCGGTAGGGTTGATTGAGCATAAAATCATAAGCTTGTTCCAGAAACAAACTTACCCCTGAGAACAATTCCAAGGGAAGGGGACGGATACAGACGCGGATATGGGCATAAAAAGGCGGATTTTCAAAAGCTTGTTCTTGATTGCTAAAGTCAGCTGCCATCCAGCGGGCTAAGGTGGCGATATCAGTAGAATTAGTCATTAGAAAACGATCAACTAGTTGCTTAAAAATTATCTAGGATTATTTTGACACTCCCTAGACTGAAAAATCCTGGCTGCGATCGCAATTTTTCAATTATCTAGCAAAAGCCACATAGCTCTCAGGTAGGCTTCCTTGTAAAGCTAAAGAATAGTTAGTCAATAATAGGGCATGGGGATAATCGCTATCACCTCATGCAACTAACTCAAGGCAAAGTAAAGTACCCATGCTAAGGCGCTTAATTGTGATCGTTACTGCCGCTATACTATTTAGCAATTCCTTAACGCTGGCACAGACTAAAAAACCCAAACCACCGGATAAATTTCCTCCTAGCCCTTTAGAGATTACTACACCCGATCCACTGTTACCACGTTTGCCTAATGATAAAGAGCCGTTAACTCTCCAAGAACGGCAAAATTTAGAACCAGCGCTAGATGCGTTAAATCAAGAAGCTGCGGCGAAACTGCAAGCAGGTGAACCGGTGGCGGCGTTGGAAATTTGGAACCGAGAACTGCGCTTGCGGCGCTTTTTAGGTTCTTTCGCAGAGGTGCAAGCACTATCACGAGTTGGCGCGATCGCTTGGAATCAAAACGACGCACAAGAAGTACAATATATTACACAACGATTGCAAGCGATTCAAAAGCAGGCCCAATCCCAAAAAACAACTGCCCAAATTGATTTAGAATTGTGGCGATCGCTAGGTCAAGCTTACCAAAATGTGCGATCGCCTAAACTAGCTCTGGAAGCTTACGACCAAGTTTTGCTAGTAGTGCGACAGCAACAAGATACAACAGCCGTAGTAGAAACCCTGAAGATCATTGGAGAACTGCATTTGAGTTGGTTTGATTATCCCAAAGCCGCCCCAATCTACGAAGAATTATTGAGTTTAGCTACTTCCCAAGGGGAACGTGTAAACGAGGTAACATATCTGCAACGGCTAGCTTACGTTTACGAGCAGAGCCAACAACTACAGCAGTCATTGAATGTACTTAATAAATTAATAGAAATTTACATTAATGAAAATAATCTGACTGAAATACCAGGATTAAAGCTAGCGATCGCCTCAGATTACGAATCTCTAGCCAAGAAAGATCCTAACTTACTGCTAGAAGCTTTTAAAAATTATCAAGAAGCTTATACCACTGCTTGGCAATTACAGGAATACGTTCGTGCTGGTGAGGCTTTGCAGAAGTTAATTGCGCTGTACCGTTCTCAAGGACAAACAGATGAGGCTTTGCAGGCTAGCCAAATTCTTGTGCAGACACAGGCGCAAGCCGCCAACTTTTACGGAATGATGCAAGCTTATGACCAAATTGGGCAATTGTATCTAGAACGCAAAGAGTTTCCTCAAGCACTAACAGCTTTTCAAAAAGGGTTAGAACTGGCGCAACAACTCAAACATGAGGAAGCATACTTTACTGGGCAAATTAAAAAACTGTCGAAAGCAAATTTTTAACTGAAATTCCTGCGATGCCTGCGACATAGGCCGCAGGCAATATTGAGATAGGAAAACTTGGCTTACTATTTGAAGGCTAGAATTTATTTCCTAGCCTTTTGTATTGAAGGCATTTCAGCAATCAGGATGTGGAATTAAGCAGATGTTTATCTGTTGATTTATCCTTGTTAGCCCATCCTGCTCTTATGGATATCAAAATCGTAGGTATCCAGTGGGCTGACTTGAAATCTCCTGAAGAAGCTGAGTAAACTATTTTATTTAAGAGCTGCTAAAGTGCGGTGTCCAATTATCCCGTCTGCTCTTAATCCTTTAGACTTCTGAAATTTAATCACCGCTGCACGAGTTTTGTTATCAAACACACCATTCACATTTGCTGTATAGAATCCTTGCTGCTTTAAAGAACTCTGAGCAGTTTTCACTGTCTCTCCTCTGCTGCCTACTGTTAGTACAGTACCAGTACTACGCTTTGCTATACTATTAGGCTTGTGGACAGCATTAGACTTGTGGATAGCATTAGGCTTTTTCATCATGTTGCCTTGCTGATTATTTTGTGCCACTTGGGTAGCAGTAGCCGGATTGTGGCTTTTATTATTGGTTAAAGAGTAAGCAGGTAAAGCAGCAGCTAGAGTCAAAGCCGGGAGCAAAGCAAGTACTTTCCAATTCATCTTCTTGTTCCTTCCAAGTATGTGATCTTTTGCCATTTTGATTTTAAGAATCATCATCATCAGGGTTTAGCCTGATGATGATTTTCCTCAGTAGATTCTGGTGTGTGGGTTTAGTATGAGACTATTTCCTAAGCCAGAGCTACAGCATTACACGCCGTATTGACAGAGCTATTGCAAAATTGTGACAAAAGCATGACTAAATGGATTAAAATTTATTCAAAGCTCCCTTTCCCCAATCTCTATTGCTTTTTCTCTTCATTACCCAACATTTTCAATAACTTTCTCGCAACTAAAACGCCCATAACTCCTGCGCCAACCACTTCCACAGCTTGAACAACTTTTTTGCCCACACCATGAGCGTCAAGGTGATGGTGAAAAATCTCTTCATCTAGCCATTCACTAGCAGCTTTAAAATCATGAATTGGAGTTGGTAATAGCGTTAGGTAAGTGCCTTGACGGATTAAATGCCCGGATTCGCCTGCAACCTCCAAAACATTGAAAAGATTAGCAGCAGCATCATTTAACCCCAATTTTAAAAGAGTTCCGCGGATATTTACCTTTGCTGGTTTGAGGTCTTCACCGAAAGCGATCGCGTGCAAATTTCTGGCAATATTGGCTCCTTGCTGATAAGCAACTTGGGCTGTTGGCGGTAGTGATTTATTCTCAAGTGCGGCACAATCCCCGCCTGCAAAGACTTCTGGAAAGTCGAGTAGTTGCATTGTGGGAGTAACTAAAAGGCGATCGCCACGATCCCGATGTTCTTGGGAAATTGGTAAATCTTTAATTAGTGGGTGGATAGAAGTACCAGCTGTCCAGATTGCGGTGTATGTTGGCAATGTCTCAATTTGCTGATTGCGCTTATATTCAATAGCATTGGCATGAATAGTAGTGGCTTCTGCTCCCGTCAGTATTTCAATTGGTATCGTGCGTTTTTGTAATTCTGTCTCAGCAATTGGGCGTAGAGGATCGTTAATATCACCGTTGAGGATTTCTTGACCGTGATTGAGTAGTACCACACGGATTTCATCAGATTTTCCTCCCAAAGCGCTATACCAATGGGGGAGTAAATCCGCTAGGGTAGCTGCCATTTCCACACCACTTGCACCACCACCAACAACTACTACCGTTAGCAGTTGACGACGTTGTTCTGGATCTTCGGTTTGGATTGCTTTTTGCAAACAGTCGCCTAAATGTCGCTCAAGAGCGATCGCATCTGCTTCTGTCCAAAAAGGGAAAGCATATTCTTTCGCACCTTCAAGATGATGATAACCAGTAACACTACCCAAAGCTAATACTAAGTTACTGTAGTTGTAGGAGTTTCCCGAAGCTAATTTGACTTGTTGTTGGTGCAAGTCTATCGATTCTACTGCATCTTGAACAAATATGACGCCACTACCTTTAAGCAATTCCGAAAAACGCGGTACTACTTGAAAAGCATCCATCTCACCACTGAAATATTCGTAGAGTAATGGCTTAAAGCAAAAGCGTTCATTTTTGTCAATCAAAATTACAGAGCGAGGATAATGTTCTTTAGCTAAATGTAAGGCTGTAAATAAGCCGGTAAAACCACCACCAATAATTACAGTTTGATAAACTTGGCTGTTCATAAAATCTTCTCCCAAATCTTAGGAATTTACTAGGATATGACGCATTTAATTCATATTTTTTGTCTCAATCAGAGGTACGAGGCGCAAAGAAAGAGTCTAAAATTAAGACTTTTGCGATCAGTCTATTGGTCACTTGTAAATATAAATGACAAATGACAAATGACCAATGACAAATTCGCTATATGAATAAAAACAACGCAATTAAAATGACGCTGAGGAATAAAGCGAAACCAATAGCGTATTCGACTCTGCGACTAAAAAATCCCACGGCGGCAATTAGAGCGATCGCCAGCCCAATAATGCCAATGTATTGCTCTTTTTGTAACCCCCGTGCAATTAGTGGGTCTTTACCTGGTACTGGAGTTTCTTGAACTGCTTTTGGGGCAAGTTCTGATGCTGGTAGTTCTTGGATGAATAAATTCATAAAATTACTCCTGAAAATACTTGGGATAACTGAACATTTTTATGCTCGCCAAAGGTAGAGAAGCGAGAAAAGGAAGACCCAAACTACATCAACAAAGTGCCAAAATAAAGTGGTTGCACTTGTACCGAAGTGAGTCTTATTATAATTGCCTGGAATGAATGAGCGAATCAGCATAATTATCTGAAGCACTACACCAGCCAGAACGTGTAAACCGTGGAAACCTGTTAGCAAATAGAATGTGGAACCAACTAATCCTGTAGTGAGCTTGAAATCAAGATTTTTCCACTCAATTAATAGACCAATTAAAAAGTAGGTTCCCATTGCGATCGTTATCAGCCATAGCCCGCGAAATTTAACCAGTTGATTTCGTTTTAGGGCATTTTCTGCTGGTTGAATCACAAAGCTGCTAGAAAGCAAAACTACCGTATTAATAATCACGAGTTTAGACAATTCTGGCCCAGAAACACCGGGTGGTAGCCAGTTAGTAGTATTCAGTCGTAGAGCAACATAAGTAAAGATAAAACTCAAAAAAATGATACTTTCGGACAACAAGAATACAGTAAACCCGAACATTCCTTTGCCATGATGATCTTCATGACTCCCGCCACCACTTGGCAGAAAACGCTGTAACCAATTCGGTAAGCGTCGCCGCCACTGGTCAAACCGGATCGGACTTTCATCTATATGGGTGCTACGATGTTGCATGTTTTTGGGCACTGGGCATTGGGCATTGGGCATTGGGCATTGGGAATTGGGCATTGGGATTAGAGATTGAAAAATTTATAACTATATCTCCTTCCCATTCCCCAGTCCCTAGTGAGACTCACCATTATCAGAATTTTCCACGAATGAATATTTTGGATCGCCATAGTCGTAAGGAGGTCTGTTGACAACAGGAATCTCTTCAAAGTTATTTCGCGGAGGTGGTGAAGAAGTTGTCCATTCCAATCCTGTCGCGTGCCAGGGATTATCAACCGCCTTCGCTCCATATAGCCAGGAACCGACAATGTTAGCAATAAATGGCAGCGTAGATGCTCCCAGTAAGAACGATCCAAGGCTAGCAATGACGTTCCATCCCTGATACTGGGGATCGTAAGAGGAAATTCGGCGTAACATCCCTTGCAAACCTAATGGGTGCATAGAGAAAAAGGTGATATTGGCAGGAATAAAGGTCAACCAGAAATGCAGCTTACCCCAACCCTCGGCGTACATCCTTCCAGTTATCTTGGGAAACCAGAAGTAAATTCCGGCAAAGATAGCCATTGTGATGGTATTAAAAACGATGTAATGGAAGTGACCCACGACAAAGTAAGTATTATTGACGTGAATATCAAATGGCGTGGCGGCAAGCATCACACCAGTGACACCACCAAAAATAAACATCGCTGCACCTCCCATCGCAAATAGCATTGGTGTCTCTAAGTGCAACTTGCTCCTCCAGATGGTGGCAGTCCAAGCAAATGCTTTAACACCAGTGGGTATGGCAACTAACATTGAGGTGGCCATGAAGGTCATCCGCATCCAGCCAGGGGTAGCACTGGTGAACATGTGATGCACCCAAACGAAGATGCTAATCCCAGCAATACCTAAAGTTGCGATCGCAACTGACCGATAGCCAAATAGGGGATTGCGAGAAAAGGCTGGCAGAACTTCCGCAATAATACCGAAGGCTGGTAGCGCCATGATATACACTGCTGGGTGAGAGTAGAACCAGAATAAATGTTGGTAAATGATGGGATCGCCACTTCCTTCAGGTTTAAAAAATTGTGTACCGAAGGAAAGGTCAAGCAACAGCAGGATCAATGCACCTGTCAAGGAAGGCAAATTAATCAGCTGCAACAACTGGGCGCTAAAAACTGACCACACAAAGACGGGCATTCGGAAAAATGTCATCCCTGGCGATCGCATCCAAAAGATAGTGGTGACAAAGTTGACAGCCCCCATAATTGAAGAAATACCTATTAGTACTAGGCTAACTATCCAAATAAATTGACCGTTAATTAACTGATCGCCTGGAACTTGCAGACTAACTGGTGGATAAGACCACCAACCAGCTTGTGCAGTCCCGTTAGGTAGTAAGAAGCTAGACAGTAGTAGAAGACCGGCTGGTGGCAGAATCCAAAAAGAGATGGCGTTGAGCAAGGGAAAAGACATATCCCGCGCTCCAATCATCAATGGCACTAGGTAGTTAGAAAGACCTGCATTGAAGGGAATAATCCACAGGAAAATCATGATTGTCCCGTGCATGGTGAACAAACCATTGTAGAGAGGGCGGTCAACTAAGTTTGCTTCCGGGGTGAGCAACTCAGCCCGGATAATCATCGCCAACAGCCCGCCGAGAAGAAAGAAAATGAAGGTCATCACCATGTACTGAACACCGATCACCTTATGGTCAGTGCTGAAGCTGAAATATTCCCGCCAGTTATTCTCAGGTTCTCTATTGTTGGCTATAGCTTCACTCAAATCATGTGTCATTATTTATCTTCCTTTGATTCGCTATAGCAGGTTGAGCAGGTGTGACGGTGTGCCAGCCGCTTTTGAATAATGTCTTTGGTGGTTGGATATTTTCGGCAACTGCCTGATTTTTATCGTTCCCAGTTTCGCTAGAGACTGTTTGCGCGAGCCACTGATTATACTTATCAAGGGATTCAACGTATACATCTGCCTCCAGCAAGGCAAAGTAAGTACCACTAAATTGAGAATCTTTCACTCGATATTTACCTGGACGAATTGGTGTAATCACAATGTCAATGTTCCGCCCTGGAATAATATCCTGCTTTAAGCGAAACTCAGGAACGTAGAAACCGTGGATTACATCCTGGGCTTGCATATTTAAGCGAG
The DNA here is from genome assembly GCF_017114945.1 of Nostoc sp. JL34. Lineage (GTDB taxonomy): Bacteria > Cyanobacteriota > Cyanobacteriia > Cyanobacteriales > Nostocaceae > Nostoc. Next base: position 10,752 of record NZ_JABXKQ010000141.1, read on the forward strand.
TGCTGCGATTGATCGGCAAGTGTAATTCCTTACTGGTAAGATTATTTGGATAGCGAAAAGACCAATCCCACTGCTTAACGAAAACATCAATTGTTTCAGACGCAGGTTTGGGGACATCACTGACAGTTGCGGCGTAGGCGGGTGCAGATTCCAGAGGTGTGTGCAAATGCACAATTTGGTTTAGACCCAGAATATTTAATTGCTGATAAATATTGAAGCTTTGGAAGGCAATCCATATTACTAGCAGAGTCGGGGTGGCTGTCCACAATATTTCTAGCCTCCCATCACCTCTAGAAGGGTGTCCCTCGCTGTAGTCTTCCGGGCGGGCGCGATGGAAGACGATCGCATACACCATAACACCAACAAGTCCCAGCAAGATGAATGCTCCAATTGAGACTAAGAAGCTAAATAAATCATCTACCCGTTGTGCTTCTGCTGTAGCCTGGGGAGGCATCCAAGAAAACGCCTGCTGCCCAATCCACCGACTGACAATAAGCAGCACTGCTACATAAAACGCTATTAGTACATATTCAAAAAAACTAAACATAATAATCTCATATAAGAGTACTTGCCGCTTGATTATTTGGGTAGTAAATTTGGATTTTTACCTTCTTGGAGTAACTTCGCAGCAGTAACGTGAATTCCAAACTCTTCTCCCAATTGCGCCCCCAAAGTTCCGTGAACGTATAATATTGCCAGGATCGCCATGCCTGCTAACAAGTAACTCCACTGCACCTGCCGGGAAGCATCTTTGCGCCAGCGATAGCGTTGCAAACCTCTCCATACAGTCATGGCTGCGATCGCTCCCAACAGCAAAACACCACCCAAACCATGCAAAAGCATCGTCCAACCAGCAGTTAACCCCCAAACGCTCTTTTGAGCAACTGGTGGATTTGCTAGCAGTAGCTCGAAAAAACCAGCCGCGACGGTGAAAAAGGTGATAAAAGCTGCTCCGATCAGGTTATACCAACCAACATCAAAGAACCCAGAACGGAGTGCAGGCAGACCTAAAAATTTGAAGATTGGCTTTTCTAAAGCAAAAAGCACTCCTACAATATCAAAAATGATCGCAATAATAAACAAACCCAATGTTAAATGCACTAGTTGCGGATGTATGGGAATCTCATAAGGTAATCCGTTAGCATTCAGCCTCAATCTCAACTGGTCAATGAGTTGCGAGTTCATGGTGAAACTCCTTGCTTCATCGCTTGTACAACTGGCTCAATGTGTAAGCCATACACCCAAACTAGCTTGCTCCCTAGATAGACTTGTAAGCACACTAAGCAAACTAAAAATGTTGCTACACCCAGGTAAGCAGGCGGTACTTTTCGTGGGGTGCGATCGCGAATCACGAAACGCCAAGCTGTAATGGCGACGACAATAGCCGCCAGCGACCAACCCATAACTGTATGAAAATTTAATGTTGGTTGAACTGCTGGGTAGATGTTCGCTAGACCTGCTTCAAACTGACCAAGAATCACCGCGAAAAAGATGGCTGCTGAGGCCACAAACATATTCCAGAAACTCACCTCAAACAAACGCACGTTGCCGGTGAAATAGCCCAACACATCGCACACAAAAGAAAAAAGCACCATCGCGATTACAAAGTGGACAATGATGGGGTGTAGCGGGTCAGGGTATGGTAAATTTTGGCTATTCAGAGACAGAGCAGGCATCGCTTTCTCCTTCATCAGTCTAAGTGTGTAGATGCGTTGTATGGAATTGCTCTCCGCCTAACGCATCATTCATATTTTCAAGAATACCGTGCTAACGCCGCAGCTAAAGCAATTAGACAAGATTGGAAATTTGCGATGTATTTAAATTTTTCAAGTAAATTTTGAAATCATTTTTTTATCTTGACTATTTTTTTTAAATATCAGAACTCACCAAACTAACCACAATCTTAATTTAAATAATAGCCCAGTTGGTCTTTATAAAAACTAGAAAATAGTTGCTTTTCATATATTGGCTATTTGAAGATAAACAATCTAATCAAATACTTTAGATGCGGCTAAAAATACCTTATTTTCTTAAATGGTTCTCATATTTAAGTTATTTAGATTGATTAACTAAAAATTCTAACTTAACTAATAATCCAAGTTGCTCTGAATATACCATAAATCTTTCTTGATATTAATCTTAGCTTTAAAATTACATTTTTACAAATCTTAAAAATAAAGACATACTATTGTCACAGAAATGACAAATAATTGAGATATTTGTCAGTAAAACAATATACTATTTATCTTTCTTTGGATAGATTAGGGAGATACTATATTTTTCTTAAAATAAAATATTTTTTGCTTGATTAATCAAAATTAATCGTTTTAATAATCGAAATTATCCAGTTAATTTTACAACTATAAATAAAAAATAATGTTTTTACTTCGTTCTATAAATAAATTTAGGTGGCTCACGGCTATTTTTCTTTATGAGTATCTTTGAACTTTTTACAGAAATCCATCCGGCAAGTAAGCTTATTCCTTCAGTGTATGGGATGAATCGCCGCTCATCGCCTTGGTCATTGGTCAATAGTTATTAGTGCCGAATGTACAAAAATCGTGAAAAACGTACTAATGGCTTCAATTTCCCCACGGCTTCAAGCCGTGGTATGAATTACTTTTACCTTGTTCGGTCAAAACTAATTCGTAATTAGTAATACTCGTCTTTGGCGATTAGCAAGCTACGTAATTAGTAATTAAGTTTTGACCATAATAACTGTGCAATTACTCTTGCGAGAAATATTCTCTGCAATATTTCCTTGAATCACTTGTTGCAGTAAACTTTCACGACTAGCTCCCAGAACAATCACATCACTATTGTCAAGTTCTGCACACTTAAGAATAGCTTCAGAAACAGAATTGGCACTAACTGGAGTAGCTATCACTTTACCACTAACTCGGCGTTGGAGAAAGTGGACAGATTTGTCTAGTAATGTTGTGTCACGAATGGAGTCAGTAGGCTGGAAAATCTGACATAGCTTAATTTGGGGCGATTTACTTAGAGAAGCAAGAGCAGGTAATAACTTAATTGCTTGGCTGGAGTTAGGCCCACCTGCCATTGGTAGCAACCAACGGTCAAAGGCTCTTTTATCATCCAATTTAGCCAAGATAACATCACACCCTGCTTGTCTAATTACAGTATCCACCACTCGGCTGAAAACTCTACCAGGAGTTGATGTACTCCCTTTCCAGCCCATCAGCACCAAGTCAATGTGTCGCTCTTTCACAGTCTCCAAAATTGCCCCAGCAACATTATGGGTAACTCGGATTTCGGTGTGAACAGGAATCCGCGAATTCTCTCCTAACAGTATTGCCCGTTGCAAAAGTTGAAGACTTTTAGCACTTTGCACGGGTGTTTCAGATGGAATGCGGTTAGATGGAACGATAATCACTTGCAGGCATTCTATTTCGTAATTGCGATCTTTGGCGATCGCAATTGCCATTTCCAGTAAAGTCTCAGCTGTCTGTGGATGTGAAAGTGGTACTAGTAACCGTCCTTTGCCTGTAGCCGGAGCGCGAGTTTGGTAAACTAGATAAGAAGGTGCTGATTTTGTTTCTATCTGTTGGGTGTTACCATTGAGTCGCTCTGCTTCTACGCGAATAATATCACTACGGGTAATAATTCCTACTAGCTTCCGACCTTCTGTAACAGGCAAACAGCTCAGGTTATAACGATTGAGTAGGTGCAGCACATAAGCCAGCGTCGCTATGGGACTTACTGTCACTGGCTCTGGTGTCATAATCTCGCTGATAGTTGTATCTCTACCTAACTGTTGCGAAGCAATATTAACTAAATCTTTCTGAGTGACAATGCCAACAACTTTACCTTTTTTTAAAACTGGGAAGTTGCGATGATGAGAGTGGGAAAACGCCTGTACTGCTTCATCAGTACTCATTTGGCTAGAGAGAGTTTCTACCCGCCGTTGCATCACATCTACGGCACTTAATTGTGCTAGAAGCCCCTCTGTGCTTGGCTCTTTTGTGATGTGAATCCCTTTCCACTCTAGTAGAAGGTCGTAGAGCGACCGAGGGTCAATTTTTTCCGCTACTAAATAGGCAACCACAGACACAATCATTAGCGGTAGCACCAGATTGAAATCTGTTGTCATCTCAAACACAATGACGACTGCTGTAATTGGTACCTTAGAGACGGCACTAAAAAAGGCAGCCATGCCCACATGAGCATAAGTTGTTGCAGCACTCATTCCCAGCAAGCTATGTTCGGTAGCACCTACTAAGTAGCCAAGGGCAGCCCCTAAGCCGAGAGTGGGAACTAGTAAACCTCCTGGCGCTCCAGAGCCATAGGTTAAAATAATTAGGGCAAACTGAACCAAAAAAGCGATCGCTGCAAATAGCCAGTTAACATTACCTATAAGTAGAATCTCTCTGAGTCCAGCATTATTGCGAAAGGCTATAGGTAATAAAGCGATCGCTAGACCACTGACTAATCCCACAATTCCAATTCGCCAGGGTAAACTCAAGTTTACCAAGCGACGGTTAAATGCCAGACTCGCAAGAACACTTTTATTGAACAGAATGCCTAGAAGTCCTGCCAGCACTCCCAAAATCAAGTAGAAAGGGATTTCTTGAGCAAAGAAAGTTGTATGCGAAAATGCTAAAGTCTGGTTTAGATCCAGGCTGTGACTACCATAGAGGCGGGAGATCACTGAAGCGATGAAAGAAGCCAAAATCGCAGTACCAAGAGTGATACCTGACACATCTTGCAGTAATTCTTCCACGACAAAAAGCACACCGGCAATGGGTGCATTAAAAGCCGCAGCTAACCCAGCACCGGCTCCGGCGGCGATCAGTTGACGACGATGCTCTGGGGAAGTCGGTACCCAGTTACTAAGTTGATTTGCCAAAGCTGCCCCAATTTGGACAGTCGGCCCTTCCCGTCCTAAAGGCATTCCAGAACCCAGCACTAGCGTAGCGCTGATCAACTTGACCAAAGCAATCCGCAGATTTAACGGCATCGGTACGCGAGCCAATACCGCTTTCACTTCAGACATCCCACTACCTGATGCTTCAGGTGCAAAGCGCTCTACTAGCCAACCAGCTAAAATTCCCCCTACTAGTCCAATACCTGGTAGCACCAAGTAGGCAGGCCACTGATAAGAAACATGCACTCGCCATGCGCCTGCCCAATCCACGGCCTGTCCTAACAGAACTGCCGCTACCCCAGAAACTAGACCAATCAGGCAGGCTTCCACAAAAGCCAAGCGCCTGGGTCGAAGCATCTGACGGGAGAGCCTCAACCAGAAAATTTTACCTCTGGCTAACATATTTTTAGCAATCACTTGTCATAAATGAAGGTATATAAATTTCTGAAATGTCTTACCGTTCACCTTATTTATAGGGTTTCACAAAAAAGTGAAATCAGAATAAAATTTTTCTATGCCAAAAGATAGATTATGTAGCTCCTTGATGCGCTCTGGCGATCGCAGATGCAAGTGGTAGAAATTTGCTCCAGCTAATTGCAGAATTAACTGGAGTCGGAATTGAAGCATTACCAGAGCCTCGTGTTGCAGAAGATGTAATGGCGATCGCTTGGACTGTTTTTCACCCCAAAGCTGACAAGCCATCGGCTGACGTACCCAGCACTGAACTTTTTCAGGCTTCTGCCTCTGCCCGTTGTAGTCCTGCGGGATTGGCGTAAATTCCCGAAGCGAGATACTGCTGATAGGGTTTGGTTTTATTGCTTTCTGGTTTAGGTGGCAGTGTGGGCCGCAATGATAAGCGATCGCCCCTAGCTTCCACCTTTACTCCAATCTTGGCTGCCTTTAAGCGATCGTTGATAACCTCAATTGTCAATTTCACTGTGCTAAACCTGAGCTAAAATTACTCTGTGCTTGCAGGTAATTTCAGGTGATGTAGGATATTAATATTACCGTAAATCGCGATGGCAAAATTATCCTTCCAATCAAAAATGTGACTTTACCCATAACTTTGCCGCTACTGAAACCATAACTTTGCCGTCAACAACACTATAACCCTCATTCTAGCGTCAGCTAATTTTGGATGAAACTGACAGTTTGGAACCATAAGTTTGCCGTTAGTCCAAATTGGAAGGATAAGCTTGCCGTGAGTCCAATCAAGCATAGAAAGCAGAAAAGTGTATAAGTATAAAAAAGTTGTACAATTTTCTAAAAATTCGTCATATTGATCAATAAAAAAGTTGTACAATTCCTCAAACTTTAGCCCTGTAAAGGTTTGGAACTATTTACTATAAGACTCAATGGCGATCGCATCCCGCGCAAACTCAAGCTGTTGATTCAGCTTTGTATTTAGAATGCGTAGGCGTAGCCCGTCGTAGACATCGCTCTCCAGACAAAGCCCAGATGGATTGACAAGCCAAGGCGCAGACAGCAATTCTCAATCGAAAATGGTATTACTTCGACAAAATCATGCTTTGGCGCTGCGATCGCTTTCCATTAAAAAAAGTGTTCCCTGAGCGAAGTCGAAGGGAACACTCTCCTGCTGAAATTTTCATAATTCTTGTAAAATCTGAACAGCAGTTAATATTTCTACGCGTGTTTTAATCAGTGCATTGTTTGAGTTTTAGAAGCGATCGCACTTTCGGGGCGATCGCAGTACCAGTAATTAATTTCCCTAAGCAAAATGTTCCCTGAGCGGAGTCGAAGGGAACATTCTAATTGCTCTTAGCACCAATGCCATCGCAGAGAGTGTGATCGCTATCGCTCACATTGGGATTTGATTGTAAATAAACACGTAGCCTATTGCAACTGTAGACGAGTAAATCATTTAGATTATTTGGGTACACTTTCCAGAGTTTGACGGTGTTGTCATAACTTGCAGAAGCGATCATCTTGCCATCGGGGCTAAATGCTACGCTAATGACCGCATCGCTATGCCCCTTGAGGGTGGTGATTTCTTTACCTGTAGCCGCATCCCAGAGTTTGACGGTGTTGTCAGAACTTGCAAAAGCGATCGTCTTGCCATCGGGGCTAAATGCTACGCTATTGACCGCAGAGCTATGTCCCTTAAGGGTGGTGATTTCTTTACCTGTAGCCGCATCCCAGAGTTTGACGCTCTTGTCATCACTTGCAGAAGCGATCATCTTGCCATCGGGGCTAAATGCTACGCTATAGACCTCATTGCTATGTCCCTTAAGGGTGGTGATTTCTTTACCTGTAGCCGCATCCCAGAGTTTGACGCTCTTGTCATCACTTGCAGAAGCAATCGTCTTGCCATCGGGGCTAAATGCTGCGCTATAGACCGCTTTGCTATGCCCCTTGAGGGTTTTGATTTCTTTACCTGTAGCCGCATCCCAGAGTTTGACGCTCTTGTCAGAACTTGCAGAAGCGATCGTCTTGCCATCGGGGCTAAATGCTACGCTATAGACCGCTTCGCTATGCCCTTTGAGGGTGGTGATTTCTGTACCTGTAGCTGTATCCCAGAGTTTGACGCTCTTGTCAGAACTTGCAGAAGCGATCATCTTGCCATCGGGGCTAAATGCTATGCTAATGACCGCTTCGCTATGCCCTTTGAGGGTGGAGATTTCTTTACCTGTAGCCGCATCCCAGAGTTTGACGCTCTTGTCAGAACTTGCAGAAGCGATCATCTTGCCATCGGGGCTAAATGCTACGCTATATACCGCATCGCTATGCCCCTTGAGGGTGGAGATGGGTTTCCCTGTAGCTGCATCCCAGAGTTTGACGATGTTGTCAGCACTTGCAGAAGCGATCATCTTGCCATCGGGGCTAAATGCTACGCTATATACCGCATCGCTATGCCCCTTGAGGGTGGAGATGGGTTTCCCTGTAGCTGCATCCCAGAGTTTGACGGTTTTGTCAGAACTTGCAGAAGCGATCATCTTGCCATCGGGGCTAAATGCTACGCTAT
>NZ_JABXKQ010000032.1 GCF_017114945.1 Nostoc sp. JL34
CTCAGAAGGTCAACGTCGAGCCTCAGAAGGTCAAAGTTGAGCCTCAGAAGGTCAACGTCGAGCCTCAGAAGGTCAACGTCGAGCCTCAGAAGGTCAAAGTTGAGCCTCAGAAGGTCAAAGTTGAGCCTCAGAAGGTGAATTTTTAAGCTTTAACCTCAATCCCACCCCATGCTCAATGCATTTCAGAAGTGCTGAGTGCCCCACTATGTTAGTTCTAGTCCACCTTGATAGCCAGTGACAATGCGGCCACCATCCTTGAGGATGTGGATTTCTATCTGGTCGCTAGCCCAAGTAATCTGGTCTTGGAAAGCCGGGTTTAACACCCGAACCCGTTGATTGCTAGAAGAAACTGGAGAATTGGGAGAATTAATTGCCAGAGATTGTACAAAAGGCCCGTCAATCAAAATATCGAGTTGTTCTAACAATGCTTGGGAACCAGACGGCGCAGATTGGGACTGTAGCTGCTTAAGAGTGAACCCAGTAAAAGACATTACATTTAAACCAGCAGCTTTTACCTTTTGAGCTAAAGATGCTAGTGCGGTTGCTTGCCAAAACGGTTCTCCACCAGAGAACGTTACACCCGTGTTGCGGGGATTGCTGAGAATATTTTCGGCAAGGGTATCAACAGCAATCAATTGGTTAGCCTCAAAAGACCAGGAGTTAGTATTAAAGCAGCCAGGACACTCACGCAAACAACCTTGTACCCAGACGACTGCACGACAACCAGGGCCATTAACTTCTGATTGATCGACGTAACCCATAATATTGAGATAGCCTGGGGGAATTTCCGTGAGTGCTAGCGATGGGTCAGTTGGCTTAATTTCCATCTCTTTAACTCCTTTTAGCCGTTAACTGTTAAATATAGCGAATCTCTAGTTATATAACCGTGACAATAGTTATATAACTAGGGATTTAATTGATGATTAATCTCTCAAAAACTTTTGGGGGTTTGGAAAAGTCCGGTTTAACTTACTAGACTTAAGATAACTGCCCAATTAATATTGATTGTTCCATAACATAGAATAGATGACTGAACAAACTTCTAGAATTTGTATCCTTGGCGGAGGCTTTGGTGGTCTTTACACAGCCCTGCGGTTAAGCCAATTACCTTGGGAATCTAAGCAAAAACCCGAAATTGTTCTGGTAGATCAAAGCGATCGCTTCCTATTCTCTCCTTTACTTTACGAATTACTCACTGGCGAACTACAAACCTGGGAAATTGCCCCACCCTTTGAAGAACTTTTACAAGGCACAGGGGTGCGTTTTTATCAAGGGGTTGTGTCTGGGATTGACATTGACCAGCAACGGGTAAATGTCCAAGAAGGGCCAGAGATTCCTTACGACCGATTAGTGCTAGCGCTAGGAGGTGAGACACCACTAGATTTAGTACCGGGTGCAACAGCCTACGCCTACACATTCCGCACAATCTCTGATGCCTATCGTTTAGAAGAACGCCTGCGATTTTTAGAAGAATCGGATGCTGATAAAATTCGGGTAGCGATCGTTGGGGCTGGCTACAGTGGTGTAGAGTTAGCCTGTAAGTTAGCCGACAGACTAGGAGAAAGAGGACGCTTTCGGATCGTTGAAATAGCTGACCAAATTTTGCGAACTTCCCCAGAGTTTAATCGGGAAGCAGCAAAGAAAGCAATAGATGCTCGTGGTGTGTTTCTTGACCTAGAAACCAAAGTAGAATCAATTGAGCAAAATACCATTTCCCTAGAATACAAAAACCAGTTAGACACGATTCCCGTGGATTTGGTAATTTGGACTGTGGGAACGAGGGTTGCGCCCGTAATCAAATCTCTTCCCCTCAAGCAAAATCAGCGTGGTCAAATCACCACTACATCCAATCTGCAAGTTCTCGATCATCCAGAAATCTTTGCCTTGGGAGATTTAGCAGACTGTCATGATGCTGAAGGACAGCAAGTCCCCGCTACTGCACAAGCGGCTTTTCAACAAGCTGATTATACTGCTTGGAATATCTGGGCAACTTTGACTAATCGCCCTCTGCTTCCCTTCCACTACCAACAGTTAGGAGAAATGATGGCACTAGGAATAGACAACGCCACTCTCACTGGTTTGGGCATTAAACTAGATGGGCCCTTGGCATACATCGCCCGCCGTGTTGCTTATTTATATAGGCTACCAACTTTAGAGCATCAGCTTAAAGTTGGTTTTAATTGGCTAGCCCGTCCGATTATAGAAACACTTTCTCGGTAACTTCAGGTTGGTAATTTGTCATTGGTCATTAGTGACTTTTGCCAGTTTCCAGTTCTGAGTAAAAAAATGAGATTCTCAACTCAGCACTCAGCACTCCTGAAGGGCGTTGGTAAAGAACCCACAAATTCACGATGATTTGCTTGATTTTCGCCAACTTACTTAGCAGATGCTAGACTCTACCCACAGAAGCTCTTTAATAAGTCAAAATCTAACATTCAACATTCAAAATTTTCAAACTTTGATGGAACAACCGAAAGTTATTTTTTTAGATGCTGTGGGTACACTCTTCGATGTCAAAGGTAGTGTGGGCGAAGTTTATAGTCAGATAGCTCAGGAATTTGGTGTTACAGTTTCAGCCGAAACATTAAATACAGCCTTCATCCAAAGCTTTAAAGCAGCGCCGCCGCCGATATTTCCAGATGCAGAACTACAAGATATTCCTCAGCGCGAGTTTGATTGGTGGCGGATAATTGCCCTGAACACTTTTGAAAACGCAGGTGTTCTCAAAGAATTTTCTGACTTTTCGGCTTTTTTTAGCGAACTTTACATTCACTTTGGCACTGGTGAACCGTGGTTTGTCTATCCCGATGTCTTACCAGCTTTAATTAACTGGCGGCGGTTGGGAGTTACTTTGGGGGTGCTGTCAAATTTTGATTCTCGGATTTACTCAGTATTGCAAAGTTTGGGATTAAGAGAGTTTTTTACCTCCGTCACCATTTCTACCCAGGTACGTGCAGCTAAACCCGATCCTCAAATTTTTGCTATTGCCTTAGACAAACATAAATGTTCCCCAGAGGCGGCATGGCATATCGGCGATAGCATTGTAGAAGACTACCATGCAGCTAAAGCAGCTGGACTCAGAGGCGTTTGGATCAACCGTGGAAAATGAGGGTTAATCAACAGTAGTCCAAATGTCAATTTAATGCATAGAGAACTGGGCAATCTTGTAATACACTAAAACTTAAACTACTTTCTCAGCGATCGCAGTAGAGTTGATTGACGATGGTATTCTGACCATAGGCTATATTATTTGCCGTTGTCCACTGAGGGCAATAATGTATTATTAGCTCAAAAAGGTATGCCAGCCTCGTAATTATCGTTAAATGCTGAAGCAAACTTTTCCTTCCCCTGAAGCACTTCGACGGTTCCCTTTTGGTCTGGCTGATATTGCCCTCATTCTTGGTACATTAGTGCTGCTGGCGCTGATTGCGCGTGTCGGTGCTGGAACATTGGTGAGTTTTGTACCACCAGATGTAGTACCAGGTATCAGCCTCGACCCACGTAATCTACCGTATTACGCTGGGCGATCAACCCTGCGAATGTTTATTGCCCTGTTTTACTCAACACTGTTCACCTTAATTTATGGTTACGTTGCGGCTAAAAGCCGCCGTGCTGAACGAATTCTGATCCCACTGCTCGATATCTTGCAGTCGGTTCCGGTACTAGGCTTTTTATCCATCACAGTTACAGGTTTCATTGCCCTGTTTCCTGGAAGCCTATTAGGACTGGAAGCAGCATCGATTTTTGCAATTTTCACCAGCCAGGTCTGGAATATGACCTTTTCGTTCTATCACTCACTGAGAACACTGCCACCGGAACTAGATGAGGCAGTAAGGCTCTATCGGTTGTCAAAATGGCAGCGGTTCACCAAACTCGAATTACCTACGGCAATGATTGGGCTGCTGTGGAATGCAATGATGAGTTTTGGGGGCGGTTGGTTTTTTGTAGCTGCGAGTGAAGCGATCAGCGTGCTGAAGCAGGAATACACATTACCGGGAATTGGCTCTTATGTAGCAGCCGCAGTTGCAGCTAAGAATTTACCTGCCTTGGGTTGGGCGCTATTGACGATCGCTGTGGTGATTATCCTGGTAAATCAACTATTTTGGCGACCATTAGTCGCCTGGGCGGATAAGTTCCGGTTGGAACAGAGTGCAGCAACACTAGCGCCGGAATCCTGGGTCTACGATCTGCTAAAAGCAGCCCGAATTCCTCGTCTGCTAGGACGGGCGTTAGCTCCTTTAGGTGAAGCTCTCAACCGCATTCTCTCATTGTTAACACCACCAGAAACTCCCCCTGCTGTGGAAACTGGTCAGCAGAAAATAGGCGATCGCCTTTATAACTTGATCCTGCTGGTTGTAATTGGTGGGCTACTGGTTGTCGGGTTGCACTTCATTTTCACAACAGTGGGACTGGGTGAAGTTTTCAAAACCTTTGGACTGGGATTACTCACTCTACTACGTGTACTGGTATTGCTGGTATTTTCAACTTTAGTTTGGACACCTGTTGGAGTAGCGATTGGGTTTAATCCCCGACTGGCAAGTTTGTTGCAGCCCGTAGTGCAATTCCTGGCTTCGTTTCCAGCAAACTTTATCTTTCCCTTCGCTACGCTCTTTTTTATCCGTTCCCATATCAGCATTGATTGGGGTAGTATTCTGTTGATGTCCCTGGGCGCACAGTGGTACATCCTCTTCAACTCCATTGCTGGAGCGATGAGTATCCCAACGGATTTGCGTGAGATGGCAACCAGCCTCGGTTTGCGTGGTTGGCGGCTATGGCGCAAGTTAATCATTCCCGGCATTTTCTCCGCTTGGGTAACAGGTGGCGTCACTGCCACCGGTGGCGCATGGAACGCCAGTATTGTCTCTGAGGTTGTCGCTTGGGGGTCAACTACCCTGACTGCTAGCGGGTTGGGAGCATATATTGCTCACGCAACCGGAGCAGGTGACTGGCCTCGCATTACCTTGGGGATTGGAATGATGAGCCTATTCGTTGTTGGGCTGAACAGAGTTTTTTGGCGACGACTGTATGAGTTAGCAGAAACCAAATACCATCTCTAAACCATCGTTCGCTAGAGGAGCAAGCATGACATCTACGCAAGTTACTAATAACGTACTAATCGCTGTTGAACAGGTCAATAAAAGTTTTCCCCTGCCAGAAAGCAAAGGGGAGTTTAAAGTTCTTAGCAACATTAATCTGACGGTAGGTGCGGGTGAAGTAGTAGCGTTGCTGGGGCGCAGTGGCAGTGGCAAAAGTACGTTACTACGAATTATGGCAGGCTTGATTCCACCAAGTGAAGGCAGGGTAATCAGCAATGGGAAACGCCTGCAAGGTGCTAACCCTGGTGTGGCAATGGTATTTCAAAGCTTTGCACTGCTGCCCTGGCTGACAGTACAAGAAAATGTCGAGTTAGGGCTAGACGCCCAGGGTGTTGGTCGGGATGAGCGACGACAACGAGCGCTGAAAGCCATTGACTTGGTAGGCTTGGATGGTTTTGAGAGTGCCTATCCCAAAGAGTTGTCTGGGGGAATGAGACAACGGGTTGGCTTTGCCAGGGCATTTGTGCTGGAGCCGCAAGTACTATTTATGGATGAGCCATTCAGCGCCCTAGATGTGTTGACGGCTGAGAACCTGCGCGGAGAAATTGATGATTTATGGAATGCTGGCACATTTCCGTCCAAAAGTATTTTAATTGTCACTCACAACATTGAAGAAGCTCTGTTTCTGGCAGATCGGGTAATTATCTTGGGATCAAATCCGGGGCATATTCGCGGTGAGGTGGTGATTGATTTACCGCGGCCTCATGACCGTACCAATATCCGCTTCAAATCGCTGATAGACTATATATATACGGTGATGACTAACCCAGAAGTGGAAGTGACTGGGGCAGTTGCAGCAGCCACATCAGTTTTAGAAGTATCGCGATCGCCTGGTGTAATCCAAGAATCGCCCTATGCAAAACCCTTGCCTCATGTAAGAGTCGGTGGTATTAGCGGTCTGCTGGAGTTAATTGTAGATCAACCAGAGGGCAAAGATGATATTCCCCGTTTAGCAGAACGAATCCGGTTAACCGTCGATGATCTGCTACCGATGCTTGATGCAACTGTGATGCTGGGCTTTGCTGAGGTTGCACAAGGGGATGTTTTCCTCACCGAGATTGGGCAAGATTTCGCAACCACAACCATTCTCCGCAGTAAAGACCTGTTCCGGCAGCAGGTGCTATCAAATGTGCCAGTCGTTGTCAGCATGGTGCAGACATTGCGGGAAAAACGGAATCGGTCAATGCGAGCGGATTTCTTTATCGATTTACTTAATGAATATTATTTCCATGAAGAAGCGGAGCGGCAATTTGCCACAGCCGTAGATTGGGGGCGTTATGCCGAACTGTTTGAGTATGACGCTAGTGAAGATAGATTGTACCTGCCAGAACTAACAGCAGCGCCAAGTAGTCAATCTGAGTCGGTGGAATGAGGGATAAGGGAGATGAGGGAGATACTTTCAATTCAGTAACGCCAAATGCTGCCCCAACACTCGTATGATCAACATATCAGGAAAACATAACAGCCAGATTTTTACCGCAAAACATGGGCAGTATTTGGGAAATCGATTTTTACTCTCGTCCAATTTTGGATGCTAATCAAAAAAAAGTTTGGGAAGTCTTAGTCTGCGAAAGTCCCTTGGATATCAGTACAAAAGCAGATTCTTTGTTTCGCTATGCTCAATATTGCCCAAGTAACCAGGTAAATTCGGGCTGGTTGCGGACAGCATTGCAGGAGGCTATTAACCAAGCTGGAAAAGCACCAATTAAAATCCGCTTTTTCCGCCGCCAAATGAACAATATGATTACTAAAGCCTGCCAAGACTTGGGCATTCCCGCCCAACCTAGCCGCCGCACTTTGGTTCTCAACCAATGGTTAGAACAACGCATGGAGGAAGTGTATCCTCAAGAGGCAGGGTATCAAGGGGGGACTAATCCCTCAGTCCGCTTGGAGAAACCTTTGCCGCAACGTTTACCAGATGCTTTGGAAGGACAGCAATGGGTATTTGTTACCTTAGACGCTGCGGATTTGGCAGAAATGCCAGAGTGGGAAATTGGCTTTGGTGAAGCTTTCCCCTTAGAGTTGGTGCAAGTGTCACCCGAAGCCCGTATTCCTGGTATTTTGATTTTCTCACCAAGAGCGTTGCCTTTGGCAGGCTGGATGTCTGGTTTGGAGTTGGCTTTCTTGAGATTTGACACCAGCGAAGAGGCAAGATTGGTTTTAGAAACCGGTGTAACTGAAAGCTGGATTGTGGCAAATATCAAAAAACCTCAAATTTTAGCAGAGGCTAAAGGTTTTGAAGAAGCCAAGCAAAAAGCTAACGGAGTGCATTTTATCGGTGTACAGTCTGATCCCAAAGCACAATCTTTTGCTGGTTTTTGGCTGTTGCAAGAGGTTAATCTTTGAAAATGGGCATGGGGCATTGGGCATTGGGTATTTACAAAGGACTAATGACTAATGACTAGAAACGTTGAGACATGGCAATGATTTGGGATAATTAACTGCGTCCATCAGTGTTGATCTGTGGTTTCAACGCAACTGCTGAAACATGCTGATGATTTTTGGATGGTTATCTGCGTTTATCAGCGGAAAGTCTTATCGTCGGCTTTTGGCGATTCGGACTTTCTTGGACAGCGTTGATATGCGGTTCAAAATCCACAATTCACTAAGGGTCATGGGTTCTGAAAATTTGTCACAAGATACACTAGCAGAACAGCTGTTGGAACTAGCTATAAAATCTGGAGCAGAAGCAGCTGAGGTGTATCAGTCGCGATCGCTTTCTCGTCCAGTGTTTTTTGAGGCCAACCGACTCAAACAGCTAGAAACCAGTCAATCTGAAGGTACAGCACTACGGCTTTGGCGAAATGGGCGTCCGGGACTCACGGTGGCTTATGGTTCTGTCACGGCCGAAGTAATGGTGGAAAAAGCTCTGGCACTGAGTCAACTTAATCAACCGGAACCAGTAGAATTAGGCTCTAACTCTCAGCCCGCCTATCCAGATTTAGGAGAAAGTGTGCCGATAGAGGTTTTGGTTGATTGGGGCAAAGAAGCGATCGCACTCATCCGTGATGCCTATCCAGATATTGTGTGCAATGGTGACTGGGAATGTGATATTGAAACCACTAGACTAGTCAATACCAAAGGTTTAGATTGTCACTATACTGACACTACTCTCAGTTGCTACATATCAGCAGAATGGGTGCGGGGCGATGATTTTTTGAATGTTTCCGATGGACAAACTCAGCGGGGCGAACTCCACCCGGAGAGATTAGCTAACCAAATTTTACAGCGGTTAACTTGGGCCAGAGAAAATGTCTTACCTCCTACTGGGCGCGTCCCAGTTTTGTTCACTTCAAAAGCAGCCGATATGCTTTGGGGTACTGTACAAGCAGCTTTGAATGGCAAGCGAGTCTTAGAAGTAGCTTCTCCTTGGGGGGAACGTCGAGGGAACCAAGTAGTTTCATCTAGCCTCACCCTCTATCAAGATCCGGAAGCTGGCCCTTACAGTTGTCCTTTCGATGATGAAGGCACTCCGACTCAATCTTTAGTGTTTATCGAAAATGGGACTTTACAGCATTTTTATAGCGATCGCACCACCGGCCGCCAACTCGGTACTGACACCACTGGTAATGGTTTTCGCCCTGGTTTAGGTAGCTATCCCACACCTAGTTTATTTAATTTTCTCATCCAGCCAGGTTCGGCATCACTACCAGATTTGATTCAACAGCTAGATGATGGCTTGATTGTGGATCAAATGTTGGGTGGTGGCGGTAGTATTTCTGGAGATTTTTCGATCAACGTTGATTTAGGCTACCGCGTACAAAATGGTCAGGTAATTGGGCGCGTTAAGGATACGATGGTCGCAGGTAATGTCTACACAGCCCTCAAGCAATTAGTTACACTGGGCAACGATGCTGATTGGAATGGTTCTTGTTATACTCCATCTCTGATAGTAGAAGGGCTATCCACTACGGGGAGAAGTAATTAAAGAGGCAGGGGGCAGGGGGCAGGGAGAGCAGGGGAGGCAGGGGAGGCAGGGGAGGCAGGGGAGGCAAGGGAAGAAGAACGATTATTGCCCAATGCCCGATGCTCAATGCCCAATTCCCAATGCCCAATGCCCAATGCCTAATGCCCAATTCCCAATGCCCAATGCTCAATGCCTAATGCCCTAATTGCCAAAAATTATGTCTCTTCCTGTTCTGAATCAGCGCTTTCGTACCTGGTGGCAGCCTAGAAGAGGTTTAGCGATCGCCGAAGCTTGTGTGATCGGTTTGGTTGCTGCCCTATCTGCGGTGTTTCTGAAAGTAGGATCGGGATGGCTGGGGACATGGCGAGTCCATAGTACCCACTTTGTACCTACATGGCTGGCACTACCGGCAATTGGTCTTATCCTGGGGTTTGTGGCTGGATGGTTGGTTGATAGGTTGGCACCAGAGGCTTATGGTAGCGGTATTCCGCAAGTCAAAGCAACTCTGGCTAATGTGCCGATGACATTATCTTGGCGGGTGGCAGCTGTGAAGTTACTCAGTGCCATGATTGCCATTGGTTCGGGCATGACTTTGGGACGACAAGGCCCCACTGTCCAAGTAGGGGCAGGTTTGGCAGCAGGGTTGAGTCGTTGGGTTCCCACTTCTCCAGATCATCGGCGGCAAATGATTGCAGCAGGTGCCGGTGCGGGTTTGGCTGCTGCTTTCAATGCCCCGATCGCAGGTGTATTATTTATCGTTGAAGAGTTACTCCAGGATTTATCAGGACTGACTCTGGGAACTGCCATTATCGCCTCCTTTATTGGTGGGGTGATATCCCGGCTTTTAGGTGGTGGCTCTCTTGACCTTAACCTGCAATTGACGGAATCTTCTAGCCAATTCTCCATCCCCGAAATTCCCTTTTTCGTGCTATTGGGTATTTTGGCAGGGTTGTTGGGTGCATTATTTAATCGCGGGTTGATATTTAGTATTAAATTTTATAAAAGATTACATATCAGCTTACCGCTGCGGGTGGCTTTGGCTGGATTTATCTCTGGTGTTGTTGTGGCAATGCTCCCTGCATCCTTCCGTGATAATACGGGATTACGGGAGTCCTTAATTACTGGAGGCGCTCATCCTAGCGTAGCAGCGATCGCCTTTGCGGCACAATTTATCCTCACACTAATAGCATTTGGTTCTGGAGCGCCGGGGGGATTATTCGCTCCCAGTCTGATTTTGGGTTCTTGTTTAGGACACATCATCGGTGTGTGCGAATTATACATCACGGGAGTGGGTTCTCCTACTACTTATGCGTTAGCAGGTATGGGTGGATTTTTTAGTGCCGTTTCCAAAGTGCCAATCACAGCAATTGTGATTGTGTTTGAGATGACTACAGATTTCAATCTGGTACTACCTTTGATGATTGTTTCTGTAGCAGCTTACCTGGTTGCAGATAAGGTAGTACCTGGTTCACTTTATGAGAAACTTTTGGAGTTAAAGGGCATCACTCTGACCAAAGAAGTTCTGATGGAAGGAGCATTAACTAAGTTAACTGCAAAAGATGTGATGCAAGAACGGGTGGAAACTCTGGACGCAGAGATGAGTTTGGAAGAAGCAATGCAATCCTTCGCCCATTCCCATCATCGCGGTTTCCCAGTGGTAGAAGACAGCAAGTTAGTAGGGATTGTGACGCAATCAGATTTGCTGAAAATACGCGAGAGTACAAAGCACACGCTTCACGAACGCAACCTAGCCGATATTTTCTTAAAAGAAATTATGACGCCTGTGCCGATGACAGTAACACCAATTCACACCCTGGGCAATGTGTTGTATTTACTCGACCGCTATCAAATCAGTCGCTTACCAGTGGTAGATGGACAGAAATTGATCGGAATTATTACTCGTGCAGATATTATTCGGGCGGAAGCAGATCATCTCAATTGTGACAACAGGACGCCTAAACTGCGACCAGAACCTTCTTATGTAGTTTACCAAACGCGATCGCCCAGCACCGGTAGAGGTAGATTATTAGTGCCCGTAGCTAATCCAGAAACAGCAGGTATTTTATTACAAATGGCAGCAGCGATTGCCCGCGATCGCCATTATGAAATAGATTGCGTGCAAGTGATGCTGATACCCCGCCACAGTTCCCCATCAGAAACACAGGTAAGAACGGCAAAAAGTCGCCGCTTGCTACGACAGGCGGAAGTCTTAGCAAAAAAATGGCGAATTCCCCTACACACGCAGATTCGAGTTACGCACGACGTAGCGCAGGCAATTTTGGAGATCATCACCGAACAACACACCGACCTCATCTTGATGGGATGGAAAGGTAGCACATCTACCCCCGGTCGGATTTTTGGCACCGTCGTAGACATTGTAATTCGCCAAGCCACCTGCGAGGTAGTGTTAGTAAAATTAGGCAAAATTCCCCAATCCCCAGTTCCCAATCCCCTTTTCAACCGCTGGCTAGTCCCAATGGCTGGTGGCCCCAATTCCCGGTTAGCGATTAAATTGCTCCCAGCTTTAGTTACCTTGGGAAATGAACCGAAAATTCGCCTGACACAGGTGTTCAAGCCATCAGAACTCAAGCCAGACATGTCAGTTTCAGAACAAGCCATCCGTCATTTGATGCGGCGTTGCAAACTGTCTAGTACTGTAGTTGCTCTCCCTGTCCAAGCTGATTCAGTCGCCGAAGGTGTGATTAACCTAGTGAAAACCGAAGGTTACGATGTTGTCGTTTTGGGAGCTTCGCGCGAGGGATTGTTGCAGCAGGCGATTCAAGGTAATATTCCAGAAGCGATCGCCTCTGGTGTAGAAAGTACAGTGATTTTAGTCAGAGGTGCGATTAATAATTAAAGAAAGACGCATTACAGTATAACTATTTGATTTTACTAACGATAAAATATACCAATAATCAGAGCAACAACTATTGGTATTAGGATTGGAATAGCAACTATAAGTCCCCACTTACCAAACTTAATCTCCTCACCCTCAGATTTTAAAAACGCAATCCAACCTACAACTCCCATCAAAATCCAAATACACCCAAAGGCCAGAAATATAACAAAGACTGAATCTTCCATTTTTCAAAGATTAAATGTGTACAAAAAATTACCTTTAATGGTAACTAATATCCACCAACTAACTTTGCTAAACTTGCGCGAAACTGGCTAAAATCAAAAGCATCAATAGTTCTTTGCTGCAAGTATTCTGGTTGGTAAACTAGTGGGTTAGAGCAATCCCCTTGCAGAATTTGAATTAGATTATAAGCAATTTCTTCTACATTATCAGGGTCAACTAAACATCCCAACTTACCTTCAGCCAAGGGATCTATAGAACCATCTTGATTACCCGCCAACACAGGTTTACCACAAGCTAAAGCTTCTAGATAAACAATACCAAATCCTTCTCCTTTACTAGGCAAAGCAAAAACATCACAGAGATTGTAATGAGCGCACAATTCCTCATCTGGTACAAACCCTGCAATAGTGACACAATCTTGTAGATTTAAGCTGCTGACTAAAGCATTAATTCGAGGCAAATCATCCCCTTTACCTGCTAAAATAAAGCGAACATTCGGGATATGGAAGCGGATTTTAACTAAAGCATGAAGGATTTGGTCATAACCTTTGTATTGTGCCATGCGTCCCATCCGCGTAACTGTTAGAATTACAGGCTGTTCATCTGTTAAGTTATATCGTTTGAGTAAGTAGTTAGGTTTGGGATTTATTTTAAATTGACTGGCATCAAATGTATTAGGTAAAAGGACTATTTTATCTGAGTCAATATTCTTATCTTCAAGCAATCGCTGACGTGTGTAATTACTCACACTTATAATTTTATCTGCTTTTTGTAATGCTAATTTTGTCGCATTATTTTCAAGATCCCAAACTTCTAAGCCATGAGCAACTACCCAGTAAGGAATCCCAGTCAAAAGTTTTAGAACATAACAAGCAACAGCATAGTTAACATGAGTTGATATGACTATAGTAGGACGTTGAAGAATAGCCAAAACAATTATTTTGGTAGCGAATAAAATCGTTTGCAATAATCTTGGTAAACCTCCAAAATAATGAAATCTTGTTGAAGTTAAAAATTGCAAATTCGGCTGTTGTTTTAAATTCTCCTTATCATACTTGAGAAATACATCATACTTAGCTTCAGGATATACATCTTGTAAAGCTTTTAGCAAAAATATTGAGTAAACTTGAATACCTCCCTTAAAATCAAATATATTCGGAAATATTAAGTTAAAATGACGTTTATCAATCGCGGATTTTTTGGACATTGTAAATAATTTCAGGTTTTGATTCAATAACAAAATCTTTTTTAGAATTGATAGCTGCTGCCAGAAAATAAAACTCAATAGTTGTGAAAGTATAGTCTTCAGCAAAAAAATCTGGCAGTTGAGACGCTAAAAACATCATAATTGGAATGATAGTCACGGGATTAGCATATTTAACGTAAGATGCAATTCTTACTAAAAAATTAGTAAATAACAATAATCCAGTAATTCCTTGTTCTACTAAAACATTTAAAAATATATTATGTGCGTGATAACCTTTAACCCCAAAAACTTTCACTCCTATATGTTCTGCAAAAACTCCTACACCTATACCAGTAATCGGTCTTTTAATAGTTTCAATAATAGCTGCGTGCCAAAGTGCAAACCTTGATAAGGCTGTTCCTACAGGACTAGGAAGCACTATTTCGCTAGGATTGGTTAAAAATAAATTAACTAAGGGAAATATTTTACTATGTCCCAAACCAATTCTATATGTAGATACTGGTATGGATATAATGCATAAAAGCCATAGACCCATAATAAAAACCATTTTTCTAATACTAATAATTTTATATATCAATAAAAGAAACATCCCAAAAATCAAAACTAGCCAAGAATTTCTGCTGGCAGACAAAGCTAGGGAAACGAGAAAAACAAATTCGCTTATGTATAATTCAAGTTTAGATATATTGTTCTGTTTTGCTAAAATTAGGCTCAAACATAATCCAATAGCAACTATTACTCCAAACTGATTAGGATTTTGCATGATTGACCCAATCTGAGGATAATAACTTGGAAATTTTAATAATTCAAAAATCCAGTGATTGGGGAATAAAGCTTCTAAAAAACCAAACGCCGCAATTATTTGTAATAGATATAATATACAACGATAGTAAAATGTTAAAGATGATGTTTTGAGATTTCTAAAAGTTAGAATTAAAAAAGCAAAAAATGCTATAAAGTAAGTAGTATATTTTATACTGTAAGTAATAGCAGTGTTGGGAAATGGGCTAATCAATGAGGATAGCCACATCCACAAATACACTAGAGTCATAGATATCAAAATGGTTCTATGCTTTTTTAAAATTTCTGGTATTAATTTTACAGATAAACTAATTATCCCAAAGCTAAATAGAGGAAGTAATAAATAATGGATACCAATATTTATTCCCGGAAATTTAATCCGCCCCAAAAGCGAAGAAAACAGTATTAGCAGGAAAAATATATTAATCATAACCTTGTAGTTGTGAATAGTTATTTGACAACAAAAAGCCTAAAATAAACCCAAACTTGCAGGTTTAAGCAAAGGGTTTGATATTTTTTCTAACTAAAATTCTGAGTACGTAAAGAATCCTATCATATTTACAGTCACCGGCGATATCATCTCTTGAAGTTATGAGTGATCTGAGATTTTCGCCGAGCTAAATATTCTGGAGCGTGATGCAAAAAATGGTATAAAGTATGGTAATGGCAAATGGACAAAAAAGAAATAAGTTAAAAATTTTCAGAAGCCTTACCAATTATTTATTTTAACTGGGGAATGCAATCCGCCGAAATCAGCTTATAATCTGCCTTTCAAGTATATCTATGATTGCTAGATTTAAGAGCGATCGCTAGCCCCTAAAGCCCAGCAAACCCCAATCGCCTTTAAAAGATAAAATTACATCTTCAGGTATGACGGATGGCGATAATTGAAGGTAATATTTCCGCAGCGATCGCCTCTGGTTGAGAAAACACAGTAATTTGGGTTAGGAGTGTGATTAATAATTAAAGTATTGCATAAATCAATACGGAATGATTTTATAGGTTTTATTTTGCATCTTTGTGTGAGATTCTCATAGCAGAAGTGTATATATCCACAATTCACAATTGACATTTATACTAAAATTGCTATTGCGTATCTCTCAATTGCTGCAAAAAATTCACTACTTTTCAGGGACTCATCTGCCAAATCTTGAGAATGTTCTCACCACTCCCACCACCAGCAATAGTTTGTCCATCTGGGCTGATGGCAACGGCATAAATATATCCAGAACCCGTCTCTAAAGTGCGGATTTCCTTTCCTGTGATTGGGTTCCAAAGTTTAATTGTCTTGTCACTACTGCCACTAACAAGGGTGACACCATTTGAACTTACGCTTGGCAAAAAGGCAACAGAATTAACCTTATCATTATGTCCTTTTAAGGTATGAATTAACTTTCCTGTTTTCAGATTCCACAATTTAATTGTCTTGTCTTTACTACCACTGGCAAGGGTTTTGCCATCGGGAGAAAAAGCGACTGAAAGAATCGACTCTGCATTTCCCTCCAAAGTGCGGATTAACTTTCCTGTCTCCAGATTCCACAATTTAATTGTCTTATCCCAGCTACCACTGGCCAGGGTTTTGCCATCAGGACTGAAAACTACAGATGGAACACCATTGGTATGTCCGTCTAAAGTGCGAATTAACTTTCCCGTCTCCAGATTCCACAGTTTGATTTTCATGTCCTTACTAGCACTACCACTAGCAAGGGTTTTGCCATCAGGACTGAAAGCTACAGAAGTAACTCCGTCGTTATTTCCCTGCAAGGTGCGGATTAATTTTCCTGTCTCCAGATTCCACAGCTTGATTGTCTTGTCCGCACTACCACTGGCGAGGGTTTTATTATCAGGACTGAAGGCTACAGTCCAAATCCAATTGGAATGTCCTTCTAGGGTGCGGATTTCCTGTCTACTTGCCAGATTCCATAGCTTGATTGTCTGATCATCACTGGCACTAGCCAGGGTTGTACCATCAGAACTGAAAGCGACGGAATTCACATCGCTGGAATGCCCCTTCAGGGGTTTTGGTAGGAAAGAATTTTCCGAGACGCTTTTTGGGGACTTAATAGGCTGAGAAAATTCGGTCATTCTATGGGGGTGAGACTGTAAATACCAAACTCCCCCCAATCCCAACATCAAAATGCTAGAACCTAACAGTAGATGATTTTTCCGCTTGATATTTGGTTTTGATGAAACGGGCCCTTTCTTGACTGCGGTGCCTATAAATGTTGGTGTAAGTATAGTTGGGGGAACTGATGAAAATGCTGGTAGCTGCGGTGTCAAGTCAGTGATGACTTCATCAGCCGATTGGTAACGCTTTTGGATGTCTAGTTGCAACAGCTTATCCAAAACTTCACCCAACTCTATAGAAACAGAAACCCCATTCCTTCCTGGACTGTTCAAATGTTGTCGCCAAGACGAAACCCAACCATAACCCTGCTGTATCCACAATTGAGATGGGCGAACCCCAGTCAGTAGATGAAAACAAGTCGCCCCCAAACTGAATAAATCACTGGCTGGGTAAGCTTTTCCATCTTGCATCTGTTCAAGTGCAGTGTAACCATGTGAGCCAATAACAGTACCCATTTTAGTCTGCACTGTTGCCGCCAACTGCTTGGAAGCTCCAAAATCAATTAGCACTAATCGCCCATCACTTTGACGGCGAATAATATTCTGTGGTTTGATATCCCGGTGAATCACTCTCCGCACATGGATAAACTTCAGCACAGGCAATAAATCTAGCAAAAATTCGCGAATCTCTATTTCGCTGTATCTTCCCCGCGTCTCCCATTCTTTAAGCAAGTTTTGCCCATTGATAAACTGCTGTACCAAGAATAGATAGCTATTTTGCTCAAAATAAGCCAATAAAGTTGGAATTTGCGGATGTTCTGCGAGTTCTTGCAGTCTGCTCGCTTCTTGTTTAAATAGCTGAATGGCCTTTGTTAGTGGGCCAGTTCCCTGAAGCTTTGGTGCGAATTGTTTAACAACACAGCATTCATTCAGTTTGTGTATATCTTTTGCCAGATAGGTTCTACCAAATCCGCCCTCATCTGACAACACCTGAGTGGGACGATAGCGACCTCCCAGCAGGGGTATCAATTCCGCTTTACAACTGTGGCAATAGTTGTTTTTATCAGGATTTAGGGGTTTTTGGCAATCGGGATTCACACAACAAAGCATACTGGGAATCCATTTCAATTGGAGTATATATTCATCTTAAGTCATGCAGTATAATCTCTCTTGTTAGTAAATATCACTGAGATAACATCCAAATCCCCAATTTCCTTACCTCATCAGGTATAGAACAATTTAAATAATTTGGAGGAAATTGTGTTTGAGTGATGCCTTTTGACGAATTGATGGGCATCAACTCTGCTTATACATCACATCTGTATTTGCCATTTAGTCAGTTTTGCAAAAATATCTGGGCAATAATCCGAAAAGCAGCAATTTAAGTTTTTAATTCAGTATATACCTACAAGATTTAGATTACTAAAGTAAATCTAAATTGAAAATCTAATTTTTTCGATTTAATTCTGGCAAAAATTTGGTGTATGTATGATATACGAATTAAATTCTTTCTCGGCGACACCTTTGGCAAGCCTATAAGTTATCCACGCTAAATTTTCCTTTCAGTGTATATCAAAAGTCAGATTTTTTAGCTGCCGAACAATACCAACTAGTCTTAAATTTGTCTATCCT
Organism: Nostoc sp. JL34; assembly: GCF_017114945.1. Lineage (GTDB taxonomy): Bacteria > Cyanobacteriota > Cyanobacteriia > Cyanobacteriales > Nostocaceae > Nostoc. The sequence goes on from NZ_JABXKQ010000032.1 coordinate 17,793, forward strand.
GAAAGAAAAAATCATCAGCAAAATTAGGAGCGTAATTATGCTATTAGAAAACACAAACTATCGCCGTAAATTAAGTCAAGCTTTAATTTGTTGCGTGAGTAGTAGTTTGTTGATTACAAGTAATGTGCTGCCTATAAGTGCTTTGGTAAAACCTCAAAATTCTCAAGACTTCATAATTGCAAAATCACCAGATGAGAGACAACCAGAAGCAGTAAAAAAAGGAATTGATCAAATTCCTGCTTCTCAAGCGTCAGTATCTCCAAAACGCAAGACATCTATTGAATCACCAATACAGCAGACTCCTAGTGTATCGTCTAACACAGAAAATTCTCAGCCAACTTCCAGCGCTTCAAATGATAGCTCTACTTCTAGACCATCTGGACGTAGAGCTTCTAACTCAAACTCTAATCGTTCCAATAGTGGCTCTGCATCTAGATCATCTGGAGGTAGTAGAATTTCTAACTCAAATGCCAATCGTTCCAATGCTGGCTCCAGGCGAGTTCCCAAAGCAAATTCTAATGTAGCTACAAGTAGGAACCAAAATATCGATAATTCAGCACTTTCTTCATCTATGACACCTACTTACAAAGAAATTAACTTTGTAGATGTTGCGTTGGGTATTCTGAGTAGGGGTGACTTTCAATCTCAAGGTAGATATTTTCATTTCTATGAGTTTGAGGGCAGAGAAAATCAATTAGTTCAAATTAGACTGATTGGCAGTAATGACACACGTAGAACAAATAACTTGAGTTTAAATCCCTTGTTGTTTCTGCACGATCCTAATAATAATATCATCGTCAAAAAAGGCACTTTGGATAAAAGTAGTGGTAGCGATGATGCATTCATTTTTGCACGACTACCTATGAACGGCACTTACAAGATTGCAGTTACTAGCCAAAATCCCGGTGAGATAGGTCGCTATAGTCTGGCTCTCAGGAATGATAGAGCTAGTTATACCTTAGATGAATCAGGTCAACTAACTGCTAAAAGCTCAACCCTGAAACAAAATGGCGGCGCTTACAATATTTCCAATTTTCAAGGTAAAAAAAATCAGCTTGTTAGTATTCGTGTAGATAGTGTAGATGAAGAGTTTTCTCCTTATATAGCCTTGCTAAATTCTCAAGGACAGACGATCGCTATAGATAAAGACAAAGACAAAGATGGTGTGTATACTGCTTTAATTGACCGAGCTAGGTTGCCTCAAGATGATACATACTATATAGTTGTTACTTCCAAGAATCCACAGGAACGCGGTAAATACAGATTGACTATTTTCTGAGCTAATTGCCGATTCTGGTGTCGAGACTATTGTACGAGTGGATGTCGCCTAGAATGTCATACCATTGACAAAAATCTTTGCAACACATGAATTGGCTGTATGGTTGTACAGATGTACAACCATACCTACGTTCTTTTTGGCTTGCTTACCCAGGGGTTTTTCTATGATTTCAATAAACGCTATTAACTCTACCGAGTTGTTGTTGACGATATTGTAGAGTTCTTTACTGATTGAAGCATCTTGATTATTCGCTTGCAGTGGGTTGTGTATTATCCAAAGCTGCCCTTCAATTACATGATCAATCCTCGCTTTTTCAATCTAAGCAATTTTTTGCTTGACTGCTAAAGTTTTTAAGAGGGTTACAGTTTTTTCAACTCCGGCGAAATCAACGCTAATTTTATTGGGCTGTTCTTCCAGGTAATTGATAATTTTTATAGCAAAGTAATCGGGTTGCAAATCATAAGGAGTTATAAGTTTGACGATTCCTAAATTGGTTAATTTTTCGGTTCTAATGGTTTGTTCTCGATCTTGGTTGCCTGTAAAGGGAAGAATCATGGCTCGTACACCTGTGGTTAAAACATTCATTGTGGTGTTATAGCCAGACATATTTATCGAAAGTTCTGCTTTTTTCATATAACTTAGCAAGTAAGGAGTATGGCGTCGAATAGAGATATTTTTGCTATTTCTTGCCATTACTTGCAGCTCTTTAAATTTTGAATCTGGGATGAATGGCCCAGTGAAAACCTGGATATTATGCGACAATCTTTTCTCTAAGAAAGGTACTGTTTTCACTACACAATCAAGCAGTTCATGACCAAATCTGCCACCTCCTACACTGACTAAAATCAGGGGTTTGTCTGAGGTAATAATTACTCGATCTTCATCGGTGAAAACAGGATTGCTCTGTGGCTGTTGCACCACATATCCGGTATAATATATTTCACATTTGAGGTCACTGACTCTAGAAAAAGTTTCTTCTAATGGGACAAATTCAGGGTCACCGTGAACCAGCAACATATCAAAATATTGGTTGATGAAGTTGCAGACTTTCTCTTCGTGTTTTGCTTGCTTATGTGCTTTAGTAACTACAATATCTCGCAAACTACAAATCACTTTTGTTGAATTCTTATTTGACTTTGCCAATTCTAGTAAGGGAATTAATTCAAAAGAAAAGCGTCTTCTGCCAAAAGGAAATAATTCAATGATTAAAATATCAGGCTGGAATTGATTAAAAATTTCCAAAAGTCGATTTTTTCTGATCTCTTTGACTTCGTTAATGCTAAAAGCATCATCTACTACTTGCAGTTCTACAAATTCGGCATCAGTTTTAATTGCAGGCAGATTGATGAGTTCGATACCAGCAGGAATTTCAAATCCTTGAATGATTTCACCGCCATTAATAAAACAAATTTGGAAGTCTTTGGTTAAACCGCGCACAATTTCCCTGCTGCGAACCAAATGCCCCATACCCAAAATATGTTGGCAGTAGAACATAATACGTTTCATAACGATTTTACCTCTGTAATACCATTTTGAATTTTAGGTTTTGGATTGTCAAAGAGTCGTGGTAATTGCTTTGAGTATTCCATCTGTTGCAATCATTGTTAGAAGTTTGCATAAAACAAACAAGTCAAAAGTTAAAAAGCAAAAGAAAAAATTATTCAGTATTGTTTTACTTTTTACTTAAACGATTTTGGCAATCATCACTAAATCAGGTAATTGTTCCCGTGACTGGTAGCAAAATGGAATCCCGCTCTTTTGCGAGTAAGGTGGAGATGTATTAGGTAATTTTCGGTAACACATTCAGATTAATTACCAGAAGGTAAATCTGCGAAGTATGCAGTTGTTGTAACAGCGATCGCAGATAAAATTAACTCTGAGCGCAATTTCACAGTTTCATCGATTTCTGTCCCCAGATACTTCGCAGACATTTCACCCGATCTTCCCCGATTTAGGCAGGTTAGCATCGGCAACCAGAAACAACCAGAATAGAAAGTTCTGCAATCGAACCCAGTAAGTGAGTGCAGATTGCCAGCATTCTGCAAATATTACCGAGACCATCGTGGGAATATCCCATCAGTCTCATGGCTAAATATCCCTCAGTTATTCAGTGAATAGATGCCCTACTAATCAAGTAGAGTCTCAATTTTCCATGAGTCTTTTATGAAACTTTCATGAGAAGATTCTCATGAATTTGCCTCGTTAGCGCAGCAATGGGCTTGCTTAATGGAGTTCAAAGCCTCATTAATAAAGTTCAAAGATTTGTTCACTAGTAAATAAACCTCAGTAGGGTGGGTATTATAATGCCCACTCTACAAACTCCCCTACTGTCCATGCTCATTTTCTAGGAGTTGTGCTTGAGAGATTTTGTCAGCGATCGCACTTTTGATTAACTTAAGATATATCCCACAATTGCTGACCTTCTGCATCGATGTTGGGATTAGTTTTGATATAAATGATTACAGCAAAATTTAAAATCCTTTTATCCAAAATAGTATTAACTTCGCAAGCGATAGCCTATCCCTCTAACAGTTTCAATGAGGTTGCTGCCTAGTTTCTTGCGGAGATAACCGATATATACATCGACAATATTAGAACCTGGATTATAGTCGTAGCCCCAAACGTAATCTAGCAGTTGTTCTCGACTTATAACCTGTCCGGGATGACGACAAAACATTTCTGCCATTGTAAATTCACGCGCAGGTAATTCGATAAGGCGATCGCCTAGTTTCACCTGTCGAGTTCGCAAATTAAGCACCACATTACCCGCTTTCAGGAGAAACTCTTGGGCATCTCTCACAGGTCTAGCACTTCGCAAACGCAACCTGACGCGCGCCAGAAGTTCTTCAAATCGGAAAGGTTTGGTGACATAATCATCTGCGCCTCCTTCTAGCCCAGCGACTTTATCGTGAATGTCACTCCGAGCTGAGAGGATAATTACAGGTAAATCTTCTCCCTGTCCCCGCAGTTCTTCCAATACCTGAAATCCATCTTTTCCAGGCAATCCCAAATCCAAAATTAGTAAGTCAAAGATTCCATTCTGTGCAATGTCTAGCACATGCAGCCCATCGGTAACAGTTGTTGTCGTAAAACCTTGCGATCGCAATCCTTTTTCAATAAATGAGGCAATGCGGGGTTCATCTTCAGCGATGAGAATATTGGGCATATGCACTCATTTCCTGCGGGGGATCGAGGGGTAAAAGGATGGTAAACATCGAACCTTTTGCTAGTTGACTCCGAAGCAATACTTGTCCACCGTGCGCCTCAGCGATCGCTCGGACAATTGACAGCCCCAATCCTGCACCCTCGGAACGACGACGACTGTTAGAAGTTCGAGCAAAACGCTCAAAAATCCGTTTTTGATCGACAAGGGGAATGCCTTCGCCTGTATCGCGTACCCAGAAACGCACCTTTCCTTTAGCAATCCCAGAACCTATGGAGATAGTATCACTCTTTCCAGTATGCTGAGTTGCATTCTGCGCCAGATTCATCACAGCCTCAGTAATTCTATGACGGTCAACTATAATTTGACCCTTTGCCACCACATCGATTTGCCAATCCCGCTCTGCTAATGCCTGGGCTTTGACAAATAACTCTTGGGTTAAGTCTGCTACATTCACCGTCGCCAACTGCAAAAAGTCTAAGTGTTCTGCTTTGGCCAGCAAAATCATGTCATCGACCAGACGGCTCATCCGATCTAATTCTCCTATAACCAGTGCCAAGGTTTCCTGTTGCTCTTGAGGGTCATCTCCCATCAGTTCCAGATGTCCGCGAATGATGGTAATGGGAGTCCTGATCTCATGCCCAGCATCGTTGACAAATTCTCGCTGGGTAGCAAAAGCTCCCTCTAATCTGTCCATCATTTCGTTGAATGTCGTTGCTAATTCTGCCAGTTCTCCCTTACCTCGCGCAGGTAAGCGCTGGGTTAAATCTGACTCACTAATTGCACGGGCAGTGGTGGTAATCGTCCGTAGGGGAGCTAGCACCCGTCCCGCCGCCAACCACGCCAAAATGAACGACACCACAAACACGAAACTAGAAACTTCAATAATTACGGAAACTGCTTCTAGTGTCTTTGCCCGCTCACCATCTGTATTATGGGCAATAACGAAGACACCCTGCGTTTGTCCATTAATTTTAATCGGTTCCACCATGTAAAGGATCTTACTAAGACCCGGGTCAGAAAATTCTTTTTCTCCTTGTTCTGGTTTAGTTTGTTTTGCCCACCGTTGCATGAGTGGTGATTCCTTGGCAAGTAGTTTGGGACGCGCTCTGGGACTAGATTTATAAAATTTACCATCAACAAACGTGATGAAGTAAGAGTCATCTTTTGGCAGTCTATACAACAGATAAGCTTTGAAAAGCTCGATCAAATCTTCTTTGGCAGCAGGAGGAGCGATTTGTTTTTTTCCGCCGAGCAACCATTTCAAGTGTTTTGCCCCAATGGCTATATTTTCTGAGTCTTCCTCAGGCAGCGTATCCTCTGGAGCCAAGATTTCACCTTTAATTAATCCATTAAAAGCCGCCATATCTTCTACCATGTTTTGACGAACCCGCTCATCAATGCGCTGGTAGAGCTTGTAGCGAAATGCGGGAATGGCGATGAGAAAAGTTATCCCCAAAATCAGCAAGTACCAGAGCAAAATCCGGGTGCGTGCTTCTCCAAATACTTGCTGCCAAGCTAAAAACAGCTTTGGTATTTTAATCCCAGACTTGCGATCGCGGCGATGGCCGGTGATACTGCTCATTTTTACCCCTCCTCACTTGAGACAGTTTATCGCAATTGGGGATTTGTCATTTCTCATTTGTCATTGGTCATTTTTCATCAGGAGGTTTGATGTTCAAAGGTGGATGAACGAGATTCTAATTCTCCCTCATCCCCAATCCTCAATCCCCAATCCCTACTCCCCACTTACTGAGATAACCGCCAAATCTTAATAGTATTGTCCTCACTACCGCTGACAAGGGTTTTGTCATCAGGACTGAAGGTAAGGGATGTCACAGTGTTAGTGTGCCCCGCCAATGTGAGAATTTCCTCTCCTGTGGCTAGATTCCAAAGTTTGATGGTGCGATCGCGGCTACCACTAGCAAGAATTTTACCATCGGCACTAAAAGCTACGGTCGTTACAGTGTTGACATGTCCCACCAGTGTGCGAATTTCTTTCCCGGTAACTAGATTCCAAAGTTTGATGGTGCGATCGCGGCTAGCACTGGCTAAAGTTTTACCATCTGGGCTAATAGCCACGGTTGTTACTGTTTGAGAGTTTCCCAAGAGTGTACGAATTGAGTATCCCTTTGTCAGATTCCAGATTTTGATAGTCTTGTCAAAACTGCCACTGGCAAGAATCACAGCGTCGGGGCTAATGGCCACTGATCGCACCCAGAATGTATGCCCTACTAGTGTCCGAATTTGCTCTCCTGTTGCTAAATCCCAGATTTTGATAGTGTTATCATCGCTACCACTAACCAGAGTTTGGCTATCAGCGCTGATGGCTAAGGCATGAACTGAGTCAGAATGCCCTGTAAGAGTGCGAATTTGCTTTTCTGTTGCCAAATTCCAGACTTTGATGGTGTTATCATCACCACCACCCACCAGAGTTTTGCCATCAGGGCTGATCGCCACAGCATTTACCTGCTGAGAATAGGCGTTGAGTGAAGAGATTTGTTTTCCAGTTGCTAGATTCCAAAGTTTAATTTTGCGATCGTCGCCACTGCTGGCAATGGTTTTGCCATCGGGGCTGATAGCGACAGACAAAACCGAGCTTTCATGTCCTTGGAGAGTATTAGCTAAGGAAACCTTTCCCAAAACAATTTTTAGTGGTTGACTTAAAAGCGCCTCATCTTTGCCAGAACTATTATGCTGACTCAGCCTAGAAACTAAACTGGTCTGAATCCGACGAAAATGTTTATACCAAGATTCTCCAAAGCCAAACAAGAGAATGAAAGCACTTACCAAGATTAAAATTCTCAGTAAGGGATAACTTTTTGGTAAATATGGTGCTTTAGTGGGTGGTATTTTTCCAGACGACTTTCCTGCTGGTGGTAGTGCGAGGAGTTGTTTTGGAGTCAAGTCTCTGAGAACTTCATCGGCTGACTGGTAACGTTCATAGATGTCTTTTTTCAAAAGCTTGTCTATGACAAAATCCAACTCAGGATTTAATGGACTCCGCAAATATTCCCGCCAATTGCTCACCCAAGCGTACCCAGATTCCATCCACAACTGAAAGGGAGAATTTCCTGTTAACAGATGAAAACAGGTAGCCCCCAAACCGAACAAGTCACTGGCGGGGAAAGCTTTACCATCTCTAATTTGTTCCAGGGGAGAATAACCATGTGAACCAATAGATGTGCCAGATTTCTGCTGAACTTTCGCGGTGAATTGCTTTGAGGAACCAAAATCAATCAGACTTAATCGCCCATCACTTTTATGGCGGATAATATTTTCTGGCTTGATATCTCGATGAATGACTTTGCGATCGTGGATAAATTTCAGGATGGGCAGTAAATCTAGCAAAATAGCTTGAATTTCCCTAGAATTATAAGCCTTACGCTGTTGCAAATCCTTTAATAAATTCTCCCCATTGATATACTGCTGCACCAAATATAGACAGCCGTCTTGCTCGAAGTAAGCTATCAGAGTCGGAATTTGAGGATGTTCCCCAAGGTCTTGTAGTCGCTGCGCTTCTTCAGCAAACAACTCCATCGCCTTTTTTTGCGACCAAGTTCCTTGAAATTTTGGAGCTAATTGCTTGATAACACAGCGTTCATTGAGTTTATCTACATCTTCTGATAGATAGGTTCTGCCAAATCCCCCCTCATCTGAAAGGACTCGGATGACACGGAAGCGATTTCTTAAAAGTGACACCAATGGGGTGCTACAACTTTGGCAAAACTTCTTTCCATTGGGATTCAGGGGATTTGGGCAATCGGGATTTAAGCAGCAGATCATGATCTGACAGGCGCGACTGCATGACAACTTAGGCTAAGTTTGCCCCGAAATTTCCCTTAAGAATATCGACTCTCGGTTACTTGTGGTAGAAAACCCTGTTCTGGGGATTGGGGAATTACTTATATAGTTAGCGTTTGTAAATAGTAGTCAGTCTTCCTCATCTGTGGAAAACTACGAGAGCCATAAGATTAATTATTCTATCGATTATATAATAATCTGAATAGAAATATTTTTCTTAACTGCTAAACCTAGTAATTATGCTTGTATCTTGACAAGCCATAAATGACTAAGTATTCAAGATAAACCCTGCTTAATTAATCATTACTGACTACAAAATATAGTTATAAAGCTTACTAAATTTGTTTTAGCTATTTTAAATCATCCATGATTAATTATTCATTTGATACTTTAGGCAAAAAAGGCTTGAACTTAACTGTCCTAGCTTGTTTCCTTGAGTCTTGCTCTCCATTTCCGAATGGCACTTGCAGTTCTGGCTACAGGTGGCACGTATACATCATAATTTTCGGGTTGTGTAATTTCGTGTTGCTTAATACTTTTATTATTCAATTTTTGGGTAGTTAGACAGTTAGCCAAATTAGGCAAATAGCTTTCATAACTTAAAGCTTTGATCACTTCATCGGCAGTTTTAAACCGTTCCTCTAAGGTAATTTTCACCATTTTTTCTAAAATATGGGCGAAACTGTTGCTGATATTTATCTGTTTTTGCCAACATATTTCACCAGTATTTGGGTCATAGTCAAATTCTAAAGGACTTTTAGCAGTCAACATATAAATACAAGTTACACCTAGTGCATAAATATCACTGGCATAAACTGGACGGAGAGAAAACTGTTCTGGTGGTGCAAATCCCCTAGTCCCAATAAAATTAGTGTTTGCAGCTTGATTGATTGAGTTTTCACAAGCATTAACTAATTGCTCTTTCACCGCACCAAAATCAATCAGCACCACCCGCCCATCATACTCACACCGCAATAAATTTTGGGGCTTAATATCCCGATGAATCACATGATGTTTATGAAGATACTGTAATACAGGTAATAATTCCTGCAAAAACTGTTTCACTGAAGCTTCACTTTTAGGCCCAGTTTGTCGCACTTCTCGCGCCAAAGTCAAACCCGGCACATATTCTTGAATTAAAAAAAACTCCCCATTCGCCTGAAAGTAGTCTAATAACATAGGAATTTGCGAATGACTACCGAGTTGACCCAAAGTTCTTGCTTCTTTTTCAAAGCGTGCACATGCCTTTTGCCAACCTTGGGGACTAGTCACTTTTGGAGAAAGTTGTTTAATGACACACAGGGGATTCCCAGGTAATGCGGCATTTTTAGCTAAAAATGTGATGCCAAAACCACCTCGACCCAAAATTTGCAGTATTTCATAGCGATCGCGAAATAGCCGTTTGGAACCACACATTTGACCCAATTGAGTTTGTTGTGAAATGCTCTCTTGAGAATTCGTTATTTTCTGAGAAAAGCGATTCATTAGTATAAAATATCTGCTCTGAAATGTCTCTAATTCTACGACAATTATTTATTGGCAACAGTAAAATTACTGGATCTTTGCCAAATCCTCATTAGTCTTCAAAAAATAAAAATAAATTTTTGTAGAAGTACCTGTTTCAAGGTGTTATGTGACGAGCTAATTTGTAGTTTGATTAAGAGAGGTAAAAATCTGTTGGGTAGTTATACCAATTCTCCATAAAGATGCAGATAATAAAACCCCCCTAGTTTAGCAAGGGGGGGGGTAAATATATGCAGTTTCATAAAGAAACGGTATTAACTCGCTTAGTAAATTTATAAAGACGCAAGGACTTGCACCCCTACAACTGGATGTTTTTTAAATAGAAGTCCCTAAGCTGGTGGAATTTGTGGAGAGAAAATATCTGTGAAATTATCCTCAGACATCGAATCTGGTGTTTGTATAATAAATGGGAGTTCGGCTCCCACAAGGCCTCTCTGGATGCGTTCTAAAGTCTCACTAAAAACGACAAACAAAGGATATATAGTATTAGCTCCCTCACTCAAAATATGACTGTGGCGCAGAGGCATCAACCACTCATAATCATTGTCTAAGCAAACTTGGGTTTGTCGCCAACGTCCTAACAAATCAGAAAAGTCTTCGTGAGCGCGATGAATAAAGACTAAAATTTCGGCTCCAGTTTTAATTTTCCACTCTGGATCGCACATCAAAATTGCCACATCACAGGGTAAGCAAATCGTTTGTGGGGCGGTTGTAGCAGTGTTGCGAAGCCGGACAATTGGCAAGGGTATAGTGATCACACTTTCATCTGGACGGCGCAGACTGGGGATCATCTCCAAGTATGGCCGATATTGCTTTAGTAAGGCGATCGCAGCTAGATGATTGCTGTACTCTGCCAAACTCGCTTCGTACTGAGATTTTTGCACAGTCATAGTTTATTAAATAGTGAGGAGTAGAGACGCTATTAATCGCATCTGTACAGGAGTTAAGAATAAAATTAATCAGTTAGGAGTTAAAAGTTAGGAATAAAAAGTTTGAATTCCTAACTCATAACTTATAACTATTAATCCCCTATCCCAGCTTTTCAAATACCTTAAACATAGGTAAATACATTGCTAATAAAATGGTTCCAACCATTCCCCCTAAAACCACAATCATCACTGGTTCCAAAATACTGGTCATTGCTTTTACTGCTTGTTCGACTTCATCTTCATAGAAATCAGCAACTTTCATCAACATTCCATCTAATTCTCCAGTTTCTTCTCCGATACTAATCATCTGAATTGCCATAGCCGGAAAAACTTTATCTTTTTGTAAAGCAATGCTAATCATACCTCCTTGTTGAATTTCCATACGGGCTGCATCTATGGCATTGGCAATTACTTGGTTTCCTGATGTATCTCGGACAATTTCTAAGCAAGTTAAAATTGGCACACCTGAACGAGTCAAAGAACCAAAAGTCCGGCTAAAGCGGGCAACCGAAGATTTTTGAATTAAGTCACCAAACAACGGCATCTTCAGGGAAAGACGATCAATTGTTATGCGACCAACAGGAGTTTTACCATATTGTGTAAAGGCAATTTTCAGTCCCACAATAACACCGAGAAGTACAAAAACTTTCGGACTTCTCAAAAATAGACTGGCATCCATCAAAAATTGTGTTAGAGGTGGTAATTCAGTTCCGATTTCTGTAAAAATCTTCGCAAAAACGGGAATGAGAAAAATGGTCATACCGAGAAAGATAGAAACTGCTATAAAACCCACAACCGTTGGATAAGATAATGCTGATTTAATTTGGTTTTGTAGGCGAGCAACATCTTCTAACAATTTGGCTAAACGATTCAATACTTCGTCTAGAACACCACCAACTTCGCCAGCTTGAATCATACTCACATATAATCCATCAAAGCAGTCAGGATGCTTCCGCATTGACTCTGAAAGATTCATTCCGCTTTGAACATCGTTGCTAATCTCAACCAGGGCTTGTTTCAATTTAGTATTACTACACTGTTCGGAAAGCACCCCCAGACTTCTAACGATCGCAACTCCCGCATTCATCAAAACGGCAAATTGACGCGAAAAAACGGCTTTGTCTTTCACAGAAACCTTAACTAAGGAATTCTGGAATTTTTTTAAGGCAATATCTGGCTGAAATCCTTGAGATTGTTTAAGTTCTTGAACTACAAAACCTTGATCTCTGAGATTAGTACGAGCTTGTACCAAGGATTCAGCAACAATTTTTTCGGTTCGGGATTTTCCTTGCGAATCGCGAACACGAGCAACGTAGTTTGGCATAAATAAATTAAATTCAAAATTCAAAATTCAAAATAGTCAAGGGGATGAAATATTCTTCATTTCCCCTATCCCAAGTTCCTTTAATGTGCTTTGGCTGCCGCACCGGGTTTAGCACCTGCGGCAGCCGCAGGCGGTGTAGAATTACCAATGAGACGTTGAATTTCATCAGGCTTAGAAGTTTTAGACATTGCTGCTTCAAAGGAAATCGTTCCTGATTTGTAAAAATCGGCTAAAACCTTCTCCAGAGTTTGCATCCCCAATTTGCCGCCAGTTTGAATAGCTGAGTAAATTTGAGATGTTTTGCCTTCTCGAATTAAGTTGGAAATAGCAGGAGTAACAATCAGAATTTCTTGAGCCATCACCCGACCATACTCACCGGGTTTAGGGTTTTTCTTTGACACCAAGGTTTGGCTAAATACCGCCACTAAGGAGTTAGACAACTGCACCCGCACTTGGGTTTGTCTTTCATGGGGGAAAACGTCAATAATCCGGTCAACTGTCTGTGCGGCTGAACTAGTGTGTAGCGTGCCAAATACCAAGTGTCCTGTTTCTGCGGCGGAAATCGCCAAAGAAATCGTTTCCAAATCGCGCATTTCTCCCACCAGAACGATATCTGGATCTTCCCGCAAAGCTGCTTTCAAAGCATTAGCAAAACTCTTAGTATCTTCACCCAATTGCCGTTGGTGAACCAAGCTTTTAATTGGTTCATAGACAAATTCAATTGGGTCTTCCACCGTCAAAATATGCTCTGCCTTGGTGCGGTTAATCAAGTCAATCATTGCCGCTAGGGTAGTTGTCTTTCCGGAACCTGTAGGGCCTGTCACCAGAATTAACCCTCTGGGCTTATCTGTCATTTCCCGCACGATATCTGGCAAACCTAATTTTTCAAAGTTAGGAATCTTAGAACTTAATGCCCGTAAGCAAGCAGCATAAGAACCACGTTCTTTATAGACATTGACCCGGAACCGAGCCAAACCCTTAACACCATAAGAACAATCTAATTCCCAGTTCTGCTCTAAGGTTTTACGCTGGGTGTTGTTGAGCATACTAAAAATCAGCCTTTGACATTGATCGGCTGTCAATACATGCTCACCTATGGGGGTGAGTTTGCCACTAATACGGAAGTAGGGAGGCAAACCTGCGGATAAATGCATATCCGAGCCACCCAATTCAATCAACTGCTCCATCAAATCTTCAATCATCATTTCCATAGTTCTGCTTCCTTTTAATGTTTTTTATTTGTCATTTGTCCTTTGTTTAAAGTTATTAAGCATCGACCAATGACCAATGACAAGTCTTAAAACCGAGCTGTCATACAGTAAGGACAATCCAGCCATTCTTGTTTCAATGTGGCATCGCAACTTCGGCATGTAAGACCAGTCTTGCGTTTGGCTTTTAACTCTGCTTCCAAGCCAGTATCAGTAAACGTCACTCGTTCTACTTCTTCTAGAGTGGTGGAACCTTCACGCACTAAGTCCAAACTGTAAGCCAGCAAGGTTTTCATGCCCTCTTCTATTGCCACTTCCTTGATGCGTTCGGTGGGTGCATCTTCGTTGATGAGAGTTTGCAGGTTTTCGGTGACTCGCATGACTTCATAAACACCACAACGCCCTTTGTAGCCGACCCCATTACATTTTGGGCAAAGGTGATTTTTGGCTTTGGCTTCGGCGATCGCATCTAATGTCAAGGTGTTAGCTTTATAGAAGGTGACTCCAACATCTGAGGAAGCTGATAGACCATAACGAGCCAGTTCCTCAGTTGTAGGAGTGTAGGGAACACGACATTCAGAACATACACGCCGCACCAAACGTTGAGCTAAAACGCCAATTAGGGAACTAGAAACCATGAAAGGCTCAATCCCCATTTCTCCCAAACGAGCGATCGCTCCTGGGGCATCATTGGTATGTAAGGTAGTTAATACTAAGTGACCAGTCAAGGCAGCCTCAATTGCTGTTTTTGCCGTTTCCTTATCCCGCGTTTCACCCACCAACAGCACATCAGGATCTTGCCGCAAAAAAGCCCGCAATGCAGTCGCAAAATCCAGCCCTTTTTCCCGAATTACCTGTACTTGAGTAATCCCTGGAAGGCTGTACTCAATTGGATCTTCCACAGTACTGATATTAATACCGGGATCATTCTTTTCTGATAGTGCAGAATACAGTGAGGTTGTTTTCCCAGAACCAGTTGGCCCAGTCACCAAAATTAGACCGAAGGGACGGCTAACCATATCCTGGACAATATGTAAAGTCTCTGGATCGGTAATTAACTTATCTAATCCCAGTTGGGTAGAGGAGTTATCCAAAATCCGCAGCACCACCTTTTCCCCGTAGCGACTGGGTAAGGTATTCACCCGGAAGTCCACCTTACGTCCCTCAAACATCCGCCGAATACGTCCATCTTGGGGTAGACGGCGTTCAGCAATGTCTAGATTGGAGATGATTTTAAATCGGGCTGTCACCGCCGGGATGATTTTTTTCGGTAGGGGATCGAAAGCTTCGCGCAGTACGCCATCCTTGCGAAAGCGAATCCGTAAGTTTTCTTCTTGCGGTTCGATATGAATGTCAGAAACTCCCTCATGCAAGGCTTTAGCCAGGATTCTGTTGACTAGGTTGATGACTGGGGCATCCTCTGCACCCTTCATCGCTGCCCCTAGATCAGCCTCCATTTCTTCAGGAGCATCAGAAATATCGAGATTTCCAAGGTTTTCTAAATCCTGATTAATATCTGTAAACTTTTCTTGATCTAGGTGCTTCTGCTTAACAGCCATTTCATCCAAGTATTGGTTGATTAGCTGCTGGTAGTCTTCCTGGGTAATCACCATGCGCTGCAATGCCAAGCCTTGGGGGCGCAAGATGCGGTTCAGGTCATCGGAAGCTTCTAGATTATCTGGAGCAACCATCGCCACTAAAACTGAGGGCGGGGTTTGGTCTTCGTGTTTCGACAGTGGTACTAAACGATGGCGACGACAAATATCCACTGGAATGAGGGTTTCAATCAGGTTCCCCATCATCGTGTTGCCAACGGAGTTGACTTCCGGATCGAGGAATTCAACTCCGTATAATATTTTAAGTTCAAATAATTGCTGTTTTTTGTATTGCCTGAGCAATTCAGGTGATAGTTGTTGCCCAGTGATTGACTCTAGTACTTCCGTTAAGGGTCTGCCAGATTTGCGGCTTTCAATTAGTGCCTGCCTCATCTGTTCGGTATTGACATAGCCAGATTGCACTAGCTTGTTGCCGAAGGGCGAAAACTCTGTTCTGGTAGTTAGAGCGGTACTGCGCCGTTGTGGTGACGAGTAAGTCATAAATGAGCGAATGAGTATGGGAAACCTCTGCTTAAAGTATTCCCAGCCTAGGAGATAGAATTCTCATTTTCCAAAAAAGCGGATAGAATTCGCGGCTACACAAACAAAGTTCGCCTGCGCGGACTAAAGAAAAATTGAGTGTTTTAAACCCACCTCCGTGGGTTTTGCCTGTGTAGAGGCGGTTTCTAAGCGTCCTTTTACTAAACCCCTACAGCGCAGATCTATTTACCAATTTCCCCAGTCCCTAATACCCAATCCCCAGTCCTACTCGTTCGGGTTCCCGCCTTAATGGCGTCTGGGCTAACGTGTTCACCATTTGTCACAATAAGAGGACGGTTACATCACTTCCAAGAACTTGTTGGCAAAAAAATCAGCCTCAGTGGCACGTCGTGGATGACGACGGTTGCAAGCTGTGGAGATACACTGCCATAAACAGGATCTGGAATGAGTAGACAATAATGGATGAAAATAAACAGATAAACAATACAAGCCAGCAATTGGGTGAACCAATAGAGGTAAAGCAAGTAATGAAGAGTGACTCTCCAGCCCAAATTAATTTCAATGAATCTGGCAGCGATGTGACAGAGCAAGTGGCAGCCCAAACAAATATATCGGGGGATACTGCTACTCTCAATTCAGAAAACAGCGTCGCTGCAACCGAGAAAACTGAAGTGGAAAAAGCAGCTTTGGCAGAACTGACTCAACAAATCGAGTCCGTCAAAACGCAACTGGAAGAACGTAGTACTCAATATATGCGGATTGCCGCTGATTTTGAGAATTACCGGAAACGCACTAGCAAAGAAAAAGAAGACCTAGAGTTGCAGGTGAAGCGGAACACGATTTTGGAATTACTGCCAGTGGTCGATAATTTTGAGCGGGCGCGATCGCACCTCAAACCACAATCTGATGGCGAAATGACCATGCACAAAAGTTACCAAGGTGTTTACAAACAATTAGTAGATAGCCTGAAGCGCTTGGGTGTATCACCAATGCGTCCTGAAGGTCAAGAATTCGATCCTAACTTGCACGAAGCAGTAATGCGGGAACCTACGGATGAACATCCTGAAGGAACAGTGTTAGAAGAGTTAGTGCGCGGATACTTCTTAGGCGATCGCGTGCTACGCCATGCAATGGTCAAAGTAGCTGCTCCCAAGGAAGATAGCCCTGCGGCACCAGAAGATCAGTCGAGTTCAGCCAACAGTTAAGCTGTAATCGCTCACCTCGCTGACCGCAAGTGCCTGGGTTCTAGCAAGGAGGAGCATCGCGTACCTAAAACTTGGACAAGGCTTTGGATAACTCTCTGTGTTTAAACTTCTCTTTTGCTACCAGCAACAGAGGTTCCACAGACGTTATCCGCTAGCCTTTGTTTAGAGAATAAAAGTTAGTCCGCGACACATTACAGTAGAAAGACTCAGTAAAAATACTGGCGAATATGGGAAAAGTTATTGGAATCGACTTAGGCACTACTAACAGTTGCGTCGCAGTTTTGGAGGGCGGTCAACCACTTGTGATCTCCAATTCTGAAGGGGGACGAACTACTCCAAGTATTGTGGGATTTGGCAAGAGTGGCGATCGCTTGGTTGGTCAATTGGCAAAGCGCCAAGCCGTAACCAATGCTGAAAACACAATTTACAGTATTAAACGATTCATCGGGCGGCGTTGGGAAGACACTGAAGTAGAACGCGATCGCGTCCCCTACAACTGTGTTAAAGGTCGAGATGATACTGTTGATGTCCAAATTCGCTCCAAAAACTACACGCCACAAGAACTGTCCGCCATGATCCTGCAAAAGCTGAAGCAGGATGCGGAAAACTTTTTAGGTGAAGAGGTGACTCAAGCAGTGATCACCGTACCAGCATATTTCACAGATGCCCAAAGACAAGCAACTAAAGATGCTGGCACAATTGCAGGTTTAGAAGTCCTACGAATCATTAATGAACCAACAGCTGCGGCTTTAGCTTTCGGATTGGAAAAGCAAGACCAAGAGCAGCTAATTTTAGTATTTGACTTGGGAGGCGGTACCTTCGACGTATCGATCCTGCAACTTGGGGATGGCGTTTTTGAAGTTAAAGCAACTTGTGGTAACAACCACTTGGGGGGAGACGACTTTGATAATGCGATCGTCCTTTGGATGATGGAACGTTTCCAAGAACAAGAGAAAATCGACCTTTCCAAAGATAAGATGGCCCTGCAACGCCTGCGGGAAGCAGCGGAAAAGGCAAAAATTGAACTCTCCAGTATGGTGAATACCTCCATCAACTTGCCGTTTATCACCGCTGATGACACCGGGCCAAAGCATCTGGAGATGGAACTCAGCCGCTCTAAATTTGAAGAACTCGCAGCGAAATTAATTGAAGCGACCATCGAACCAATGATCCAAGCGCTCAAAGATGCGGATCTCAAACCACCAGCCATAGATCGGATTATTTTGGTAGGTGGTTCTACACGTATTCCCGCAGTCCAAAATGCGCTAATTAAGTTTTTCAATGGCAAAGCTCCCGATCGCTCCATCAACCCTGACGAAGCTGTAGCATTGGGAGCGGCTATCCAAGCAGGTGTGTTGGGTGGCGAAGTCGATAATCTCTTACTACTGGATGTCACCCCTCTGTCCTTGGGAATTGAAACTTTGGGTGAAGTGTTCACCAAAATCATTGAACGCAACACCACAATTCCTACGAGTCGGTCACAAGTTTTTTCCACCGCAGTTGATGGGCAAACCTCAGTAGAAATTCACATCCTCCAAGGTGAACGGGCAATGTCACGAGATAACAAGAGTCTCGGCAAGTTTTTGCTGGCAGGAATTCCCCCCTCGCCCCGTGGTGTGCCGCAAATTGAAGTATCCTTTGAAATCGATGTCAACGGCATTCTGAAGGTTTCTGCCCAAGACAAAGGTACAGGTAGAGAACAAAGTATCAGAATTACCAATACGGGTGGTTTGAGTAGCAACGAAGTCGAACGGATGCGCCAAGAGGCCGAACTGTTTGGCGAAGAAGATAGAAGACGTAAAGAACTGGTTGAACTCAAAAACCAAGCCGATAATCTGTTATTCAGTTACGAATCCACCATCAAAGATAATAGCAACTTTATTGGCGACCAGATGAAAACCTTGGCTAGTGAAAAAGTTTCACAACTCCAAGCTGCAATGATTGACTCCAGCATTTCCACAGTGGAATTTAAGCAGCGCTTAGACGACTTCCAACAAACCTTGTTTGCAATTGGTGCTGATGTCTACAATCGAGCTAATAGCCAAAGTGATGAGATTGAGGAGGCTTCAGCTAGTCTCTTTACCCCAGAAATCGACTCACCAATGAATGGCACACTGATACCACAATTCAACTTTGATTTTGACGAAGAAAGTACCGCACAAGCTGATTATGAGGCGATAGATTAGGAATTGGGCACTTGTACTGAGCGAACGCGAGTGCGTCTCGTAGAGAAGCCAAAGTATAGACCATTGCTCAATAATTAAGATAAATTCATGGTAAGAATTCACCCTGATTTAGACAAAAAAATTGTAGTCAAAGCAAAGAAAGTGGGACAAAGCCTTAACTCGTTGGTCGAAAAAAGCTTATACCTGTATGCTAGTTAAATTAGTTAACAGGATCGCAAAAGTCCCCACCCTGGACTCTTAGTAGGGTGGGAATGAACAGGGGGCGGCAACGATTGCACACCTGACCAATATTAGCCTGATAGAAGAGGCGGAAAACTATAAACTAGATTAATCATTCGTTTTGTTCGCGCAAATAGGCGAACAAATTTTTTTTGTCCAAAAGCCCAAATTAGTAGAATATCTAAATCAATTAAAATATATTGATTATAAATTTAGCGAAGTTTCACAAGACCCCAGCGGTTTGCTAGATTGTAGAAGCAAATTACTTTGGGCTAGGCAGTATGCCAGTTCAGATCCACTTCCATTGCATAAGGGTGGTTTTCCACACCTAATGGTGCGGCTAGCCCCTCTGGTTGATGGGCGGGGTTTTCCTCTCCTACGTAGCACAATTGTAAAAGAGACAGCCGACTCGGCAGTGAGAAGTCTAAGCAGAGGCTTCGCCTGCTCATAACTTCTGTGGCTTTTGTCGTCTTCCACGAGGAAAGCATCTGTTGCTCAAGATTTGTCGGTGATTTTTGTAAAAGCTAAAGGGTAAAATCAATTTATTAACAAAAATTAATTTTATCTTCTGCCTGACCTCCGGCAAGCCACCTTCTGAAGAATACTGTGTTGCTCTTGCATATCTGTAAGCAAAACACTTTTCCGTAGGGTAGCAAGTGACCGTGACCTTCTACTGACTTCTGCTTTCTTCCTTCTAACTTTTACCTTTGCTATATGGCCCGCGACTATTATGAAATCCTGGGTGTCTCTCGCGACACCGACAAAGAAGAAATCAAACAAGCCTATCGCCGTTTAGCCCGGAAGTATCACCCAGATGTGAACAAAGAACCGGGAGCGGAGGATCGCTTTAAAGAAATTAACCGTGCTTATGAGGTACTCTCAGAACCCGAAACCCGCGCTCGTTACGATCGCTTTGGGCCAGAGGGTGTGTCAGGTGCTGCTGGCGCGGGCTTTCAAGATGTTGGCGATATGGGTGGTTTTGCCGATATCTTTGAAAGTATTTTTAGTGGTTTTGCTGGCGGTATGGGTAGTCCCACGCAACAAAGACGGCGCAGTGGGCCGGCCAGGGGTGATGACCTGCGGCTAGACCTAAAGTTAGACTTTCGGGAAGCGGTATTTGGCGGCGAAAAAGAAATTCGCATTTCCCATTTAGAAAATTGTGAAGTCTGTAGTGGTTCTGGTGCTAAACCTGGAACCCGCCCTCGGACTTGTTCTACTTGTACCGGATCGGGTCAAGTCCGCCGTGTCACGAGAACACCCTTTGGCAGTTTCACTCAAGTATCGACTTGTCCTACCTGTAATGGAACAGGGATGGTAATTGAAGATAAGTGTGATGCTTGTGATGGTAAGGGCGCAAATCAAGTCACTAAGAAACTCAAAATTACCATTCCCGCTGGGGTGGATAATGGCACTCGCTTGCGGATTTCTAGTGAAGGAGATGCAGGTCAACGTAGTGGCCCTCCTGGGGATTTGTACGTCTACTTGTTCGTAAATGAGGACGAGGAATTCCAACGGGATGGTATTAATATTCTCTCGGAAATCAAAGTTAGCTACCTGCAAGCAATTTTAGGTTGTCGGTTAGAGGTAGATACGGTAGATGGGCCAGTGGAACTGATTCTTCCAGCTGGAACTCAGCCGAATACGGTGATGAAGTTGGAAAATCGCGGCGTACCCCGCTTGGGTAATCCCGTTAGTCGTGGGGATCATATGCTGAACGTATTAATTGATATTCCCAATAAAGTCACCCCAGAGGAGAGGGAACTATTGGAGAAGCTGGCTAAAATTAAGGGTGATCGCACTGGTAAAGGCGGTCTAGAAGGATTCTTGGGAAATTTATTTAAGTGATGAAGCCCTCTTCTGTTTTAACTCCCGATGCTCAACTTGATTTACGCGGCACCCCTTGCCCGATTAATTTCGTGCGGACAAAACTACGTCTGGAGAAAATGCCATTGGGAGGTTTGCTAGAAGTCTGGCTAGACCCAGGTGAGCCGATTGAGCAGGTTCCTGATAGTCTGACAATGGCAGGTTATCAGGTGGAACAAATTACAGACTACACGAGTTATTTTTCTCTGTTAGTGCGTCGTCCACTTACTGACCAATGACAGGGGAAAATTTTGCCGCAACTGGACAGCTATTGGGTACTGTAGTGGCTGTACAGGCTAATTTTTATCGAGTACATCTGGATCAAGAGGATGGGGAGATGAGGGAGATGAGGGAGCAAGATCCTTCTCATCTTCCTTATCCCCCTCTCTTGCTTTGTACCCGGAGAACACGCCTGAAAAAAATCGGACAACAGGTGATGGTAGGCGATCGCGTTCTGGTAGAAGAACCAGATTGGGCTGGAGGACGGGGTGCGATCGCTGATGTTCTACCCCGTCAAAGTGAGTTAGATCGTCCGGCGATCGCCAATGTCAACCAAATCCTATTGGTCTTTGCCGTTGCCGATCCACCTTTGGAACCTTATCAGCTGAGTCGGTTTCTGATTAAGGCTGAGTCTACTGACTTGGATGTGCTTTTATGCTTGAATAAAAGTGATTTAATTTCAGTCCAGGAACAACAAAAAGTTAGCGATCGCCTGCTCAGTTGGGGCTATCAAACAATCTTTATCAGCGTTAAAGATGGTATTAATACCGACCAAGCAGGCAAATATTTGAGCAATAAAATTACTGTAATTGCTGGGCCTTCCGGGGTTGGTAAATCCAGCTTAATTAATACGCTGATTGACTCTGCAAAGCTGCGAGTCGGAGAAGTTTCTGGTAAACTGGCTCGTGGTCGTCATACCACTCGGCATATAGAATTATTTGAGTTGCCTAGTGGTGGTTTGCTGGCTGATACTCCCGGTTTTAATCAGCCTGATATGGATTGTATCCCAGAAGAATTAATCCACTATTTCCCAGAAGCCAGAAAGCGGTTAGCAATTGCAAGCTGTCGGTTTAGTGATTGTCTGCATCGAGACGAACCTGAGTGTGCAGTGCGGGGAGACTGGGAACGATATCAACATTATTTAGAATTTTTGGATGCTGCGATCGCTCATCAAACACATCTACACCAACAAGCTGATCCAGAATCTACCATGAAGTTAAAAAGCAAAAGTAAAGGCAAAGGGCAGAGTCAATACGAACCCAAGTTAGAAAGTAAAAAATATCGCCGGATTTCCCGAAAGACTCAGTTACAAGACTTGCAAGAGTTATATCGGGATGAGGAATAAGGAGTGCGATGTCTACGACGGGCTGTGACGCTCGCGGACTCGCTACCGCTACGCTATCGGTGTCGCATTCATCATGCAGAGGTTGGTCACGATAGCATAGATACAAACATAAAAACTATCTTGTATGTCTCAGCCTCTTGCCACTACCCCTAGTTTAGAAGATGTCACTGAGAGTATAATTTTCCCACCGGGTGATATCTATAGTGACGAACCCCCCTTGGAATCTGACTTACACCGCGAACAAATCGATTTACTCATCCGCCTGATTAAATGGTGGTGGCGCGATCGCGAGGATTTTTATGCTACCGGCAACCTGACAATCTATTTCAGTCCCAATCAGAAAAAGTCAGAAGAATTTCGAGGGCCGGATTTTTTTGTGGTTTTAGATACAGAGAAAAAAGACCGCAAAAGCTGGGTTGTGTGGCAAGAAGACGGCAAATACCCCAATGTGATTATTGAGCTATTATCTAATTCCACTGCCTCGGTTGATAAAGGTTTAAAAAAGCAAATTTACCAAAATACATTTCGCACTCCAGATTACTTTTGGTTTGATCCAAATAACCTAGAATTACAGGGATTTCACTTAGTTGATGGGCAGTATCAAGAACTTGTACCCACTGAGTCGGGTTGGTTGTGGAGTCAGCAGTTAGGGCTGTATTTGACAGTATATTTGGGCAAATTACGCTTTTTTACACCAGATAGGCAGCTGGTGATGTTGCCAGAGGAAGAATCAAATCAACAGTTAGAGCAGGTAAACCAACAGTTAGAGCAAACAAATCAACAACTAGAACAAGAACGTCAACGGGCTGCAATCTTAGCAGAACGCTTACGAGCCGCAGGTATTGATCCTGAGCAAATATTCTGAAAAATAGAATTTTATCTCTAAACTAGGCATAGGAAAATAATGCTATGAACCAAACAATATCTAATAAAGTCCGTTGGACAATCTCAGACTTAGAATTACTTGCAACTGACGAATGGAAGCGCTATGAGATTATTGACGGAGAACTATTTGTGACTAGAGCGCCTCACTGGAAACATCAAGGCACTGCGGGCAATATATGCTTAGAATTACAAATTTGGTCTCGCTCTAGTGGGCTAGGGGAAACCCGTCCAACTCCCGGTATAATTTTTACAGATGCCGATAATGTTATACCCGACATAGTTTGGATTAGTCATGAGCGTTTAGCACAATTGCTAGACGATGAAGGGCATTTGAGAGGAGCGCCAGAACTCATTGTGGAAGTGCTTTCTCCTGGGACAACTAACGAACGTCGAGATCGAGAAGCCAAGCTGAAACTATACTCATCCACAGGAGTCCAAGAATATTGGATTGCAAATTGGCAATTACAGCAGCTAGAAGTTTATCGCCGAGAAGCTGCCCAATTAAAACTGATCGCAACCTTGTTGGCTGATGACGAAATCACATCACCACTGTTACCAGGTTTCGGCATTCGAGTTCAGCGTTTTTTTGGATAATTCTAGCGTAGGCGTAGCCCGCTGTAGGCATCGCTCATCAAACTCAGCTGCACCAATAAACTAGGCAAAGAGCAGAGCCAGTAGGAACCCAAGTTAGAAAGTAAAAAATACTGCCAGATTTCTCGGAAGACTCAGTTATAAATGACGTTTTTTTTAAACCAACGTGAGTCTCCCACAGAAACGCACGTTAACCCAGAATATTGCCGGGAGAAGAAGCAAACCCGAAATTGAGTAAGTCGGCGATCAATATTCAATGTATATGAAGAAATATAAATTTGAAGTAGGGTGTGTTACGCCGTAGGCTAATGCACCTTAAATTGTTGAGGTGAGTTAGCTGAAAAATTGGCAGAATGCTTACCAGCTAAAGGTCTTGAGCCTGAGTAAATATTTTCATTACAGGATTATACAATAAACAAATAGGCAGATTTTACAACTAGTTGAAAACAAAAGGCGGTGGAGGCATAACAAATGTTGTGCCCTCACAAGCACTGTAATTAACTCAATTGAAAACTATTCTTACGATCCCCATAAAGTCTTAAAATATTGTTAATTTCAGCCAAACCTCTCGACCTTCAACTTACAAGTATCACCCCAAAATCACTATGGCTATCGGCTACGTCGCGCTTGTACTCCACGCACATCTGCCCTTCGTTCGTCACCCGGAAAGTGACTACGTGCTGGAGGAAGAATGGCTCTATGAAGCCATCACAGAAACTTACATCCCATTATTGAAAGTATTTGAAGGCTTAAAGCGAGACGGTATCGACTTTAAAATCACGATGAGTATGACACCCCCTTTAGTGTCGATGCTTCGCGATCCTCTGCTTCAAGAACGCTACGAAGCCCACTTAGCTCAACTAGAAGAACTTATAGCACTAGAAGCAGAACATAATGTCAACAACGGACATCTTCGTTATTTAGCCGAACATTACGCTACTGAGTTTAGCGAAGCACGTCAGCTATGGGAACGCTACGGCGGAGACTTGGTGACAGCTTTTAAGAAGTTCCAAGACAGTAATAACCTGGAAATTATCACTTGCGGCGCTACTCACGGCTATTTACCGTTGATGAAAATGTATCCGCAAGCAGTGTGGGCGCAAATTCAGGTAGCCTGTGAACATTACGAACAAACCTTTGGACAAGCACCCAGAGGCATTTGGTTGCCTGAATGTGCCTACTATGAAGATTTAGACCGGATGCTAGCGGATGCTGGGTTACGCTACTTCCTCACTGATGGGCATGGTATCCTTTACGCCCGTCCCCGTCCCCGCTTTGGCACTTATGCCCCAATTTATACAGAAACTGGTGTTGCTGTCTTTGGTCGAGATCATGAATCTTCCCAACAGGTATGGTCTTCTGAAGTGGGCTATCCTGGGGCGGCGGAATATCGGGAATTTTACAAAGATTTGGGTTGGGAAGCAGAATATGAGTACATCAAGCCCTACATTATGCCCAATGGTCAACGGAAAAATACGGGCATTAAGTATCACAAAATTACGGGGCGTGGCTTAGGGCTGTCAGATAAGGCGCTCTACGATCCTTATTGGGCTAGGGAAAAGGCCGCAGAACACGCTGATAACTTTATGTATAACCGAGAGCGGCAATCTGAGCATTTACATGGTATAATGCACCGTCCGCCAATTATCGTTTCGCCTTATGACGCAGAGTTATTTGGACATTGGTGGTATGAAGGCCCTTGGTTTATCGATTATCTATTCCGCAAATCATGGTATGACCAAGGAACATATCAAATGACCCATTTAGCAGACTATTTGCGAGATCAGCCAACTCAGCAAGTCTGTCGTCCTTCGCAGTCGAGTTGGGGTTTCAAGGGTTTCCACGAGTATTGGTTGAATGAAACGAATGCGTGGATTTATCCGCATTTGCACAAAGCCGCTGAACGGATGATTGAAATCTCCCATCTGGAACCAGAGGATGAGTTGGGGGAAAAAGCATTGAACCAAGCGGCGCGGGAATTGTTATTAGCACAATCTTCTGACTGGGCATTTATTATGCGGACGGGAACTATGGTACCCTATGCAGTCAGACGGACGCGATCGCACCTGATGCGGTTCAATAAGCTCTACGAAGACGTTAAAATCGGCAAAATTGACAGTGGTTGGCTGGAAAAAGTCGAGTTAATGGATAATATCTTCCCCGAAATCAACTACCGCGTCTACCGTCCGTTATAGTCTCACATAAAGTAATCAACAGCAGTAAGGTGGGCAATGCCCACCTTATATTTAGTAGTGAGGAGCGTTTATTTTAGGGACTTGCAAGTAATATATGACAGTGTGTAATTATTATATCGAAATATGCAGCTAACACACCTTATAGTAATTTAATTTTTATTTTATAAATAGTTTCTTAAACTACGATAAATAATCGCCAATTCCCGATTTTTTGTAGCCAGAATCTAAGAAAATAAAAACTGCAATAGAGACTTAATAGATTCGCTGCAAAAACTTATATGACTATTAATCGACGCCATTTCTTGTTCTTACTTACAGCAGGTGCGGGTGCTTTTGCATTAGATGCTTGTGCATTAGCAGAGAAATCTCCTAATGGAAATACTGCAACTCCTGAGGCAACACCAAGTAAAACTCCAAATACAACAGGGGCTATCAAACTCCCGCCTTTAGCTTACGCCTACGAAGCACTGGAACCACATATCGATGCCAAAACGATGCAGTTTCACCATGATAAACACCACGCAACTTATGTGAAAAACCTGAATGCAGCCTTAGACAAACACCCAGAACTAAAAGGCAAAACTGTTGAAGAACTGTTGCGGAAACTTGACAATGTACCACAAGATATTCGCAGAGTAGTACGGAATAATGGCGGTGGTCATGTCAACCACTCAATGTTTTGGGAAATTATGAAGCCGAAAGGAGGGGGAGAACCAACAGGAAATATAGCTTCCGCAATTAATCAAAGTTTTGGCTCTTTTGCAGCTTTCAAAAAACAGTTTAACGAAGCTGGGGCTAGTCGTTTTGGTAGTGGTTGGGTTTGGCTAGTACGTAACAAAGATGGCAAGTTGGAAGTGACAACTACAGCTAACCAAGATAGTCCTTTAAGTTCGGGTAAATATCCCATCCTGGGTAATGATGTATGGGAACATGCATATTATCTCAATTATCAGAATCGCCGCGCCGATTATTTAGATGCTTGGTGGAACGTGGTTAATTGGGATGAAATTAACAAGCGGTTTGCAGCAGCAAGTAAATTTGCTTAAACATTGAGACAAAGAAAAACAGGGAGATAACAAAAAATAAAAAGTTTATCTTCCGCTCCTGTCAAAGTAATTTGTAATTACAATCAGTAGACGCTTGTACCCTTTTTAATTACGAATTACGAATTAGTCAAAGAGGCTTTTGAGTAGGTATACCAATAGGACGGGGAAACTGAACTGGTGTGGTGGCTACCTTACGCAAATACACACAGTGTCGAATGCTGTGACTCAGGGGTGTTGTAAATTGTTCAATTGATTCAATCACGCCACCCAACTGGTTCACAGCATTCTGCAAGGCAGTTGTTTCATCCTCTGTCCAATTACCGCGATAAATTATGGCTAAACCTCCCTGTTTGAGAAGTGGTAGGGTATATTCTGCACAGACAGAGGTTGCCCCTACAGCACGGATCAATGCAATATCGTAAGCTAGTCGATGCTGGCCGTGCTGACCGATTTCTTCAGCTCTAGCAACGAGAGTTTTGGCATTGGTAAGGGCAAGTTCAGTTAATATATTGTCGAGAAAAGTAATTTTTTTCCGAGTGGAATCGAGAAGAGTAATTGTGCAATTAGGTACAGTAATTGTCACTGGAACACCCGGAAAACCTGCACCTGTACCAATATCGATGAGATTAGGGGAAGCAGGGGAGAAATTTGCTGATAATAGGGGTGCAATTCCTCGCAGAGAATCCCAGAGATGTTTTTCCCAAAACTCTTGAGGGTCAGTGATCCGAGTTAAATTTAGTTGGCGATTACCTTCTAGGATTAACTCATAAAGCCTTTGGAATTGCGCTTGTTGTTGGACAGTTGGTTGCCAATTAAGAGTTTGCTGCCAGATTTCTGCCATCTCAGGCAATAAGTTAGTCATTTGTCATTTGTCATTTGGTATGGGGCATAGTTATTCTGCTTGTCCCCCTTATCTTCCCCTGCTTTCCTCTCACACTACTGGTAGAGGTTCTTTAATTTTGGCTTCTAATGTCTTTGGGTCTACTGATTGTAATTCACCGTGGTTGAGTGTCCAGCAACGGTCTGCGATCGCTAACAAATCCCCAGCATCATGTGTCACGATCAACAATGTCCAATCTTGTTTCAGTTTCGCTAATAAATTTACCAGTTGCCGCCGCATTGACCAATCTAAACCAGCTGTGGGTTCATCCAATAACAGTAAATTTGGCTGGCGAATCAATTGGACTGCTAAAGCTAAACGTCGTTGCTGACCACCGCTCAAAGCATGGGGAGCGGCGGAAAGCGATAAATGCTCTAATCCCACCTCACTTAGGGACTGTCTGACTCGTTCTGACCCTAACTCAGGATGTCCTAAACGCAATTCTTCTAAAATCGAACCACCGCAAAAATGCCGCTCTGGAAACTGAAATACCAACCCGGCTAATTGTTGTAACTGCTCGGCTATAAGTTCTTGTTCCCGCCAGAAGAGTGCGCCGGTAGTGGGTTCCGCTAGTCCCGACAAAATTTCTAGTAAAGTACTTTTACCGGAACCACT
Source organism: Nostoc sp. JL34 (assembly GCF_017114945.1). Taxonomy (GTDB): domain Bacteria; phylum Cyanobacteriota; class Cyanobacteriia; order Cyanobacteriales; family Nostocaceae; genus Nostoc. Next base: position 46,150 of record NZ_JABXKQ010000032.1, read on the forward strand.
CGGGCCAATAATCAGACCTAGCTGCTGGGGTGCTAATTCTAAATTGATCGATTTGAGAATCGCTGTTGGGCACGCTGTAGGATGATAATTTACATTTCGGAGATAAAGCATTTGTTAAGATTACCAAAAAGTCAGCAAATTACTGATTAGCTACACTGAGAGTATCTGGAAAATTCTGGAAAAAAATTTATAGCGCATTACCTGGATTAACACCTTAATTTAGCAGCAAGAATTATCCACTTTTTCTCCATTGTGGCAGACTAAGCCTGAAATAATGGCTAGAGGAAGCCTGGAAACATGGAAAGATTACCAATATATAAGAAAATTTTGGTTGAAGCAAAGGCAAGTTAAATTAACCATTTTTGCATTCTAAGTAACACATACAACTATTTCAACCGCAATTATTCTGAGGGTTAAAATGACTAAAAAGTTTTCTTCGCCTCGATTAGTAGTGTCTGCTAAACTCACTACCCTTGCTCAGACTGCTTTTGCGGCTGCGTTCGCCTTTGGCGTTGCCCCTTGGGCAATCGCACTTAATTTGTGGGTAAATCCGTCCCTAGCTGGCGATCCATTTCGCGATCGCGAACCTCATCAAATTGGCGACCAAACAGAAGCAGCTTTTAAAGCAATTTTCCAACAGGGCAACTATCCAGCAGCAGATCGTTATCTGGAACAAGCACTATCCAAAGAGCCAAATGAACCTCTAGCTTATGCTATGAAGGCATCTTTAGCATACGGAAATAAGGATTGGGCTAAACTCGACACCTACAGTCAGAAAACTCTAGAAGCTGGACAAAAGCTGATTTCTAGCGATCCATTGCGTGGTAATTTATATACTGCTGTTGGTCATTTTTTAGAGGGTGCAGTAGTTATCAGCCGTGAAGGTACAGTCAACGGTGTGCCACAAGCTTTTAGTCGGTTGCGACAAGTTTATGAATATTTAGACAAAGCCGAAGCAATTTCTGCCAACGATCCAGAACTGAATTTAATCAAGGGTTATATGGATTTATTATTGGCGGTTAATTTGCCTTTTGCTAGCCCAGATCAGGCAATTGGACGCTTAGAACAAAATGCTGCTCCTGGGTATCTCGTGGAACGGGGTATTGCTCTTGCTTACCGAGATTTAAAAAGGTATCCACAGGCACTAGATTATGCCAATCGGGCGATCAAAACCACATCAGATAATCCAGAAATTTATTATCTCAAAGCTCAAATCCTGAAAGAACTGGGGAAAAAAGAAAAAAGCCAGCAGATGATCCAAGAAGCGATCGCTAATTTTGACAAAGCATTGACTAAAAAATCCCAACTCCCAGGCGATTTAGTCAAACAAATTGAGCGTGAACGCAGAAGTGCTGTTAGCTTGAAGAATCCTTAGCCCCCATTCCCCATTCCCCACTCCCTACTTTGATATGCTTATTTGCAGAAGAGTAATTGAGATATTAGACCAAAATGGAGATTCAGTTCCGCGAAATTAATCCTTTTGATGTGTGGATTTGGCTGAAATTCAGCACAAATCCTTCTGCGCGTGAAAAACAATATGTAGAAGAAGTTTTCAATTCCTGGTTTTATCTGGGTAAATTGGGTGCATTTAACGCAGAGAATCTTCAGGTGCAGGACACTGGACTCGATATCAGCTACATGAATTATGATGAACAAGGCTATGACAAAAGCCTGCTAGCACTGATGCACAACATTGGTGAGTTTGAATATGAGGCTCAGTGGGGACGTTGTTGGTTTGACTTAGGAACCAGTGATGCGATCGCATTGGATATTTTAATCAACGCTCTCACCCAGCTAAGTCAGGAATATGTCACCATTGAAGAATTGTACATCGGTGGCGAAAATCCAGATTGGCCTATTGAGGATAGCGAAAGTCGTCCTCAGTCTATTTACGATAATTAGTTATAAAAATGAATAAAGCTGGCGAAATTCGGGTAATAGCCTTGGGGCTAATTCGGGATGGCGAACGCATATTTGTTTCTGAAGGCTATGATCCCGTAAAGCAAGAAACATTTTATCGGGCTTTAGGCGGTGGTGTTGATTTTGGCGAAACCAGCCACGCCGCCTTAGAACGAGAGTTTCAAGAGGAAATTCAGGCAGACTTAAGGAATATTAAATATCTAGGTTGTATAGAGAACCTATTTACATTTAATGGTAGGCAAGGTCATGAAATCATTCAGCTTTATCAATGTGACTTTGTTGATTCAAAATTTTATCAACTGGAAAGTCTAATTTTTTCAGAATCACAACATCATAAACATAGAGCGTTATGGATAGATATATCTCGCTTTAAATCTGGTGAATTACGATTAGTACCTGAAGTATTTTTTGAATATTTATAAATCATTTGAACATTTCAACTTCATGGTAAGCGCTCATCTTTTGATCTAAATGGAGTATGCGATCGAACTTTGTCGCTACAGATGAGAAAGCAACTTGTTATACTCTGCGTGTGAACCAAGCCAAAACCAAATAATGGTATCTCCATCTAACTGTCCAACCGCTCGATAATTTTTGCTAATCCGTGCTGAATAAATTGGTAGTTCTGGATGTACTTTTTTGAAGCGCAAGCTTGGATGGCTCGGATCTTGTTTGAAAAGGCGGTATGCCTGACGGGTTTGCTCTTGAACTTGCTCAGGTAGATCAGCAAACCCTTGACGAAACTGAGCGGTTATACGTGACTTCACAATGTATCTGGATCTAACTCTTGGGTTTTACCTGCACGGTATTCAGCCATTGCCTCGGTTGCAAGTTTGGCAAGCATATCTGGAGAACGGGCAAAAGCTTGATCCCAACGGCGTTCATCTTCTAGTTCTTCCAAAATCATCGCCGCGATCGCATCTTGTTCATTGGCAGGTAAATTTTTTAGTTTAGCGATCGCTTGTTCAAGTAGCTCAGTCATAGCTGTTAATCTTTACGAAAGTCATACTATAAATTATCTCAGCTTATAATCTGTAGGGGTTGTTAGGGTGCGATCGCTCCATAGCCGAAGAGTAGGTTTGAGTACGAGCAAGTAATCTCTCTCAATAGTACTAAGAGAGTTTGAGACAGTTCTACAATAAAAGCAAAGACGTTGAGGTTGAACTAACCTAATGGGTGTACCTGACACAAACCCAAAGATACCAATGCTTTCACCAAGCCTCTACGAAACTGATTTTTACGCTTGGACAAAGGAACAAGTAACTTTACTTCGCAATGAGCAGTGGAGTCAGATTGATCTGCAAAATCTGATTGAGGAGATTCAATCTTTGGGTAAACAGCAACGTCAAGAACTGCGAAACCGTCTGAGTGTGTTGATTGGACATTTATTAAAATGGGAATACCAATCCCAACGCCGTAGCCGTAGCTGGTTATCAACACTTCGGATTCAACGCTTAGATATTGCTGAACTGCTCGAAGACAATCCTAGCCTAAAGCCCTACCTTGAAGAAGCACTTCGCAAAGCCTACCTTAAAGGTGTCGAATTGGCTGTTGGAGAAACAGATTTGCCCAAGCGGACTTTTCCGGTAGAGTGTCCTTACAGTTTGGTAGAGATTGTGGACTATGATTTCTACCCCGGTGAACCAAGCAAGCTACTAGATGAATCAGAGCAGTAATTTGAAATTAAAGTAAATCTTCTTCAGATAGCTGGGCTATTTTCATCAAGGCTTTCAAGGTTCCAACTTTCAAGTCTTGATTGCGGTGAACAGGAATTGACAGGATTTTTTCTACTTCAAGGTTTTCATAAATATGATGACTGCCAGTAATTCTTTGCAAAACCCAACCTTTATTTTCCACAATCTTACAAAGTTGCTTGCCAGAAATCGATTTTATACAGCAATTTCGACAACTTGATCTGTTGACTCAATTGCATTACGACTGTTGGCAACTTCAAGCCAACCTTCAATAGCATCTTTTAAATTAGCCATTACCTCTTCTATGGTGTCTCCTTCGGTAATACAACCGGGAAGCGCGGGAACCTCTGCCCAATAGCCGCCTTCTTCTGCTGGATGAATGATTGCTCTAATTTTCATAAACTTGTTGAGCTAGTTTGTAAGAATATGCTAATAACTATAACTATTTCCTCTTAACTCTGGCTAATCAAACTAATTTGGTCAGCTCAGAAAAGTCCTTATCCAATGTTATTATCTTTGACCTTGAACTAAATCATTAAATTGAAAAGACGAGCCGCTTTTCTTTAGTATCTTTATATTTGAGAGAGAGTCATGAGTAGGGTCAATGCGTGTTATCTTTTTGGCTATTTTGATGTTCTTAATGCTGACGAAACGACATTCATAATCCTTGAGAAAATTTTGCTCCTTCCAAAATGATTGACCAATTTCCCGACAGTAGGCAACAAAACACTGTGCTCCTTTAAGTTGTTCAATAATTTCTGTGTGCGATCCTCCTTTCCCTGCCTTCATCTCAATACAGAGGATGACCTTTTTCTTCCCAGTATCAGTAACAATGACAAAATCTGCACGTTTGCACTCACCACGATTCCCTTTAAAAACCGCATTCGGTGAGATGAAAGTATCTGCTTTAATGATGATGACGTCATCATCATCGGGCATCCCATAAATAGTTACATCGTAATTGGCGGGTGGAGGCTCTTTGAGTATGACCTTATTTTTGCCGTAGCGATCATTTTCCAATGCTACTGTAGCGGTTTCCTTGATCATCTCTTTGAGGATAGCAATATCAGACATTACTCCTCACCCCAGACGATCGCTTCCTGAATCCGGTTCATCGTTTCGATGGTTGTATCAAAGCTGCGGGCTTCAATCCCCAGTTCTGGGTCTATATTGGCTGGTGTAAGGGTCTGGCATTTAGTTTTTCTCTTTTTGCCCTCTAGTATTATCGGTGTTTCTTCCGCGATATAGACTTTGATGTTTTCAGAAGAGATCAGTTCTGCTGCCCGATAACCTTCTTCTTCAGCAATTCGCTTGAGATGGGGTTTATCATGGTTAAGCATGATCAGCGTATTTAGTTCTTTAATAATGTAATCACTGTGGGTGGTGATGAAAACTTTAATGCCCAGGTTCACCAGTTGGGCAAATAGCCGTGCGACGCGGCGCTGGTTTTCAGGGTGTAGGTTCAGTTCGGGTTCATCCACCATCAGTAAATCACCAAGCTGGGCTTCGTGTCTCAGATAAAAGCCGATATCTAGCAGAGAACGAACGGCGCTAGAACTTTCATCCATAGAAAGCTTGATCCGTTTACCCTTTGGCTCATAATAAAGTTGATCGTTACGGGTGACTGTGTATTTACCACCAATAATGTCGGCGAAATCAGCCAACATATCGGGATGATTCTCAGCAATGAAACTGCTTTTTTGGAAAATTGTCTCCAGTTGCCGCGTAAAATCCACATTTTTTTCTACTGGGAGCGCATAATCCTGGTATACGTTAGATAGAAGCTCTCTTGGATTGATGTTTTTATCAGCCTGACCCATTTCTTCGAGCAAGCGATTGCGGGCGAAATTCAACTCTTTGCGAAAAATGACAGCACCGGTTCGTTCTGCACTAGCGATAAAAGGGTTAGGAAGAAACTGATCAAAAATGATATCTTTTAGTGCGTCGGCAATGATGCGCTTAAGAATATCGCGGGGGATTTTTACCTTCTCTTTCTGAACAAGCAGAGTTACAACTAATTCTGTGCTTTTTTCACTTTTGGTAATAGAGAAAAGTGATGCCTCGCCGGAGGCAATTTCCCGATTAAATCTGCCTGCTAAACTAATATTTTGGATGTCCAGACTTACCTGAAAGTCTGTTGTTTTAAATCGTTCTGCCGGTGCTGCAAAAATCTTCGGTAATTCCTGGGTATATGCCTGACAACCTTTAGTAACAATCTGCTCGGATTTTTTAATATATTCTTGTATATCAAGACGAATTACACCGTCCGCAAGCAGCTGCTTGATCTTATCGGCGTTAATTTGGATGGCAAACATTCGTCGCCAAGTAGACAAAAAGCCAAACAAAGCATAAGTAGCGTAAGTCTTGCCCGTATTATTGCAGCCACAAATGATTGTCAGGTCGCCAAGTGTGAATTCGGCTTGCTTTAAAGCACCAAGATTTTTGACTTTAATTTTCATTGCCGTATTCTTTTAGCAAAAATCCCCTATCCTTGAGTGATAACACTTTAGTATTAACCTTTAAATCATATCCCCACTGGGATTTAGAGGTCTAACTATTTATTCAGACGGAAACACCGCTCAAACAACAGCTGCCTCTGGAATCGCACCCTGCATTCTCCCGAAAGCATCAATCAAATTCTGCAATTGTTGATCTGCTTTAAAAACTCCTAACCCACGCACTGTCACTTTACCTGGAGAATATACAAAGCGCGTCTTCAGATTGTCTGGTAAATTCGCAGCCAATAAATTCCAAGCAGGTTCTTCCATCGGCGTTTCTAAAACGACGTGCTGCTTTTGTTCTGGTTTAATCCGGCTAAATCCAAGTTTTTTCGCTAGCTGTTTGAGTTCCATAACTCGCAAAAGTTGATTTGCAGGGACAGGTAAAGTACCATAGCGATCGCTCCACTCGGCTGCAATTAGCTTTAATTCTGATTTAGATTTAGCTGTCGCCACCGCCCGATATGCACTCATCTTTTGATCCAAATCGGTAATGTAATCTGCGGGGATAAATGCCGTCAGGTTGAGATCAATTTGGGTATCCTCCACTTTCGGAATTTCTTGTCCGCGGATTTCCCGAATTGCTTCTTCCAGCATTTCCATGTATAAATCAAAACCAATAGCATCCATTTGACCGGATTGTTCAGCACCTAGCAAGTTACCCACGCCTCTGATTTCCATATCGCGCATCGCCAGTTGATACCCAGAACCTAGCTGAGTAAATTCCTGAATTGCTCGTAATCGTTGGCGTGCTGCATCAGATAATGCCCGTTGCTTCGGATAAAATAACCAAGCATGAGCTTGGATACCTGCACGTCCCACACGACCACGTAATTGATACAACTGTGCTAATCCAAAGCGGTGAGCATCTTCAATCAAAATCGTGTTGACTCGTGGAATATCTAAGCCAGATTCAATAATTGTCGTACAAACCAGGATGTCTGCATCGCCATTGCTGAAAGTGAGCATGGTTGATTCTAACTCGCTTTCATCCATTTGACCGTGAGCGATCGCAAATCTAGCTCCCGGTATTACTTCTCGTAAATTAGCTGTTGTCTCTTCAATTCCATCCACTCGTGGAACTACATAAAATACCTGTCCACCTCTGTCTAATTCTTGACGAATTGCAGTGCGGATACTTTCAGAATTAATCGGTGAAAGATGTGTTTTAATCGGCCGTCTAGTTGGGGGTGGTGTGGTAATCAAACTCATTTCCCGAATTCCTGACAAGGACATATACAAAGTTCGGGGAATGGGAGTGGCGGAGAGGGTAAGCACGTCCACTTGAGTTTTCAAGCTTTTAATTTTCTCTTTCTGATTTACCCCAAAGCGTTGTTCTTCATCTACTACCAACAATCCTAAATCGCGGAACATCACACCTTTACCTAAAAGTTGATGCGTACCAACCACTACATCTAATTCACCCGTGGCCAATCGCTTTTGAATATCGCGGCGTTCTTCAGCCGAACGAAAACGGTTGAGTAAACCGACATTTACGGGGTAGGGTGCAAAACGTTCTTTAAGTGTATGGTAATGCTGCTGTGTTAAAATAGTCGTCGGCGCAAGGAGTGCCACTTGTTTACCGGCGGTGACTGCTTTGAAAACAGCACGAATCGCCACTTCCGTCTTGCCGAAACCGACATCGCCACAAACCAAACGATCCATTGGGCGATCGCTTTCCATGTCGCGTTTTACATCTTGGACAGCTTTTAGTTGATCCGTCGTGGGTTGGTAGGGAAAAGAATCTTCCAGTTCCTCCTGCCAAGGCATATCACTGGGAAAGCTAAAACCTTGTTGTTGCGATCGCGCTGCATACAGTTTCAACAAGTCCACCGCCAATTTTTTAATGGCTTTGCGGACTTTATTCTTGGTATTTTCCCAAGCTTTACCGGTCATCCTGTTAAGTTCTGGTGCTTTATCCCCTGCGGCGCGGAACCGCGATAAAGCCCCTACTTGATCGGCTGCGACTCTGAGTAACCCGTCAGCATACTGCACCACTAAATAATCACGGGTTTCATTATTAATCGTCAAACTTTCCAGCTTGACAAATTTGCCAACACCATGATTCCTGTGAACTACATAATCACCGGGACGCAGCTTATTAGGATCAACTTGCTTAGAAGTAGCTTTGTGACGCTTGCGGATATAGCCGGGAGTCGCCAAGGAATGCTGCCCAAAAAATTCCCGATCTGTGACAATTACCAATCGGTACGTAGGCAGGATAAAACCTTCAAGTTCCGCAAGCCCAGAATATTTTAGGGCTATGGGAATATGGTTGATTTGCAGCTTATCAATCGCTTGGTAGTCGCGGGGATTGGGGATAAACTGAGCCGGACAATCATGTTCTTGTAACAGCGAGACAGAACGCGAAGGTTGAGCAGAAAGTAGCCAGATCGAGAAATTGCGATCGCGTTCTTGACGGATGGTTTCAGCTAATTTAGCAAACTGGTGTGGTGTGACTGGAACAGGACGGCAGGCAAGATTGATCCCACTATTTTCTTCTGACAGTTCCGATAAATACAGTGTTTTAAACTTGGCAACATCAACCAGGCACTCATCAAACGAACGGTGGATTTTCGGCAATCTTAAAGGAGTAGAGGTCGATTCTTCCCCATGCCCAATGCCCCATTGTTCCTCAGCATTTTCCACCCAGCGATCGCTATGAGCATGGCACTGTTCTGGCTCATCAATGGCAATCAGGGTATTCTCTGCTAGGTAGTTTAGCAGAGATGCTGGTTGCTCGAACGCTAACCCCAAAAAGCGACGGCTACCTTCAATCAGTGATGAGTGCTGAGTGCTGTTAGCGGTAGCGGGGTGTTCAGCCCGTGCTGAGTCATAATTTAACTCAGCACTCAGCATTCGGAACTCAGGACTATTTTTCAGTGCCGCCATCACCACAGGAGTAAAGCTAGTGGGGGTAAGAATTATGTGATCAACTTTGTCGAGGGCTGAACGTTGAGTTGCTGGGTCAAATTCTCGCATTTGCTCAATTTCATCGCCAAACCATTCTAATCGGACTGGTAACTCAGAGGAAACCGGGAACACATCAACAATATCGCCCCGGCGACTCCATTGCCCTTCCATTTCCACCAAGGGCACTCTTTCGTACCCCAAAATAGTTATTTTCTCACTGAAGGCATTCAAGTCTAAATCCATCCCCTTTTTCAGGGTAAGACAGAATTGCCCAAAAGCTTCTGGTGGTGGTAAATGAGGTTGCAGCGCCCCTTGAGTAGCCACAATCGCTAAAGGTCGCTTCGCTCCGGGATTGGGGATTGGGAATTGGGGATTGGGAACAGATAAGGGAGTAACAGTAACTTTTTCAATAATTCCCTCTTGTCCTCCTTGTCCCCCCAGTCCCCAGTCCCCAGTCCCTAGTCCCCTATCCCTCATGCCCAAATCTGCCAATACCTGCATTTGCCCCCAACTCATCTCAGTTTCCGGGTCAAAAGGTTCGTAGGGAGAAGCCTCGGAGGTGGGATAAAAATGTACTGTTTGCCATCCCATTGCCTCCAGTTGTGCGTAAACGCGTCCAGCTTCTTCCAGAGTGGCGCAAACCATGAACAAATTCTTGCCCTGAGCCTGTGCTAATGCCGAAGCCACCAGAGTTTTGGGCAGCCGGGGAATGCCATTTAACCGCAATTCTTGTTGTCGATTTAGCTTAGAAATAAATTCAGTAGTGAGCGGCGATCGGCCTAAGGCACGCACAATAGAAGAAAATGACATAAGTACTACTAGCGATGGGAGTCTTTGTGGGTCAGCAAATCTTGAGGCAGTTTATGTCAACTATTTTAAAAGTGTTAACAGCCTTCTTATTCCTTCGGTGGAAGAATAATGCACAGCGACTAATAAACTTAAGAACTATAACTATTACTTTGTGTACAGTCAAAGCATTTATCGAAACACCTTTAATACTAGATACTAGGGATTGAGCTACGTTCGCTCTGATAAGCCGCAATTTTAAACATGTCCTCCATCACTTTTGAAATTCTAATCATTTTGGTGCTAATTATTGCCAACGGTGTGTTTTCTATGTCTGAGATGGCAATTGTCTCAGCCCGCAAAGTTAGGCTACAGCAGCTTGCTAATCAAGGAGATGTCAAGGCAAAGGCAGCATTGAAACTAGCTGAGTCTCCAAATCATTTCCTGTCAACCGTTCAAGTGGGTATTTCCCTGATCGGTATCCTGACAGGTGCTTTTGGAGGAGCAACAATTGCCAACCGATTGGGAATCTATGTAAAACGTGTCCCCTTGTTAGCACCTTATAGTGAACCAGTATCTTTCGGAATAGTGGTTTTGCTCATTACCTATTTGTCACTGATTGTTGGCGAATTGGTACCGAAGCGTCTGGCATTAAACAACCCAGAAAGGATTGCATCGATTGTAGCTATTCCGATGCAAGCCTTGGCGGCGATCGCTTCTCCAGTAGTCTTTCTCTTAAGCGCTTCTACAGATTTGATCCTGCGATTACTGGGAATTACAGCTTCTACCGAGCCGCAAGTCACCGAAGAAGAAATTAAAATCTTAATTGAGCAAGGGACTGAGGCGGGAACCTTTGAGGAAGCCGAGCAGGATATGGTGGAGCGAGTCTTTCGTTTAGGCGATCGCCCTGTCAGCTACTTAATGACACCCCGCCCTGATATTGTCTGGCTAGACTTAGACGACACTGCCGAAGAAAATCGCCAAAAAATGGTTGATAGTGCCTATTCTCGGTATCCAGTTTGTCAGGGGGGACTTGACAATGTGCTGGGTGTTATCCCAGTCACCGACTTATTAGCCAGGAGTTTCCGAGGAGAAGCACTAGACTTGACAGTGGGATTGCGACAGCCCGTATTTGTGCCAGAAAGCACCCGTGGCTTGAAGGTTTTGGAATTGTTCAAACAAACGATTACTCATATGGCGCTGGTAGTGGATGAATACGGCGTGATTCAAGGATTAGTCACTCTCAACGACATCATGAGCGAAATCGTGGGTGATGTTCCTTCAACAGATGGGCAAGATCAACCACAAGCTGTGCAACGCGAAGATGGTTCCTGGCTTTTGGATGGGATGTTGCCTGTGGAGGAGTTTTTAGAACTTTTCGGTATGGAAGAGTGGGAATCGGAGGAACGCGGCAGTTATCAAACTCTAGGCGGTTTTGTGATCACCCATTTAGGACGTATTCCTGCCGCAGCAGACTATTTTGAATGGCAAAGTATGCGAATTGAAGTGATGGATATGGATGGTAATCGCGTTGATAAGGTGCTAGTCGTACCGAAGGGAAGTAAATCAACGGATACGACAAAATCTGACTAGCGATCGTTCGAGTATTGGGAATCGGGCATTGGGCATTAATGATTACAAATTCACGCCGTATGCAACTTTTACTTAAACGGATACAACTCCCTAAATTTATTTAGGGGGATTGTTAATTTTGAATTTTGAATTCGGAGTGAAACGACGTGACTGCTGCTGTCTTTCTAGAAAATGTCTACAAGTTTTACAACAATGTACCTGTAGTCAATGACCTGTCATTCAAAATTGAAGCGGGTGAGATATTTGCTCTACTTGGCCCAAACGGTGCGGGTAAATCAACCACAATTCGGATGCTGACTACACTTACAAAACCGTCCCAAGGACGAATAGAAGTAGGTGGATATGATGTGATGAGCCAAGCTATGTTGGCAAAACAGAGTATTGGTGTGGTCTTGCAACAAGTCAGTGTGGATAACGATTTAAGCGTTTGGGAAAATATGGAACTGCACGGGAGACTACATCACATTAGTAACCCACAGCGACAAAAACTGATTAATCAATGGCTAGAGTATGTTGAGCTAGGAGAAAAACGTAATGATTTGGTAAAAACGCTGTCTGGGGGTATGAAACGACGGTTGCAGATTGCGAGAGCTTTATTGCATCAACCGCAAATTTTGTTTTTGGATGAACCAACGGTAGGACTAGACCCCCAAACCAGGCGACGCCTCTGGGAAATTATTCGAGATTTGAATAAACAAGGGATGACGATGCTACTGACGACCCATTATATGGATGAGGTCGAATTTTTGTGCGATGCCTTTGGCTCTAGCAAGCCAGGACGCATCGGTATTATGGATAGCGGTAAGCTGATTTCTTTGGGAACTTTACAACAGCTGCGTTCTGCTCACGGTGAAGGTTTGGTAATGAAGCAATTAGGTGTGTCTGAAGTGGGAAGTGATGGCGTCCGTAGTTGGGAATATTTGTTTTTCCCATCCTTGGAAGCAGCGAATATCTACTTGAATGAACAGCCCAATAAAACTGGAATGATGGTGCGTCCCTCTAACTTGGAAGATATTTTTGTGGAATTAACGGGACGCCAGTTAGATTAAGCTCATCCTCCTAACTGTCGCAGCATGGTTTCTACCCTTTCTACGCCATCTGAGTCATTGCGCCGCTTGTACAAGTCACGGGCTTTCTGAAGTAAGCTGTTCGCTTGTTTGGCTTGTCGTCGCTGTTTATACATTGAACCCATCAACTCATAAGTCTGGGCGTTGTTCTTATCCAAACTGATTGCTTGCTCATAAGCCCAGGTAGCTGCATTATAGTCTCCCATACGCGATTGCGTCACAGCCAATCCTAAATAGGCATTAACGTTGTTACGGTTCAGTTGTATGGCACGACGGTAGCCTTCCTTGGCTCCAGGTGTGTCGCCCAAATTTGCTTTGATGTAACCCACAGCGTAGTAAAAATCACTGTTGTTAGGGTTGATGGCGATCGCTCGCCGATAAGCAGTTAATGCTGCCTGATAATTTCCTTGTTGAGCGTATAAATACCCAATACCTGAATGAATTTTAGCATTTTTGGGATCTATACTAGCTGCTTGCTGATAAACAGCGATCGCACCACCATAATCGCCGGCATCTACTAACCTCCGTCCTTCTTCTAGTAGTTGCTTTAACTCTGGGTTTTTGGCTTGTGCCACTAATACCTGAGCCTGAGCCACTGAAGGGATAGTGAAGGTAAAACATCCTAGTAACACCACACTAAACACGAATGATGTTGGCTTGTACACAGTAAATTTCCTGAAATTTTAGAGGACTTTTTTTCTTGTACATTAAAACAAAAATATGGACTTTTGAAAACTGTATTTATTCGTATTGATGAAGATGTGAATAGTTCATCCATTCTTTGCTTTACAATCAGCGCTACATAACAGAGTTTTTACTGAAGGATAAAGTGTAAGATGTCAAGTTTCAGATGAAGTTATCCTACATATAAACCAGTATCACAGCAAAATTACACCTTTTTTAGTCAGTAGTTATACGTGTTACCCAAAAAATTCCTACAGGCCTCTGACTTAATCCTAAATCTTGATGTACCGAGCTTACAGGGTTTGACATTCATTCCTATTTTTTATTGAATTGAAGAATTTGCTGACCCTGCATCCAATTTTTCTCACATTTTTAGTCCTTGATACTACCCTTTGAGAAGTCATGATCCAGGCGTTAACATCCTTTTTTGGTCATTACAGGGTAAGATAAATTTAATCAGTAAAATGTTCCTTTGAATCCTGGTTTCTCTTGAGGAAAATACTACGGCTAAAAGCGCAATCTAAAATAGTGTGAGAGAATCTTTCTCAACCCTGTCTTCTGTAATCAAAGTTACAATCGCTCAATTATTTTGATAAACACTTGGATAATATCAACCTATATTCTCTGTAGGAGGCTAATTTATGATTATAACTACCACTGATGTAATTCAAGGAGCCGTGATTGATTCATATTTAGGCATTGTGACAGCAGAAGTAGTCTACGGCAGCAATTTCTTGCGAGATTTTTTGGCTGGTATTCGAGATATTATCGGTGGACGCACTGGTAGCTATGAACGTCTATTTGAGCAGGGTCAACGCAAGGCATTAGATGAATTAGAACAACGAGCACAACGTTTAGGAGCAAATGCTGTGATCGGAATTGAAATTGATACTGGCACAATCAATCTTGACCAGTCAGGAGTTCTTTTGCTGATTACTGCTACAGGCACTGCTGTAAGGATGCGTTAATTTTTGAGGATCTTGACTTTCGACAATTGTGACAAAGTTTTGTCTGAACTTTAATTGCATACACAATTAAAGCTAGTTTCTACTATTAAGTTAATAATCGTATTTTAATTGAAAAATTTTCATATTGATAATTTCTAAATAATTATTCAGACATTAATAAATAATAAAAGCTATTAAAAATTGTTAAAAAAGTCTGTTTTTCTCACTAAAGATAGACCTATTAAATCTTTCTATTGATAGAGATTAAAATAGATCATTTAGTTATTTAATTTGAAGCATAAAGGATGAATATACCTGAACAAAAGCTTTGCTGAAACAGCACTGGAGAACATAAGCGATGTCATACGTAAATCGGACAGGCAATGACGTTATTCCTACTGATCCTGTGGTAGCAGGTCGAGTAGCTGAATATCATGATCGTGTTCGCTGGGGGCCGATTATTGCTGGTTTGTTGGTTTCTTTAGCTACACAATTAATTTTGAGTTCTATCATTGCTGCGGTTGCGGCAGGCACAGTTGCAGGTTCAGGTGCACCTAGAACAATTGCCCCTAACGCTGCGGGTAATGCGGGGCTTTGGTCAACCATCGCTTTACTAATTTCCCTATTTACTGGTGGTTGGGTTACAGCCCGTGCTTGTGGGCCGATGAACCGCAATACAGCTCTTCTTAACGGCGCAATTCTTTGGGCAACGACTTTGGCGGTTAGCTCATGGCTTTTAGCAAGTGGAGTATCTGGTGCTTTTGGTGTTGCTGCTTCTAACGCAGGAGAAGTCATAAACCAGGTACAACAGCAAGGTGGTGTTAATGTACCACAAGCAAACATAAGTGCCCAACAAGCTCGTGAAACGGCAGCTAATATACGTTCGGGATTGTGGTGGTTTGTGTTTGGTTCTTTGTTGGGTTTAATAGCCTCAATGATTGGAGCCGTAACTGGCGCTCGCACTCCTCGGACTAACACTTACAATGCTTAAATAACTGTTTGAAAAATCAAATGTTATTTATTTTAAAAAAAAAGCACCTTGAAAAAGGTGCTTTTTGTCAGGAATATTTCCTAAATAAAGTAAAACCCTGACTTCTGGTGAGAAGTTGGGGTTCTGATAGCAATAAGAATTAAAATTTAGAAAGCTAAATTTTATCTGGGTTTCTAGGCTTGTATCTGTCAGATTCTTTTTTGAAATTGGTATGAGTATTAGTTTATATCGACCTACTTGTATCCCCTTGTTCACCATTTCAGATATGAACCTTCAATTCCCTGCTCACGTCGAATTTTGCCATCTTTCTCAAACCAAGCAATTACTTGCTGTGCTGTCAAATCTTCAATAGCAACACCATACTCTTGGGCGATATGCTTTAAAAGCTTCAGTGATGAAATTGTTAATCTTGTTAAAAATTTTTCTGGAGAAGACAACAAAGCCGCATCTACTTTTGCGGACTCTTCCAGAGTTAAAAATTGTGCTGATGGTTGCTGTGGTAGTACGTCCATAAACGCTCTCTTAAACTTAGTTGGGCATTGGGTATTAGTTATTAAAAAAAAGGACTAATGACTAATGACTAATTGACTAATAATGAAACTTTACTTGCGAACTTGTACCAAATAGCCACAACGATGTTCGCCATCAATAATCCAGTGGGTGCGTTCTACGGTACAATCGGGTAAGACGGCAGCAAACATTTCCAATTCGTGACCACAAATGCTGGGGAAAGACTCGGCAACGTTGGAAATGGCGCAGTTATGCTCCATTAAGATAAAGCGATCGCTCTCAAAGCTGTCATTTACATCAACAGCGTGATACTCTGCCATGAAGCCTTCCGCTTTTCTCAATTCTACTAAGTTGGCTACACGTTCCCGTAGTGAACCGCTACCCACGCGATCGCGGTATTCTAATGCTTTGCGCTGCCACTGTTTCTCTAAAATCGATTTAAATTGGTCATGTCCCATCGTTTCGGCTAAGGTGTCTAGCAGCGAAACCGCAAAATTGCCGTGGCCATCACCAAAGCGATCGCTCACTGTGCGATGCAAGCGATCGCGTCCTTGACGACTGAGTTGATAAACGTGCTGCGGACGCCCCATTCCCGCAGCCTGCACCGATGTCGAATACAAAACTAGCTCCTCCGTCTCCAAATCCTTGAGATGGCGACGAATCGCTTGGGGGGTAACGTCTAAAACTTCAGCTAGCTCCAAAGCCGTTGCTTTTTCGTGTTTGTGCAGATATTCTAAAATATCTTGCTTGGTTGAGGACTGGTGGGTAGTCGCCATCTTCTGGTGCGAGACGTTCAGCGAACGCCCCAAAAATTTCTTTGAAAATTTGACTTTGACAACATTGTTGTTGTTAATCTAGCGTAAAATGAAGATAGGTTAAACAACAATGAAGTTGTTTTAGTCTCCACCACTATTCTAGCAGCCGTGTAACCATTCCGTAACGCGAGATGGGAATCGGCTAAAGAAAAGTCCGACTCCCATCCTTATAGAGATTCAAGTTCCGAACACGAGAGATTATTACTGATGAGTGCCACTGTCAAAACCTTAGTCAACCAACCCTACAAGTACGGCTTTATCACCGATATTGAGGCCGACACTATTCCGCGTGGACTAGACGAGGACGTTGTACGCTTGATCTCCTCTAAGAAGAACGAGCCACAGTTCATGCTGGACTTTCGCCTCAGAGCTTATCGCCAGTGGCAAAAAATGACGGAACCAACTTGGCCGAATGTCAAGTATCCGCCAATCAATTATCAGGATATTATTTACTACTCAGCGCCGAAACGCAAGAAAGAAAAGCTGAACAGCTTGGATGAAGTTGATCCAACCCTTTTAGAAACCTTTGAGAAGTTAGGCATTTCCCTATCTGAACAGAAGCGATTGGCAAACGTTGCTGTCGATGCAATTTTCGATAGCGTTTCTGTCGCGACTACATTTAAAGAAAAGCTAGCGGAAGACGGCGTTATTTTCTGTTCGTTTTCCGAAGCATTGCAAGAACACCCAGAATTAATCAAAAAATATCTGGGTAGCGTTGTTCCCATCGCTGACAACTATTTTGCCGCCTTGAACGCCGCCGTATTTAGCGATGGTTCTTTTGTCTATATTCCTAAAGGCGTAAAATGCCCAATGGAACTATCTACCTACTTCCGCATCAACTCTGGTGACACGGGACAATTTGAGCGGACTTTGATTGTCGCCGAAGAAGGTAGTTATGTTTCTTACCTCGAAGGTTGCACCGCACCGATGTATGACAGCAACCAATTGCACGCTGCTGTTGTGGAACTCGTCGCCCTCGACAACGCCGAAATTAAATACTCCACCGTCCAAAACTGGTACGCCGGAGATGCTAACGGTAAAGGCGGTATTTACAACTTTGTCACCAAGCGCGGTTTGTGTCAGGGCGTAAATTCTAAGATTTCCTGGACTCAAGTAGAAACAGGTTCAGCAATTACTTGGAAATATCCTAGCTGTGTGTTGGTGGGTGATAACTCTGTGGGTGAGTTTTACTCAGTGGCGCTGACAAATCATCAGCAGCAAGCTGATACGGGTAGTAAGATGATTCACGTAGGTAAGAATACCCGCAGTACAATTATTTCTAAAGGAATCTCCGCAGGTAATTCTAGTAATAGCTACCGAGGTTTGGTGAAAGTCAATCCGACAGCTAAAGGGGCGAGAAATTATTCTCAGTGTGACTCAATGCTGATTGGGGATAATGCCCATGCCAACACTTTCCCCTACATCCAGGTGCAAAATAACGGTGCGAAGGTAGAGCATGAAGCTTCTACTTCTAAGATTGGGGAGGATCAGTTATTTTACTTCGCTCAACGGGGTATTTCTTCAGAAGATGCGATTTCAATGATGATTAGCGGCTTCTGTAAGGATGTTTTCAATCAGCTACCGATGGAGTTTGCTGTGGAAGCTGATAAGTTGTTGAGTTTGAAGTTGGAAGGCAGTGTTGGATAGCTTTTGTAGTCAGTACTTCAGTGCTGTCAAGTTGCTAGGAACTGAAAAAATTAACGCTTGTAGTCAGCACTTTAACGCTTTTCTCCAGCACTAAAGTGCTGACTACGAACTAAAAAAGAAGAGAGAAAACATGATTATTGAAAATAGTGAAGTTGTGCTGTCAGTACGGAATCTGACAGCTAATGTTGATGGAACACCGATTTTGAAAGGTGTGAATCTTGAGGTGCGATCGGGTGAAATTCATGCGATTATGGGGCCGAATGGTTCTGGTAAGAGTACTTTTTCTAAGGTGTTGGCTGGGCATCCGGCGTATGAGGTGACTGGCGGTGAGGTGATTTTCCAGGGGCAGAATTTACTGGAGTTGGAGCCGGAAGAACGCGCCAGAAGTGGCGTATTTTTAGCGTTTCAGTATCCGTTAGAAATTCCCGGTGTGAGCAATTTGGATTTCTTGCGGGTGGCGTATAATTCCCGTCGCAAGGCGCAAGGTTTAGAAGAAATAGACGCTTTTGATTTTGACGATTTGATTGAGGAAAAGCTGGATGTGGTAAAGATGAATCCCAGTTTTCTCAGTCGCAGTTTGAATGAAGGGTTTTCTGGTGGTGAGAAAAAGCGGAATGAAATTCTGCAAATGGCATTGCTGGAACCAAAGTTAGGAATTCTGGATGAGACAGATTCGGGTTTGGATATTGACGCGCTCAGAATTGTGGCCAATGGGGTAAATCAACTGGCAAGTCCAGAAAATTCGACAATTTTGATTACCCACTACCAACGATTACTCGATTATATTGTGCCTGATTTTGTGCATGTGATGGCACAGGGGCAGATTATTACGAGTGGTGGTAAGGAACTGGCGCTGGAATTAGAGTCTCGCGGTTATGACTGGGTGCTGGAAGAGTTTGCAGCGGCTGAGGTGGGTGTGTAATGAGTATTCAAATATCTCCTAGTCCAATACCTAATTCAAATGCAGTCAGTTTGACATCGATGTTAGATAGAGATGATTATCTGACTGGGTTGTTAAATCAAGTAACGGCAATTAAAACAGAAGGTTGGTTGCAGGAATTACGCCAAAGTGCTGCTAATTGGGTACGCCACTCGACTATTCCGACTACCCGCGAGGAAGAATGGCGATTTACTGATTTGTCGTCTTTGCGAAAGGTGCAATTTAATGTAAAGACGGGAAATTACGCATCTTTAGAATTTGATATTTTGCCAGAAGCGGCTAATAGTCGTTTGGTATTTGTTAATGGCGTTTTTGCGCCGGAGTTATCAGCAGTTTCAGATTTGCCATCTGGAATTGTGGTGAGTAATTTGGCTGGCTTGTCTGTGGTTGAGCAGCAAGCTGTACAGCAGTATTTAGCTCAAGCTGAGGGAGCGCAGGAAGTTTTTACTGCTCTCAATACGGCTGGGATAACTGATGCAGCTGTGGTGTATGTGAAGAAGAATGTGGTAGTTGAGACGCCAATTCATCTAGTGTTTATTTCGGTTGCGGGTGAGACGGCGACGATTTCACAGCCACGTTGTTTGGTGGTAGCGGAAGGTGGTTCGCAGGTGACGTTGGTTGAGGAGTATACGAACCGCAGAGGCGCAGAGAAAGGAGTCTATCTTACCAATGCGGTTACAGAAGTTTGGCTTGGTGACAATGCGGAGGTGAGTCACACTAGGATTGAGCGAGAAGGTGCAGAGGCTTTTCATATTGGGAAAACTGCGATCGCACAAGCTCGTGATAGTCGATATACTTGTCATGCCATAACTTTAGGTGCAAAGTTGTCGCGGCACAATTTAGAAATTTTGCAAACTGGTGAGCAGACACAAACTACTCTCAATGGTTTGACGATAATTTCTGGTAAGCAATTGTCTGATACTCACAGTGCGATCGCACTCAACTATCCCCACGGTACAAGTGACCAATTGCATAAATGTATTGTAGGCGATCGCGCTCATGCCGTGTTCAATGGTAAAGTTTTTGTACCCAAACTAGCGCAGTTGACAAATGCAACCCAGTTGAATCGCAATTTGCTGCTATCATCTAAAGCCAGAGTTGATACCAAACCCCAATTGGAAATTACGGCGGATAATGTAAAATGCGCCCACGGTGCTACCGTTAGCCAATTGGAAGATGATGAAATATTCTATCTGCAAAGTCGGGGAATTGATGAAAACGATGCTCGAAAGTTATTAATTAACGCCTTCGCTGCTGAAGTTATCAACAAAATACCAGTTCTTTCTCTGCAAGAAATCCTTTTAAACACAGTCAATAATCTCAAGTCTCTGACTAATGAGTAATAACTAATCTACCAATGACTTTCACCTCTACCAAAACCCTTGCTGATAAAGTTCGCGCTGACTTCCCGATATTGCATCAGGAAGTCAACGGGAAACCCCTAGTTTATCTCGATAATGCTGCGACATCACAAAAGCCTTTGTTGGTGTTAAATACCCTACGGGATTATTACGAACACTATAATGCTAACGTGCATCGAGGTGCCCATTCCCTGAGTGCTAAAGCTACTGATGCTTATGAAGGTGCTAGAGATAAAATTGCCAAATTCATTAATGCTGCATCCCGTCAGGAAATCGTTTACACCCGCAACGCCAGCGAAGCGATTAACCTAGTAGCCTATAGCTGGGGAATGAACAATTTGCAGCCTGGGGATGAAATTATTCTGTCGGTGATGGAACACCACAGTAATATTGTACCTTGGCAATTAGTAGCACAAAAAACGGGTGCAGTCCTGAAATTTGTGGAACTGACACCAGAAGAAACTTTTGATTTGTCACAGTTTAAAAAGCTGATTTCCGACAAAACAAAATTAGTGTCGGTAGTGCATATTTCTAATGCTTTGGGTTGCATTAATCCAGTAGAAGAAATTGGTGCGATCGCTCACCAATCCGGTGCTAAATTCTTAGTTGATGCTTGCCAAAGTGTTCCTCACTACCCCATTGATGTACAGAAAATAGATTGTGATTGGTTGGTAGCTTCCGGTCACAAAATGTGTGCCCCTACTGGGATAGGATTTCTGTATGGCAAGTTAGAGTTGTTAGAATCCATGCCACCATTTTTTGGTGGTGGCGAGATGATTGCAGAGGTGTATTTAGACCATTCTACATACGCAGAATTACCGCATAAATTTGAAGCTGGTACACCTGCAATTGGAGAAGCGATCGCACTTGGTGCAGCGATCGATTATCTTAGCAGTATCGGCATGGATAAAATCCACGCCTATGAAGCAGAATTAACAGCTTATTTGTTCCAACAATTAGAGCAAATTCCCCAAATTAGAATTTACGGCCCCAAACCAAATGCTAAAGGTGAAGGTAGGGCTGCACTTGCGTCATTCACCGCCGGAGAAGTCCACGCCAACGACTTATCTACATTATTAGATCAAGAAGGCGTTGCTATCCGTTCTGGACACCACTGTACTCAACCATTACACCGTTACTTAGGTCTTGCTGCAACCGCACGAGCAAGTCTATCTTTCTACAATACCCGTGAAGAAATTGATATTTTCATCAAAGCACTGAAAGAAACCCTGGACTTTTTTGCGGGTTTCCTTGCTTAAATTCACAAAATATTCAGACACTGATTGTGCCAAATATCAGCAACATATCTTGCTAATAGTTGGCACAATTTAATTATCTGGATTTTTTATGGGAGTAACTAAAGTGTCATACAGATACTTTTGCCCAGGTTCTACCTGCACCTTCACATCTACAATGTATACTTCACAGGTGCGATCGGCTAGAGCATCATCTAAGAGCTTAAAGAAATTTCCAAAAACCTGATTATGGTTGCGTGTAGCACCACTCATCATCACAACTTCGCCATCCCAATACTCTTAACGTTCCTCTTGGGTGGGTTCCCAAACCAGATATTCTTCTGCACTCATCAAAATGCGATCGGGTAAAGTAACCATTGGTGCGATCTCTTAATGCTCCATTGAAGCGATAATTTGCCAAGATTCAACTTGATGGCGATTTCCCAAAGACTAGCTATGCTCAGATAAACTATATCTGCGGTATTGATGATTATCCTCAGATTATCTGGAAGGCTGGAGTCATTTTCAGTTAGCCAGATAAAAGCATGAGTATCTAAAAGGAAAGCACTCATTCCATGTATTCCTTAAAAACTTCGAGAGGTTCATCAAAGTCATCAGGCAAAGGTAAAACAAAAGTTAAGGAGAGTAGCGATGAAAAAAGTAGCGGTGTTTGGCAATACTGGAGGCGGTAAATCAACTCTAAGCAAAAGATTATCGAAAATCACTGGTTTGCCACTTCACATCTTAGACAAGATTCAATATCAATCAGGCGGCATTCAGCTTTCACACGAAGAATATAAGCACACCCATGAGAAAATTTTGGTTACTGACCGTTGGATTATTGACGGGTTTGGTTGCATGGAAACCGTCTGGCTGAGACTGAACGAGGCGGATACTCTAGTTTTTATCGATCTACCGCTATATGTGCATTTCTGGTGGGTGACTAAACGATTAATCACAGGTGGCTTTAAACCGCCAGAAGGCTGGCCGGAAAAGAGTCCAATATTTAAGAGTTCGCTTACTAGCTACCGCGTACTTTGGTTATGTCACAAATATTTGACCCCAAAATATCGTGAGTATATCGAACAGGCTCAAAGTACTAAAAGTGTTTATCATATTCGCTCAACTGAACAGATTTCGCAATTTTTTGAATTCATTGAAAATGAGACTAACCTAGAAGATAATGCATCAGCCTAACGCCGGAGTTGAACCACACCTCCGGCTAAACGTAATTCATATTATTAGGCGAATATGGTCAGTAGAAGATTCACGTTAACGTCCTAGCATTTTATCCCGCAGATGTTTAATGCGATCGCGCAATTTGCCCGCCTCTTCAAATTCCAGTTTCTTCGCCGCCTCTTTCATCTGCGCTTCCAACAAAGTAATCAACCCTGGAATCTGTTCTAATGGCAGTTCATCTAGATGTTCATCTACAACTTTCAAGTCAGTTGCATTTAACCGCCGAGATACATCTAAAAAAGCCAAAATCGCATTACTTGATTTTTTCACAATTGGTTGCGGTGTAATCCCATGCAGTCGATTATGTGCTGTTTGAATCCCACGCCGCCTATCTGTTTCATCAATAGCTTTAATCATGCTACCTGTCATATTGTCGGCATACAAAATCGCTTGCCCCTGGACGTGACGTGCGGCTCTACCAATAGTTTGAATTAAGGAACGCTCGGTTCTCAAAAAACCTTCTTTATCTGCATCCATAATTGCTACTAAGGAAACTTCGGGTAAATCCAAACCTTCCCGCAGCAAATTCACACCAACCAAAACATCAAATTTTCCCTCGCGCAAATTCTGCAAAATTTCAATGCGCTCAATAGAAGTAATCTCGGAATGTAAATACCGTACCCTGATACCGTGGTCTTGCAAATATTCGGTTAAATCTTCCGCCATCCGCTTGGTTAATGTGGTAATTAACACTCGTTCATGGCGATCGGCTCTATCTTTAATTTCTCCCAACAAATCATCAATTTGTCCTTCTGTAGGACGCACAGAAATTTCTGGATCAACCACCCCTGTTGGTCGAATCACTTGCTCAATTACATGGTCTTCAGAAACTTCTATTTCCCAATTTCCGGGAGTTGCGGAAACAAAAATACACTGATTTACCTTTTGCCAAAATTCCTCGGCTTTCAAAGGACGATTATCAGCAGCGCTAGGAAGCCGAAATCCATGTTCAATTAAAACTTTTTTTCTAGCTTGATCGCCGTTATACATCCCACGAATTTGGGGCACAGTAACGTGAGATTCATCAATAATTAATAGCCAATCCTTAGGAAAATAATCAATTAAACATTCTGGTGATTCTCCAGCTTGTCTTCCTGCTAAGTGACGGGAATAATTCTCAACCCCGTTGCAATAACCGACTTCGCGTAGCATTTCTAGGTCATAGCGTGTACGTTGATCTATGCGTTGCGCTTCTAATAATTTCCCAGCTTGTTCTAAGTCTAGTTTTTGCTGTTTTAACTCGGCTGCAATATCATTACAAGCTACTTCTAACCGTTCTTCTGGAGTGACAAAGTGACGCGCAGGGTAAACATTCACCGCTTCCAAGCTTTTGAGAATTTCCCCTGTCACTGGATCGATATAGCGAATTGCGTCAATTTCATCACCAAAGAATTCGACGCGAATAATTCGGTCTTCATAGGCTGGGCCAATTTCTAAAACATCGCCTCGGACGCGAAATTTTCCCCGACCCATTTCTATGTCGTTACGGCTATATTGAACATTTGCCAAATCTCGTAAAATTTGGCGTTGATTTACTTCCATACCTATCTGAAGAGGGATGGCAGCTTTCAGATATTCTGCTGGCATTCCTAAACCATAGATGCAGCTGATGGAAGCAACGACAATGACATCACGACGTTCAAAAAGCGATCGCGTCGCTGAATGCCGCAACATATCTATTTCATCATTAATCGCCGCCGTTTTTTCAATATAAGTATCGGTAACGGGAATATACGCTTCTGGCTGATAGTAATCGTAGTAACTGACAAAATACTCGACTGCGTTGTTGGGGAAGAAATCCCGCAACTCGTTACAAAGCTGTGCAGCCAGGGTTTTGTTATGCGCCAGAACTAAAGTAGGCTTGCCAATTTTCTCAATAACTGCTGCTACCGAAAATGTCTTACCAGTTCCAGTGGCTCCTAATAAAGTTTGGTAACGATTGCCTGATTGGATACTAGCAGAAAGTTTAGCGATCGCTTGTGGTTGATCGCCTGTGGGACTAAAGGGAGCTTGAAGACAAAATTCTGTCATACAGTTTTGCTGTAAATACCCTATCTCATGGTGACGATTCCGCCCTGTATCCATTGTAGCTGGCTTATTAGACTAAAATAAATAGTAATAATTGTTTACGAAAATTATTAATTCAAGTTTACTTATGTATCAGTTTTAAAGATACTTATATCTATGTGAGGTTTTTTAAGGTTAAACTCTAATGTATATGGGAAAAAATTTCATCTTTCCTTAATTATTGTAAAATTCAATTAACAAACCAGAGGTGTTCGTTTATGACTATTAGCAGCGCTGGCAAAGCAATCAGTTCTCGGCAAAAGCCTGCCAAGTCTCCAGGGGAAACCACAGAGGGAGTTGAAAATCAACAAGATCAGAGCTTGAATGCAGATAAAGTCGAGGAAGTTAATGAACTGCCAGTAGGAGCTTCTGGAACACTCGCCATTTCTGGAATTCGTCCCATAGGCGCTAGCGACTTAGAAGTTGCTGAACACCTCTCAATTGCTGGGGTGCGTCCCGTTAGCACCAGTACCTTGGAAGTAGTTGAAACCTATAACTCAATGGGTATTCGTCCAATAGGTGCTAATACATTCCAAGTTGTTGAAAGTATCAACCTCTCTGGCATTCGTCCAATCGCCTCAAGTTCATTGGCAATTTCTGACAGTTATTCCACCTTCGGAAATCGTCCCATAGCACCAAATGAGATTGACAATTCTGAAAGCCTGATGGGTTTTCTAGATTAGACAAAAAACATCCCCATAACTTGATTAACCCAGTTTCTACACGAAACTGGGTTTTTTAGTTAAACAGTCAAAAATATAAATTACGATATTTGCACTTGTTCTATGTCTTTTAGCATAGGTAACTAAACTGTATTCACTTTAATTTATATTTAGCCAACAGCCAGGATGCTTACTACAATTACCTTTCTTAATTACAAATTACGAATTACGAATTACAAATTGCAAATTATTTAATATGCCTTGTGGTGGAAGGCTTTAGCAAAAACTTTAAGCTAGTCTGTAAAAGTAATAACAAAAGATTTCAAAGTTATAAACTAACTTTGAAAGTAATTTTTCATTAAATCAGGAGTACAAAATGAGCATAGAAGATCGCGCTAAAGCTGCTGCTAAAAATGTTGAAGGTAAAGCTCAAGAAGCATTAGGAAATGTCACTGGAGATCCAGAAGATAAAGCGAAAGGTAAAGCAAAGCAAGCTGAAAGCGAAGTCCGTCACGGGATTGAAGACGTGAAAGACAATGTGAAGAAAAACATTGACTAATAATTCATAGTTTTTTTGCAGAAACTCTAGGGATATCAATGGGGTGGATTCCATTTTTGCAATCAAGTATGAAGTGTTCAAGATTCAATGCGATACACCTTTATCTTCCTGTTAGCAAGTGTGGAAATATAAAGGAATGGCTTGATTCGCAGAACGCATTTTGTAGAGGCGTAGTTTACTACGTCTCTACATTACAAAATATTTATTTAATTTTGAGCAATAAACTTTATTTTACTTTAAACATACAACTGATTATATCTGTTATTTAAAGTGTTTTTTCAGGAGATAAAAAAATGATTCTGCTTCAGCAAAGTCGCAAAATATTGGCGACTTTCCTTTTAATTGGAGTACTGATGATAACTACCGCCTGTGGTGGTGGTGCAGTGTCACAACTTGACCGCCCAACTGCTCCATCAGCAATTGGCCGAGATGTAACCTATGCAGAGTTAGAGCGAGGCAATACCCCAGGAGGACAAACCTTTGGTAACTGGGTTGTGCAAATATCTCAAGGATTAGTTCAGGACGCTTTCGTTCGTGATAACAATAAACTAGGTGTTGTGATTGCCCCTCAAGTTCGTCCTAATGAAGTGCGACCATTAGCAAAATCTCTAGTTCAAGGTTTTCATAAAAACTTCCCCAATCAAGACCTAAAGGTTTTGATTTATGCACCTGATAAGAAATTGATTTTGACTACTGAGTATGACACTCAGACTAATCAAGTTAAGTATAGCTAATTGTTGAATTTGCAATAAAGGCTTAAAGAGAGTCTCATGAATTGGCATTTGAAATTATGGTTTTAAGATGCCAGTCATCAAAAAATCTTTGACGTAAAAAAGGAGAGAAGTAAAGTGGCAAGCAGCGAACAGTATAAACGTCAAATAATGAAAGATTTGGCTCAGGGAGATGTTGAATCTATTGATGATACTACAGCCGAATCAACAGCGGAATATCAAAATTTCGATGATTTTGCCCAACGGACAACACCAGATCAACGTCGGCAGTTATTTGGTCGATCTTTACATCCAGATCAGATTCCTACCAGCCAAATGGAGCCAGAATTACAAAATGCGATCGCACAAATTAAACCCAATGAACGGGACGATGTAGCACGGGCCTTTTTCAAGCACTTGAAACAAAGAGGACTAGACGATAAGCATCTAGAGCAACAGTTGGGACTTTCTACACACAACCCCAACCGCATGACTGCTGATGATGTTAGCAAATTAGCGTCCTTCGTTTATCACAACCACCCCGACATTTTCCGCGAAGTGTTGGCGGAGCAACCAGGAATTATCAAGTTTCTTAGTAATCCTGTAGTGGCAGGTATAATTGGAATTGCGGCAGCTAAGTGGTTGGGTAGTCGCAAATAAATTTTGAGTTTTAGTTTGGAGTGTTGCGTAACAAAGTAGGTGGGCATAGCCCACCTTTATTTTTGCCTATTATGTAAGTAAAGACTATGTATATAATATTATTAAATGATTTTTAGCCAAATAAAATTCACTTAATAAGCGATCGCTGCACCAAAGCCTACCTTTTGAATGGCGATGTCTACCACGGGCGTAGCTGCGGCAACTTTGCCCAATCTGAAAATTATTCCAAATCTCAAAAAATTGTAGTAATATACCACAGGCATTAACTATCTTCAGCTACATCTGATTGTTACCGCTCTTAAATTTACAATTGATGAGAATATACCGTGAGCCTAACTCTTTATTTCCTCCGTCACGGACAGACAGAATGCAGTCGCAATAATTCCTTTTGCGGTTCCATAGACTCAGAACTTACCCCAGAAGGGTTGGATATGGCAAAGGCTTTTGCTGAGGTATATAGTTCTATGGATTGGACAGCAATATTTTGTAGTCCTATGCGGCGAACTGTATTGACAGCAAAACCCTTATGTGAATCTATAGGGATAGAACCACAAATTAGGGATGGTTTGAAGGAAATTAACTATGGCTTGTGGGAAGGAAAAACGCCTGAAGTAATTAGCCGTGAATATCACGATGATTATATTCGCTGGTCAGCAGATCCGGCTTGGAATGCTCCAACTGGTGGAGAAATGGCAGTTACAATTGCTACTCGTGCTTTGCAGGTAATTGAAGAAATTAAACAAAATTACAGTAGTGGTAATGTTTTAGTTGTTGCACACAAGGCAACTATCAGAATTATGCTGTGTAGTGTACTGGGGATTGATGTGGGACGCTTCCGTTTTCGTTTGGGATGCCCTGTTGCTTCAGTCAGTATTGTAGAATTTACTTCACATGGCCCGCTGTTAAAGGTTTTGGCAGACCGTAGTCATTTGGATGAGCGTTTGCGAAATTTACCAGGAACGTGAAGGAGTTAGGAGTTATTATTTTTCCCTTGTTTCTCCTGACTTTCTGGCTCAGTGTATTTGCAGAGAACGTTGATTCCAATTTTGATAATATATAATACGACAATTGTTGCGATCGCACCATCAATTGGTATTCCATGTACTGCTGCAACGGCTACCAGTGAGCCAATGATACTATTGAGCAGAGAAGAACTACCAGGGTTATTAGTGTATTCTTTGATTTTGCCCCGTAAACCATCATCACCACAGATTTCCGCGCGGATTTCGTCGAGGGTGAGTTGTAAGAGAGATTTTTTGCCCCTACTATAATCTGTTGTGCCGACTTTCTCTTGCCAAAGTGCATCAAAACTCGCTTCTAGATTGCCGTTGTGTTGTTGCAGGGTAGTAAGTGCATGTTGTGCTGGGGTTTCGTTTGCGAGAAGTTGCTGAAATTCTTGGATTTCGACAGGGGTTAATTGGGCATTCATATATATTTGACTTAATTATTTATGGAGTATTTGTTAGTTCCTGAATCAATTCTTCAGGTGTGATAATTCTGGGAGTAGCAACTGGAAAATCTCTAGGATTGCGAGTAATAATAGCATCTAAGTGATTGAGTGCCGCAGTGCTGTATTGAATAGCGTCTTCAAAATCTCTAAAGTTAGCAGTTAATGCCATGTTGATTGTGGTACTGTCTACTGTTGCGACTTGACAGAAGGTTACAATTCTATTTAAAAGGGATAGAGCAGAGGCTCGACCTTTATCTTTCCGAATGATGTAGTAGAGGTCACTAAAAGTAGAAGCAGAAAGATAACCTTCTATTTGTTTTTGATAAATAAATGAGAATACTTGTATAGTATTGCTGTAAAAAGGATGGCGTTCAAGAGCAAAATCCAAAATTATATTAGTGTCTAATAAGACTCTCACAGATTATGTTTCTCCTTCAAATATTCCCATTTGGCTTGGTCGGGGTCAAAATCTGAAGGAGTCGGCTCTGTACTTTCCAACCACTCTTTCAAAATGGGTATAGAGCATTCCACTATTCTTTTTTGCTTTTCAGACTGGGACTGAGTTTGATTTTCTCTAGAACTTTCCAAGGATGGAACAGGTTGCAAAATAATCACTTCTACCGTCCCTGGAGCAATATTTAGAGGTTCGTCAATAATTAAATTACCGGATTCATCAATTGTGGCGTTTAGCTTATAGGCTTGCATATTGGTTTTCCTCATCTATATATAATTAAATAATATTTCAGGCAATTTCACAGATTATGTTTCTCCTTCAAATATTCCCATCGGGCTTGGTCTGGGTCAAAGTCTGGTGGTGTCGGTGGGACATTTTCAAATAAACCTTCAAATGCTTTTACTTTAGACTTTCTTCTCGGCTTCTCTGGCTGTGACTCAGTAGGAGTTTCTGTAGAAGTTTCCAAGGATGAAACTGGCTGCAAAATAATCACTTTCACTTTTCCAGGAGCAATATTTAGAGGTTCGTCAATAATTAAATGACCTGATTCATCAATTGTGGCGTTGAGCTTGTAGGCTTGCATACTTTTGCCCTTTTTGTTTCTAGGATAGAACACTGCTGTAAATGTTGCGTAGGTGTAGCCCGTCGTAGACATCGCACTTCTGAATAACCACCTTGTCGTGACCAAAACGATCGCTTTGGTTATGAAAATGATGATTTTGGTTATGAAAATGATGATTTTGGTTATGAAAATGACGATGTTGGTTATGAAAATGACGATTTTGGTTATGAAAATGATGATTTTGGTTATGAAAATGATGATTTTGGTTATGAAAATGACGATGTTGGTTATGAAAATGACGATTTTGGTTATGAAAATGATGATTTTGGTTATGAAAATGATGATTTTGGTTATGAAAACGATCGTTTTTGTGGCAAACGCTTATGCGATCGCAAGCAACGCTTAAATAAAACTTATGAATGATTTGACGTTGGCAATAAATCTTGCACTGCACCCTACGACTCTGTTTCTAGCCTATCTCGCGCTGTCCAAATTGCCTCGCGCACCTCTCTGGCGCACTCTTCACCCGTAGCCTCGCGCCAAATAGCTTGAAACTGGCTTTCGCCTAACTGCTTAAGCATACGTGCTAAATCATTGATCCGATAACCAATCCAATCTTGATTATGCTCTAAGTCAATGGCTAAAACATGAATATAAATTTGCAAAGCCTTAGAATAATTTTCCTGAGCTTCTAAAACCTTTCCCCATTGCCCCAATGTTAATGAACCCTTATACCAATCGCGGAATTGTTCAAAAACTTCCCAAGCTTTTTGATAATAGTTAATTACCACATCAAACTGTCTTTGCTCTTGAGCTACCGTGCCCAGTTGGTAATAATCACCAGCAGCACTGTACAAATCCCCTGCATCTTCATATATCTTCAGGGCCTTGTTGTAGTAATCAACTGCCACATTAAACTGCTGTTGCTCTTGAGCTACAATGCCCAGTACGTGATAGTCGCTAGCAGCACTGTGCAAATCTCCAGCATCTTCATAAATCTTCAGTGCCTTGTTGTAGTAATCAACTGCCACATTAAACTGCTGTTGCTCTTGGGCAACTATGCCCAGTACGTGATAGTCGCTAGCAGCACTGTAAAAATCTCCAGCATCTTCTTTTATCTTCAGCGCCTTGTGATAGTAATCAACCGCTACATCAAACTGCCTTTGCTCTTGGGCAACTATGCCTAGATTGTGATATTCTCTGGCTGCACTGTGCAAATCTCCAGCATCTTCATAAATCTTCAGCGCCTTGTTGTAGTAATCAACTGCCATATTAAATTGCAGTTGGTCTTTGGCTACCATGCCCAGTTGGTGATAATGCATAGCAGCATTGTACAAATCCCTAGCATTTTCATAAATCTTCAGCCCCTTGTGGTAATAATCAATTGCCACATCAAACTGCCGTTGCTTGTGGGCAACTATACCTAGTTGATGATATTCACCCGCAGTACTGTACAAATCCCCGATATCTGTATAAATCTTCAGTGCCTTCAGGTAGTAATCAACAGCCACATCAAACTGCCGTTGCTCTTGAGCAACTATGCCGAGTTGGTGATAAGCAACAGCAATGTCGTCATTCATTAAGGGGTCGTTTACAGCTATCAATTCATCTAAAATTTCTTGATAGATTTTCCTTGCGTGTTCCAAATCAAGACTTTTAGCTGCTTCACTTGCATCCACACCCCGTAAATACATCCAAAAATTAAAAGCATCTTTACCCTTTGCTTTTGCATCTGCCAAGTAAATGCCAATTTGGTTTAACGCTCGGTGTCGCAGTGACTTGAATTCGGGTTTACGCCCTAAGCGTTCATACACTTTTCCCAAAGCTAACAGAATTACTCGTGCTTCAACCCATTCCTGTTGCTGTTCGGCGAGGCGCAGGTTTTGCAACAGATTTGGTTCTTCCATTAGCAGCATAAAAGTTGCTTGTTCGGCGTTGCTGATTAGTTCCTTACAGTAGATATCCGCCAGATAAGCGTAGAAAATCAGCAAATTTTTTTCGAGTTCTTTAATATTGCGTTGCGCGTCCACAACCGCCTGGGAATCAATTCTGAGGCGGGTGCTGTCAGCCTCACCATTTATTCCCAGGCTGAACAAGTTCAATTTTTGCCGTAAATACCAAGGTAATGCTGGGTGAATCTTGTAAATAGTCTCATAATCCCAATATTCTACAATACCGGCGGCGGCGGCTTCGTTGAGAATTTTCATCCAATCAGCTTTCTGCAAGTTCTCTTCAAACACTGTTTGATAAGCTTGTCCATAGCTATTATCAGGACTTTCTGAGAACTGATACAGCCAATGTGCATCAACCCGTTCCGAAAACAGCGCCAAAAATGGTAAATGCTGACGTGTTCGTTCTGACAACTTAGCAAAAGAATAATCCAACGACACAGTAAGAGATTTTTCTCTCCCCTCTTCCTCTTGTCCCCTAAAAGTATCTAACCCCTGCCGCAACGCCTCAATTAACTGCACGGGTGTCTGCATCTTTAAATGCGGCAACACCACCCGCAAAGACAACGGATGTCCCCCCAACAATTTCAACAATTCCAAATACTCTGCTGGCAGGTTCTTTCTCTCCACACCTACGGTTTGCAAAATCTTCGCGGCTAACTCTTGGGCATCCGCTTGAGACAACCCCCGCAAGTTGATTAAACTATACCCACAATCTAGCCAAGGTTCTTCGCGGCGACTGGTAATTAATACCCAAGATTTACCACCCCGTAATTCTTTAAGAAACCGCTTCAGCTTGTTTCTTTCTTCCCCATTCAATAATGGTTCATTCCCCGTAGGAAAACCGTTGACAGGTTCAAAGTTATCCCAAATCAACAAGCAAGGATTAGTTTGCAAATATTGCCGCACCACATCTTCTTGCTTATCTGACATCATTTGGGAAAATCTCTCACCTCCCAACGCCCTACCAATTTGGTTAATTACCTGACTCAACCCCGCACCCTGTTCAAAGGAGGTGAAGAACATACCGCCAGTGCGTCCTTGAGTATCATCCAACCACCTGGCGAAACCTGCAACTAACTCAGTTTTACCAACGCCGCCCATTCCCTGCACCAAAACCAGATGATTTTGCCGAAATGCTCTCTCTAAACGCAAAATCTCATAATCCCGCCCAATAAAACCATAAGCACTTTCATCAGGTAAACCTACAGCCTTGCTACTTTCTGGGGTATTGTCTGCTTGCGCCATCAAATCGGCAAAACTGGGTGCTGTCTTTTTAGGAACAAAAGGTGTATAGGGTTCCTGCTGATACAACACCGGCACAAGCCAATCTTGTAAAGGTAAATTTCCTTTGGGACTGGGGCGCATTTTGTCAATAGACATGGACTTTCGCCCTGCTGCAACGGCTGTGGCGATACACTCTCCCCTGACTAATTCCCCATACAACCGCCCAATAAAGTGTTCTGCACCTTTGGCGTAAACTGAATACGCCATCGCTACCACACCCTTAGCCCCCAATTTCACCAACTGTCCCGCCACAGAAGAAAAAGCTTCTTCGCCTACTTGTCCAGACTTGCAAGCATTCAGCACAAAAATAGGCACGCGACAATCTGTCAAATATTGAGCAATTTCTCTAGCGCTGACAGCTTGCTCATTTCCCTGTTCATCCTCAAAAACTAAAACTCCCTGTGTCTCGCTGTCAAAATTCCCATGTCCATCAAAATGGACGATATGATAAAAACCCTTATTTGCCTGGAGTTCTGCTTCAAACTCTTTCAAGCTAGGGGGACGCAATACCTTAAGATTGACTCGCTGACGTATCGGTTGCAGCGCCGCCAGCAGTGGACGGGCAATGGTTTTAAACCCAACGTCTTGCTGATCGTCAGGACGGGCAATAACTAGTAAAATATTCAGTTGGTCATCGGGCATTGCTGGCAATGGTGCTTTTACGCTCTGACTGCTGAGACTGCGATACATCCCCGCTAGTGAAGGTGCAAGAAATTGATAATCAGGGGAATATAGCAACTCCCAAGGCAAATTCAGCACTTCGGCGTTATCAGAAATGATGCCCAGTTCACAGTTATCTAGCCCTTCGCGTGTCGCTTCCTGAAAAAACTCTCTTCCTTTCTCTGTACTGCGAAATACTAGTTCAAATAGCTGTTGTCCCCAATGCTGTAATTTTTGTTCAATTTTTACAGCGTTATCTGGAAAAATACCGTAAGGGAACTTCAGATAATCTTCTAAATACCAGCGCAACTCAGCTGCGTTTTCTTTATCGAAGGGTTGCTGAAAGGCGACTTCTGACGCAAAACGAGGACTTTCATATCCGCGTTGCCAAGAAAGTTGGATTTTATCGTCTTGATGCGTAATCCGCAACCAATTTTGCGCCATAGCTACTGCCAACACTAGTTAATGTGATGCTAACTTATCCTAGTAATTCACGCGGAGGTTAGCTGATTACGCAAATGAAATCAGCTAATTCTATCGGGCTAGGCTTTTAATTCAGTACAGATACAGCGATAATTTACTCAAATCATCACCGAGTTATTTCATGCTGCCAGTTATTGAAAGCATTGTATTACGTCAAATGGCTTCGGGCGATCGCCTCTACTTACAACTATACAAATTCATCGGCGCTCAACCTGGTAAAAAGGTATACATTCAATCTAATCTGCACGGTGCGGAAATTGCTGGTAATGCCGTTATTCACCAGCTAATTGAATTTTTATTAACAATAAATGATACAGATTTAGCTGGAGAAATTTGGCTAGTTCCCGTTTGTAATCCAATGGGAACAAATGAACGCGCTCATCATTTTTCACCTGGGCGTTACTGCGTTTACGAAGCTAAAGACTGGAATCGCATATTTTGGGACTACGAGAAAGAAGCTGATGATTTAGTAGCTTTTACTAAATCTCAACTTCATATCGATATAGAGGTGATTCGACAAAATTATCTAACTATCATTAAGCAACAATTTGCAAAAATTTTAGAAAAAACTAATTCTTCTAGTGGTGTTCCTTACACTGAACTTTTTAGCTACAAACTACAAAATATGAGTTTAGATGCAGACTACTTAATTGACTTACATAGTTCTACAAATCAAGCCTTAGACTACGTTTATTACTTCCAAAATCGAGAAGATAGTGCAAAATACTTTCTACTCGATTTCGGAATCTTACTTGATAAATATGATGGCGATGCTTTTGATGAAGCTTTTATCAAACCTTGGTTAGCGCTGGAAGCTTGTTTTAAAGAGTTTGGTAGGGAAATCAAGTTTGATGTGGAAGCTTGGACACTGGAATTGGGAACAGGAATGCAAATGAATCCTGATTCAGTCGCCAAAGGTGTACAGGGTGTAAAAAACTATTTAGTGCAAAAAGATGTATTGCAAATTCCTGATTTATCAGATGATACAAAAACCCATGAGATGACTTTCGCATCTAGCAGCAACCGGAAAAAATATTATGCGATCGCAGGTGGGATGATTCAATCGAGAATAGCATTAGGTAGTAAAGTCAAAGCTGGAGAAAAGCTGTATCAAATTCTCAGCTTTAATAAAGAAGGTCAACTACCTAGTGTAATTGATGTCTGCGCTCAACATGATGGATTAGTTTATGATGTGGCAACCAATCAAGCCGTGAATGAAGGCGAGTTTGTACTAGGAATTGTGAGTTAGAGCATGGGGCATTGGGCAAGACGCGATAAATCGCCGTCTCTACAAAAGACTAATTATTGTAGAGACGGCGATTCATCGCGTCTCTCGCTTTAACCGAACAGTATTGAGTTTAGTCACCTAAATAAATACTCATACCACGAGCGGTTTTAACTAAAGTACCATTAGGATCGACAGCGCTATATTGAGCGATCGCTTCTGTAATTGGTACACTTAATACTTGGCGATTTTGCCATGTCACCATGCGATCGTATCTATCTTCGGCAATCAAGTTAACCGCTGCTACGCCAAAGGCTGTTGCAACTAATCTATCTAGTGGTGAAGCAGTCCCACCCCGTTGAATGTGTCCTAAAACTGTGACTCGCGTTTCTACACCGATGTGCTGAATAATTTCATCGGCTAAGTATTCGCCAATTCCACCGTATCGACTTTGA
The DNA here is from genome assembly GCF_017114945.1 of Nostoc sp. JL34. GTDB lineage: Bacteria > Cyanobacteriota > Cyanobacteriia > Cyanobacteriales > Nostocaceae > Nostoc. The sequence continues at coordinate 82,173 of NZ_JABXKQ010000032.1, forward strand.
CCTAAGCGATTTGTAATCGTCACATTTTCGCCACCTTGGGTGCGAACTGCTTCGGAAACAATAATCAAACAATAGTTTTTACCTTTTTCTTGGCGTTCTTTGATTTTGTGGCAAATATGCTCAACTGTATAAGGAATTTCGGGAATTAAAATTACATTTGCTCCCCCCGCAATTCCCGCAGCTATTGCTATGTGTCCAGCATCACGCCCCATTACTTCCAAAATCATGACTCGACTATGACTTGCAGCAGTAAAATGTAAGCGATCTAGTGCTTCCGTGGCAATATTCACCGCTGTATCAAAACCGATGGCATGTTCAGTAACGCCAATATCGTTATCAATGGTTTTGGGAATACCTACTAGATTAATCCCGCCTTGTTGGGCGAGGCGACGGAGAATTGCCAAGCTACCATCACCACCAATACCAATCAAAGCGTCTAAACCTAGTTGATGATAACCTGCAATAATTTCTTCGGAGCGATCGCATAAACTGCCATCCGCCATTGGAAAAGCAAAAGGGTCGCCTTTATTGGTTGTCCCCAACATTGTGCCACCCGCAGTTAACAGCGAGTCAACTTGATCAACTTCCAGTTTGGTGAATTGTGGGGGACGCGCCATTAATCCTAGAGTCGCTTGCCGAATTCCCAAAACCTCCCAGCCGTAAGTATCCACAGCACAATTTACTACAGCCCTAATCACAGCATTTAAGCCAGAACAATCACCTCCACTGGTAAGAATTCCAATGCGTTTGCGTTCTCCCATCTCTTTTATTGACATTTTGATTCAAATATATTGAGTAGTCGATGAAACTTAAACCAAAGTTAGCAGCAGATTAAACCTAAGCAAAAGCGCTCCTTGTAAATGCCAAAGTAATTTTATGTTTGTTTTGTATCTAAAAACAAAACCAAGTTATCTCAGCTGTAAAATGTTAAGTGTAGAGCCAGTAGTAGATTAAACCTGAGCAAAAGCAATCCCCGAAAATGCTAGGGTGTTTTTATGCTTGTTTTGTGTTTAAGAAAAAATCAAGTTATCCCAGCTGTAAAATATGAGGGTGGAGCCAAAGGTGACTAGTATTGATAATTACACTTTCTCTTTTTCAGGAGAAGTAACAATCCCACAGGCTCCTCCTGAATTTAAATCAGGTTTTATCGGCATTGTTGGTCGTCCCAATGTCGGTAAATCTACTTTAATGAATCAATTGGTAGGACAAAAAATTGCCATAACCTCCCCTGTAGCACAAACGACACGGAACCGTTTGCGGGGTATATTAACTACACCAGAGGCGCAGTTAATATTTGTAGATACACCAGGAATTCATAAGCCTCATCATCAATTAGGCGAAGTATTGGTGCAAAATGCCAAAATTGCCATTGAGTCGGTAGATGTAGTGCTATTTGTGGTAGATGGAGCGGTAGCTTGTGGATCGGGCGATCGCTATATTGCCGAATTGCTCAGTCGCAGCAAAACACCAGTAATTCTGGGCGTGAACAAAACCGACCAACAACCGACTGACTCTCAGTTTCTAGATGATAGTTACGCTCAGATGGCCCAGTCCCATGAATGGGAAATCGTAAAATTTTCTGCCAAGACTAGTGCCGGATTACCGCAACTTCAAGAATTATTAATTGAACATTTAGAAATTGGGCCATTATATTATCCCCCAGACTTGGTAACTGACCAGCCAGAGCGCTTTATTATGGGTGAATTAATCCGAGAACAAATTTTATTGTTGACTCGTGAAGAAGTACCCCATTCAGTAGCGATCGCCATTGATCTAGTAGAAGAAACTCCCAGCATTATCCGTGTACTTGCTACTATCAACGTCGAGCGCGATTCCCAAAAAGGCATACTCATTGGCAAAGGTGGAGCAATGCTCAAAGCAATTGGTAGTGAAGCTCGCGAGCAAATCCAAAAGTTAATCGCTGGTAAAGTTTACCTCGAATTGTTTGTCAAAGTCCAGCCAAAATGGCGACAGTCGCGGATTAGTTTAGCAGAGTTAGGCTATCGCGTCGAAGAATAATAATTGGTCATTTGTCATTAGTCATTAGCCATTGGCAAGCAAAAAAAGCAAACGACAAAGGACAAATGACAAATGACAAAGGACAAATGACAAATGACTTTTAATTAATAAAAATGTCTTTAGATACTCGCTATCCCTTAAATTTACCGATCAATGCTCCGCCGTTGCGCGTGTTAATTGTTGAAGATGATCCGATGATGCAACTGGGATTAGAGCAATCGTTAATGGCTCATCCTCAGTTGGAGATTGTTGGACAAGCCGAAGATGGTTATTTGGGAGTCCAAGCAGCACTGCAACTGAAGCCTGATTTGGTAGTTATGGATATTGGCTTGCCGCGATTGGATGGCATTGCAGCCACACAGCAAATTAAGGCGGCGCTACCAGCAACTCATGTGGTGATGCTGACATCTCATCAAACGGAGACAGAAATTATTGCGGCACTATCTAGCGGTGCAGATGCGTATTGTATCAAAGGTGCAAGTGTGGAAAGATTGTTAAGTGCGATCGCAGCCGCAGTTGATGGTGCAGCCTATCTCGATCCCCAAATTGCGCGGCGAGTGATTGACAATCTCAAACCGCCTTCACCCACCACCAACAACGCCAACTTATCTGGGCGCGAGTTAGAAGTGTTAAAGCTCATGGTAGACGGCTTGAGTAACCCAGAGATTGCCGAAAAACTCTATCTCAGCCCCAACACCATCAAAACTCACGTCCGAGGGATTATGAATAAATTAGCAGTAGACGATCGCGTGCAAGCAGCAGTTGTAGCACTACGTTCTGGGTTGGTTTGAATATCTTGATAATTCCATTTACAAGTAGAGGCGTACATATATATATGTACGCCTCTAGTGCCGATTCATTTGTTGCCAAAATTGTTGAAAAATAGTCTACCTCAATGCATTTTAGTTAAAAGAAGTTGAGAATTCATTGGGGTCTAAATCAGCAGGAAATAATAAAATTTCCTTGCCTTCTAAGTTTGCCTTGTGGTGAAGCAAAATTGCCTTTTCCAAAAAACAAAATTTAATAGGAACCCATCTGTCGCTATAAAAGTAGACAGTTACTCGGCTCATTGCATACTCTTTCAATGGTAGTGGAAGAGACCAGGATGAGTCCACAGTTTGAACCTTACCTGTAGATTCCATGCTTTGAACCTCAGTTATTAAGTATATTTACTTTCACTCATCAGGATGATTTAAAGTAACTGTCAGAAGTAATAACAATCTGCCTTTAAACTATATCTTTAGATAAAAGTTAGAATAATTAAAACTGACCTAAAGACACGAAAAAAGGCGGTCTACACTGAGCATTTCTGCGTTAATAGACTAGCAGTCTTGCTGTTAGGTGTTATGGAAAGCGATTTATTTGAAAGCTAGACTTTATAGATAATTGAATCTATGAAGTTAAGGCTGCCGTGACAGTGAGAGCATTCTAAGCGCTGGCTATTGAATAATTTATCACCCCTCTAGTTGCTTCAGAAATCGCAGTGCGATCGCCTCCAAGGCGGTAGCGATCGTAGTTGGAATTTACTCATGACTCAAAACTTATACTAAGTTTTTTCTCTTGTGCCTTCTTGCGTTAGTGTTGATGCACTCGTTCCAGCAACCATAAGGAAGCGACAGTACCCACAAAGTGAGCAGCAATCCCAGTGATGTCTGCCACAGCCACAAAAACATCCATTGGTCGAATAATCCTGTAGGGGTCAGTGATTGCTACTCCTGGAGGTTGGGATATAGATTTTGCCACTAGCACTAACACTGTTGAACTAGCACCTAAGAGAGTTAATAATATTCCCACTAAACCTGCAATTATCCCCAGTCGGAGGATTATAGTTGTATCTGGCTTACTAGGATGCAAAGCTAGATTGGGATTTTCTAAAGCTTTGCCTATGCGAGTGTAACGAAAATCCCAATAGAGACAGAATAACAACAGTACAATTCCGCATACAGCCCAAAATATACCAATCCCAAGACCAGTATTCTGTTGCTGAACAAAGCTACGACCAGTCAAGGCAAACAACAAAGCTAAGACCGAAACTACTCCAATTGCCAATTGTATCCAGAAAGCAATCCAGCCTGTAAGGCGAATGGTATTACCAATTCCTCGTGTTTCTGGTGCTAGCGAACGCGGTTCTGATTCTATTTGCATATCAATTACCATTGAATCTAATTACCTTAATCCCCCTACTGCCAAGATTATTTCCACTGTTCACCCCATACCCCCATCCCTAGACATAATCACCTCAAAATCTTGGGGAATAAAATCTTAATGGGCATTGGGTATTGGGAAGAGACAATAAAGACAAGGGAAAAACTTCTTCGATAATTCTCCCTAGTACAACGCGGCGGAAATAAACCACCCCTGACGCTCGATGACTCGCTAACGCTGCGCTAACGGGTTCGGCAGTTCCTCATGGGGGGAACCCCCATCGCCTTTGGCGTCTCCCCTTGGGAGAAGACCGGACTACCTCACCATTCCAAATCAATGAAATGCTTACGCTGTATTCATTTTTAATTTTTAATTTTTAATTTTTAATTCCGCCTTGCGGTACTAGTCCCCAGTCCCCATAATTTAAAATCCTGCCAAACGATGTAAAGGTTTCAAACTCAGGGACGATGAAGAATTAGCAATTAAATTGACAAAATCACACTATAAAGAGTGATATTAAGCGATAGATAGCGCTTGTAAAGGACTAACGGGCATGATTAAATCTTGGATGGTGATTGGGGGTGTGGCTTTCTTAGTTGCCTTAGCAGCTAACGTGATTACGCCTAGCGATCGCCAGTGGTTCAAGCGCTTACAACGACCGAGATGGCTAACTTTTGAGGGTGCGATTCCAATTATCTGGACTGTAATATTTATTTGCGGTGCTTGGTCGGCTTATATTGTCTGGGAGAAAGACCCAGGAAGCACTTCAACCTGGTTAATTATGGGTTTATATCTGCTTTTAGAAATTGTGACTATTGCCTATACGCCTGTAATGTTTAAGCTTCGCAGTCTGAAAGTGGGCACAATTCTCGGTGGCACAGGTTTGATCATTTGTGTTTTATTGATACTTGCAGTCTTAGGTTTTTCTGGTTGGGCAGCACTATTACTAGTTCCTTATTTGCTCTGGAGTCCCATTGGTACTTATACCACTTGGCAGATGGCTAGTCTCAACCCTCAAGATATCTAAGATTCGCACCAGCGAATGATTCAACATATTCTCTAAATTGCCAAACTTGCAGTGTATGACTTGACAAAATACACACACAAGAGTGCAATATGATTCCATCTTGGATAATAATTGGGGCTGTAACTTTTTTCATCGCCCTTGGTAGCTTCTTAATCACGCCGCGTGATGTTAAATGGTTTGCACGTTTAAGTCGCCCTCGCTGGCTAGTTTTTGAGCCGCTGATTCCGTTGATCTGGACTGTAATTTTTATTGGCGGTGCAGCTTCAGCTTATATTGTTTGGCAAAAAAATCCCGGAAGTCTAATTACTTGGCTACTAATGGCTTTTTACCTTCTTGTGGAAATTATCACCGTCGCCTACATACCTGTAATGCTGAGGTTTCGCAGTCTGAAAGCTGGGGAAATTCTTGGGCTAGCCGGTTTGATTTTAGCCGTTGTCCTGGCAATCTGCGTTTTGCCCGTTTCTCCAATAGCAGCGCTGTTACTGCTTCCCTATCTAGTTTGGACTCCTATTGGTACTTACACTACCGACGAGTTAAGAGAACTAAATCCTCAAGATGCATAAGGTATCTGTGCAAGACGCCCATAACGTGCAGTGACAGGATTGGCTGGATTGGATTGATTATTCAGCCAAGCCCACATTTGATCGCCAAGAGAAAAATGCCACCACTCTCTGGGATTGCGTTGAAAACCAGCTTTTAACATTACATCTTGCAATAGTTGACGGTGAGTATGATACTTTTGCATTTCTGGGCGATCGCTATTGGCATAATAATCGGGATGCGATCGCTCTGACATTTCATCAATCGGCGAACCCATGTTCACTATTTGCCCTGCATCATCTACTAGCGTCACATCCACTGCCGCACCAGTACTGTGAGGAGGCGGAGTTTTTTCATCCAAACTTGGTGCAGCCCAAATTGCATAAACCACTTCCCAAATTTCTTGACGTTGGTTTGGTGATAACTCCACCTCAGTCAGTCCCCTGTCTTGTAATGCTTGGGCGAAGCTGTAATCTACCATAAACTGCTGAACTGCGATCGGGCGATAGGCATCAAAGATTTGGATACGCCAGTTAGGATGCAGAATATTAAGATAATTTTGCGCTTGGAGCAAATTTTCGATAACGCTCTGACGGAGATAATAAGGAGAGCGATCGCCATAAGGCGCACCTAATTTTTCATAAGGATGGGGAGATTCCACCGCAAACAATTCTAAAGGAATCGCAATTAGCGGTTCACCACACTCGAAAATTGGGATTTGATGATAGGGCCTCATGTGACTAATTGGTAATTCGTAATTCGTAATTATTACCTCATGCTGTGCATAAGGAATAATTTATTTCTGTTCATTAATAAATTTACCTTCCTTGTACCTTCAATTACGAATTATTAAATGCTCAATCAAAACCAAACACCCTTATTAGATGCCTTAAAAGCCAATGCAACAAGACCTCACGCGCCTTTTTATACCCCAGGACATAAGCTAGGTAAGGGAATTTCTCAACCCTTGGCTGATTTATTTGGTAAAGCCGTCTTTCGCGCTGATTTAACCGAATTAGCAGATTTAGATAATCTCTTTTCACCCCAAGGCGTTATTCAAGAAGCACAACAACTGGCGGCTGAGGCATTTGGTGCTTCGCAAACATGGTTCCTTGTCAATGGTTCTACCTGTGGGATTGAAGCGGCAATTCTTGCTACCTGTGGCACGGGTGATAAAATCATTTTGCCTCGCAATGTCCATTCTTCTGCGATCGCAGGTTTAATTCTCTCAGGTGCAATACCAATTTTTCTTAATCCTGAATACGATCCAGTTTTAGATATTGCCCATAGCATCACGCCCAATGCTTTACAATCTGCACTCCAACAGCATCCTGATGCTAAAGCAGTGTTGACAGTTTATCCAACATATTACGGTGTTTGTGGAGATTTGAGTGCGATCGCCAATATTACCCATCAATACAATATCCCTTTACTTGTAGATGAGGCACACGGCGCACACTTTACCTTTCACCCAAAATTACCCACTCCAGCTTTAGTAGCAGGTGCAGATTTAACTGTACAATCCATCCACAAAGTGCTTGGTGCAATGACACAAGCATCAATGCTGCACATTCAAGGTAATAGGATAGATTGCGATCGCATCAGTAAAGCTTTGCAGCTCGTACAATCTACCAGTCCCAGTTATTTACTTTTAGCTTCTTTAGATGCAGCGCGTCAGCAAATGGCACTCCACGGAAAAATGCTGATGTCTCGCGCTTTGCAACTTGCTAATGAAGCTAGAACAAAAATCAATCAAATTCCTGGATTATCTGTTTTACAGATTCCTATCCCCCCTTATCAAGGAGGTTTGAGGGGATCTCTCGGCTTTGTGGCTTTAGACGAAACGCGACTAACTGTCACTGTTTCTGGTTTAGGCTTAACCGGATTTGAAGCAGATGAAATTCTCGATGAAAAATTTGCTGTCACAGCTGAATTCGCCTCATTGCAACATCTCACCTTTATCATTAGTTTGGGCAACACCCTAGCTGATATTGAGCAATTAGTGCAAGGTTTTACCACTCTTGCCAAAGAATATCGCCGAACCAACTTGAATGTTAAAAGCCATATTTGGCAGAATCTTTTCACAACACAGTGTCATACTTTATGCTGTTCTCCCCGTGAAGCCTTTTTTGCTGTCAGTGAAATACTACCTTTGACACAGACTAATAAACGCATCTGTGCCGAAATCGTCTGTCCCTATCCTCCAGGAATTCCTGTGTTAATGCCAGGAGAAGTCATCACTAAACCTATCCTTGAATATCTGCAACAAATCCAGGCAATGGGTGGATTTATCAGTGGTTGCAATGACACTAGCCTCAAAACTTTTAAAGTTGTGAAATAACGTCTTAACTCCAAACTCCTAAATTATTGTTGATAAAAATTTAATTCATTTAGTCAACAGTAAATATGCGGTTGAACGGACAAGTTAGGAGAAAATATACAGTAATTATGCCAGGTATGAAACTTCAATGAAAAGAGCTAGGAGACTAATGCGATCTTTGATTTATACCCATAGGATAATGTTGATGATTCATAAACTAGAAGATGAAATCAAAAACCTATTATAGGCGGCTAGTAGCAGCTCCTATTGTAGTCACTCTAGCGCTGGGTTTCTCAGCAAGAGCGAATGCAGTTGAGTTAGGCGCTGCCTCTGATTACAATGTATTTGTTTTGGGAGATATCTCTCAAAAATATACAGATATTGAAGGAAAACTTGCTGCTGGCGGTAACATTAATTTTGTCGGCGGACTCGGAAGCAGACTTTCTAACAATAGCGGTAACGTAGTAGTAGCTGGACAAAATCTAACTCTGAGCAACGGTCAAGTCTACCACGGTAATGCTGTCTATGGAGGCAGCGCCAATGTGTCCAGCAATGTAGGATTTCCACAGGGAACTCTCAGCAAGAGCAATCCCATCGACTTCAATGAAGCAGGGAAAGAATTGCGAGGGCTATCTCAATATTTGGCAACCTTAACTCCTACTGGTAAAACAACAGTTCAACCTTGGGGTGCTATTAACCTTAGTGGCAGTGGTACTGCTTTCAATGTTTTTAATCTTGCAGGTTCATCTGTCTCCAAGACAAACTATTTTGAAATTAAGGGGGACACAAATTCAACTATCGTTGTCAATATCAGCGGTAAGGATGTGTCGCTGCAAAACTTTGGTTTTAATATCATTGGCACAGATAAACAAAAGGTAATCTACAACTTCTATGAAGCGACAAACATAACTGCCAGTGGGATTAGCATATTAGGTAGTATTCTTGCTCCTTTGGCTAATTTCAATTTTAATAACGGTCAAGTTAACGGCAACGTGGTAGTTGCTTCTTTGACAGGAAATGGCGAATCTCACAACTATCTGTTTAATGGTGATTTGCCGAATCTCCCAAGTAAGTACTACACTCCGCCTAAGCCTCCCACTCGGACTCAAGTTCCAGAGCCTACAAATCTTCCAGGTTTAGGATTAGTTGCTGTAGTATTTGGTTTGTTTCGCTACAAACGCAATCAAGCAACTTGTTTAAAATAATTAAAAATTTTTGGCAGCATAGCGCATAAAGCGAACTTATTTACAGATTTTCGCTTATGCGCTATTTCCTTGCTCTCTACCTTCTACAATAAGGATAGACTTTATTGAGATTTGTATAGTTGGGGATCAGCTGTCATGGCTCCCGCCGTTTTCATTCAAAATTTGCAAAAGCGCTACGGTACAGTGGTTGCCGTCCAAGATGTTTCCTTTCAGGTAGAACCAGGAGAAATCTTTGGTTTACTTGGCCCCAATGGTGCTGGGAAAACTACTACCTTGCGTGCCTTATGTACGCTGACCACACCGGATGCTGGCAAAATCGAAGTATCTGGTATTTCTGTATTAGATAATCCCAGAGTCGCAAGACAACGACTAGGCTACGTAGCTCAGGAAGTCGCTATAGATAAGGTGTTGACTGGAAAAGAACTGCTGCAATTGCAAGCAGCACTTTATCACCTCCCAGGCACAGTAGCCAAACAGCGCATTGAGACGGTATTAGATTTACTCGGTTTGCAAGAATACGCCAACAAAAAGACAGGTACATACTCAGGTGGTTTACGCAAGCGCCTAGACTTGGCTGCTGGATTACTCCATGCACCGGATGTTCTGGTATTGGATGAGCCAACTGTGGGACTTGACATAGAAACTCGTTTTGTGGTTTGGGATTTCCTGAGAAAATTACGCGCCTCTGGAACGACGGTAGTAATTACCAGCCATTACTTAGAAGAAATTGACGCTTTAGCCGATCGCGTGGCAATTATAGATCGCGGCGTCGTGATTGCAAGTGGTACACCTTCGCAATTGAAAGATCAAGTAGGGGGCGATCGCATCACCTTGCGAATCCGCGAATTTTCCCCCATTGAAGAAGCTGAAAAAGCTAAAAACCTCCTGAAACCTTTACCCTTTGTCCAAGAAGTCATCATCAACAGCGCTCAAGGTAATTCCCTCAACTTGGTAGTGACACCTCAGAATGATGTTCTCATTAACATACAGCAAGCGCTCAATAGTGCTGGCTTGCCCACATTTGGCATCGCCCAATCTCGCCCCAGTCTCGATGACGTTTATCTCGCCGCCACAGGACGCACCTTATCGGATGCAGAACTTGCAGCCGTCGCCACCCGCGATCCCAAAGCTGAGAAGAAGCAGAATATGAGATAGGGACTGGGGACTGGGGACTGGGGAGGAGTTTTGCCAATACCCAATCCAAAATCCCTAATCCAAAATCCCTAATCCCCAATCCCCAATCCCCATTACCCCTTATCCCCAGAGGGGGCCCCACCTTCCCCAATCCCCAATCCCCAATCCCCAATCATGAGTGTTACTCCTAAATCTGATATAAATTGGCAGCCACTAGCATCGCCGCAAGCAGATGCTAATGCTGCACCTAACTTTTTCGGTGAATTGGTACAAGAGACGCTGGCTTTAACTCGTCGCTTGTTTATTCAGTTGCAACGCCGTCCCTCATCTTTGGTTGCCGGAATTATTCAACCAGTAATGTGGTTGATACTATTTGGTGCTTTGTTCCAAAATGCTCCCAAAGGTATATTTGGCAACACAACAAATTACGGACAATTTTTAGCTGCCGGCATAATTGTGTTTACAGCCTTTGCTGGGGCGCTAAATGCTGGTTTGCCGGTAATGTTTGACCGCGAGTTCGGCTTTTTGAATCGTTTGCTAGTAGCACCCTTAGCATCGCGGTTTTCCATTGTCTTTGCCTCAGCTATCTTCATCATCAGCCAAAGTTTGTTGCAAGCAGCGGTGATTGTAGCAGCGGCAGCGTTCTTGGGGGCTGGACTACCAGATGCAGTAGGTTTAAGTGCGATCGCTGTTATTGTCTTACTCTTAGCTTTGGGTGTAACAGCCATCTCCCTTGGTTTAGCTTTTGCTCTACCCGGACACATCGAATTGATCGCAGTGATTTTTGTCACGAACCTCCCATTATTATTCGCTAGTACTGCTTTAGCACCTCTATCCTTCATGCCTCAGTGGTTACAGGTTATCGCTACCCTGAATCCTCTCAGCTATGCGATCGAACCAATTCGCTATCTCTATCTCCACAGTAGTTGGGGACTAGGTAGTGTAGTAATGCAGGCTCCTTGGGGTGATGTTACCTTTGGGGGAGCGTTGCTAGTGTTATTTGGCTTTGCCCTAGTCGCCTTACTAAGTATTCAACCCCAACTGCGACGAACTCTGGCTTAAAAAGATAAAATAGATAAATTTTAGGTAGGGTCAAAACCCCATGAAAAAACCATTTTTACAAATTCCTAGACTCTTTGTAGCTACCGTAGCAGGAATTAGCTTTGCTTCTTTGCTCATGGCTCAACCCAGTTCGGCTCAAATCAGCAGCCCAACGGATGCTTTTCCCAGCAATACTACAACAGACCAAAATACCGATCCTTTCTCCCGTTCCAACTCAGACAATTTTAATATGTTTGATCTGATTCATCGGGCAAATTTCGGGACTCTCAACTGGGATTCTAACCAACAGAACGAAGAACTAAACTCAGCAGCAGCAGCCTTTAAAGCAAGGCAACAAAAACTAATTCAAGGTCAACAACAGCAACCAACCCTCAGTTTGCCAACGGTTACACAACCATCAGTGACGCCGCCATTGGTGACACCACCATCAGGTAACTGAATCCAACAAAGAACCCCAAGCCTCTAGAGGCTTGGGGCTAAGACTATTTAAAAAATCCTGAATTATCAGATCAGCCCAAGTGCAGCTAAAACATCGCTAGCATGGGTGGTGGTATTTACAGCACTGTCAACATGGGTAATTTTACCGCTGGGGTCAATTACGTAGGTGACGCGCTTGGCATAACCGCCGCCATCCACATCGAAAGCTTTGATTAGGGATTTGTCGCTATCAGCCAGTAGGGGAAAATTCAAATTATATTTTTGGGTGAATGCTTGATGGGAGACTTCATCATCTGCACTAACTCCCAAGATGACAATATCTTTACCTTGATATTGAGACTGGGCATCCCGAAAACTACAGGCTTGTTTGGTGCAACCTGGCGTGTCATCTTTGGGGTAAAAATACAAAACAACCGTCTTTCCGGCAAAATCAGATAACGAGACTGTGTTGCCGTTTGTATCTTTGGCGGTAAATGCAGGTGCATCCGTACCAACTGCTAGAGGCATAATTAACCTTTCCTGTTTCAGATTGTTGATGCACTTGAAATTTTACATTAATTTATAATGTTTAAATATAATTACTAAAAAATAGCAGAACTATACTTTAGGTAACTAATTTTGGTTTAATTGGGTATCTGGTACAAGAAAAAATATATTCTTAAATTAATCTTTTTGAAAAGAAAAATTTCTACCCATACACAATGCCTGCTGTTGATTCCCAAAACCCAAATATATTTGTCTATCCTCGAAGCACAGTAGAAAGAGCCGAGCGATCGCTCGTGTGTTCGCCCTTTAATGTATCTTTATTTGAAGTGATGGGACACCAGAGTGTGTCATTAACTGCGATCGCCCTAGAAAATGGACTCAAGCAGGGCTATACTAAACGCCCTTTATCAGAATTAGCCTGTGATAACGCTTTGGGCTGGCTGATTCAAGTGGGTGTATTGCGGCGAGAAGTCGATGGTCAGGGAATTACAGATAGTTTTCGCCTCACTCCCTTGGGACGTCAGTTAGTGGAACAATATCAGGGGAAAAATTGGCGGACTCCTTCATGGCGCGATCGTTTATCCGATATTGTGATTCATTGGTTACGGATACCTTTTTAGAATAAAAAACCCAAGAGTTAGGATTAAGGGATCAAAGGGAACAATATATACGGAAACATCACATCTATTCATGAAGTCTTTACCATAATCATCTAATTTAAATTTGTGATGGGTATGGGGTATGGGGCAAAACAGTTTCGTTAGCGGTAGCGAGGCGTTTAGCCCGTTCCAACTATAGAAGTGAGATTCCCTACTCAGCACTATTGAGGGGTATTGGGCATTGGTATTAGTTCTTCTCTCCCTGCCTCCCTTGCTCTCCCGCTTGGATCTTTCCCTGCTTTTTTAACTGATGGATGAATTGTCAGATGACTATTCACTCCTAAAATTCCACCCTTATCTTGAAAAACTAACTAATAGCAACTATGAAATCAATTATGGTAGTGGGGACAACATCCCATGCAGGGAAATCACTTTTAACTACAGCTATTTGTCGTATTCTGTCGCGGCGTGGCTGGCGAGTGGCTCCCTTTAAAGGTCAAAATATGGCTTTAAATGCTTATGTCACTGCCAGTGGTGGAGAAATTGGCTATGCCCAAGCAGTGCAAGCTTGGGCGGCCGGAGTTGTGCCTTGGGTAGAAATGAACCCAATTTTACTCAAACCCCAAGGGGATATGACTTCCCAAGTAATTATTAAAGGCAGGTCTGTAGGCAAAGTGAGTGCCTCAGATTACTATGAGCAATATTTTGAACTGGGGTGGCGGACAATTGAAGAATCCTTACAGCATTTAGGAACAGAATTTGACTTGCTGGTTTGTGAAGGTGCTGGTAGTCCAGCCGAGATTAACCTCAAGCACCGCGACTTAACTAATATGCGGGTGGCAAAATATTTGAATGCGCCAACCATGTTAGTGGTTGATATTGACCGGGGTGGTGCTTTTGCCCATGTGGTAGGTACTCTAGAGTTATTGGAACCAGATGAACGCGCCTTAATTAAGGGTGTAGTCATTAACAAGTTTCGAGGACAGCGATCGCTCCTAGATCCGGGGATAAAATGGTTAGAAGAACGCACGGGTATCCCTGTTGTTGGTGTTATACCTTATTTGCAAGAAATGTTTCCAGCAGAAGACTCTCTTGACCTGCTAGAACGTCAATCGTCGTCAAATAAAGCTCAAACTGACCTCAACATTGCCGTCATCCGCTTACCAAGAATTGCCAACTTCACTGACTTTGACCCACTGGAATCAGAAAGTACAGTTTCAGTTAAATACTTAAGTCCTAAGCAAGATTTAGGACATCCTGATGCCGTAATTATCCCAGGGACAAAGACCACAATTGCCGATTTACTACTGCTGCAAAAAAGCGGTATGGCAGAAGCTATCCAACACTATGCTGCTTCTGGCGGAACGGTTTTAGGTATCTGTGGTGGCTATCAAATGCTTGGTCAAATCATCGCCGACCCAGAAGGGATAGAGGGACAAGCTGGCAGATTTCAAGGGTTAAATCTTTTACCAATTAGAACTGTAATTACAGGACAAAAAATTGCCCGCCAGCGCCAAGTTAGCTCAAATTATCCGCAACAGGGCTTGCCAGTAAATGGCTTTGAAATCCACCAAGGGCGATCGCGTATCGAACAGCAAGGAATAGATCCCCAATCCTACCATGCCCTATTTGACGATATTAATTTAGGGTTAGTGGATAGTTGTCAATCGGTGTGGGGAAGTTACCTGCACGGGCTTTTTGACAACGGCCCTTGGCGACGGGCTTGGTTAAATCGCCTCCGTCAACAGCGCGGTTTAAAATCTTTGCCCACAGGTGTTGCTAACTATCGGGAACAGCGAGAGCAGATTTTGGACTCTCTAGCCACTGAAGTTGAAAGCCATTTAGACTTAAGTCCGTTTTTGTCTTAAGCTAAAATTCCTTGAAATGTCATTTGTCATTGGTCATTAGTCATTTGCAAAGAACAAAGGACAACTGACAAATGACAATACTAAATTAAATGCGTACCATTGATGATTGTTCGTGTCCGCTTTTTACCAGATGATGTCACAGTCGATGCCGAAGTGGGAGAAGCCCTCTTAGATGTAGCAGACCGGGCTGGGGTATTTATTCCCACCGGTTGTCTCATGGGGTCTTGTCACGCTTGCACCGTCGAATTAGAGGATGGAGAAATCATCCGCGCTTGCATCACCGCAGTCCCGCCACGCGAGGAATTGACGATTAATTTGTTCAGCGACCCAACTTGGTAGTTTTTTTAACCCTATAAGTTCAAAATATCAGATGAGAAAGTAGAGGAGAAGAAACAAGATGAGTAAGCTTAAATACCCAATGCTTATTCAATGGTCTGAAGAAGATAATTGTTTTTTGGTAGCATTTCCTGATTTTCCAGGACAACGCTGGCGGACTCATGGCGATACTTATGAGTTAGCTGTGGCAAATGGAATTGAAGCTTTAGAGTCTCTAATTATTGCTTACAAAGCTACGGGTGATTCACTTCCAGAAGCAACAGTAAGTAGAGTGCGTTAAGGCAATTGAGCAGGTGGTATGTAATGCTTCACAATTTGCGCGATCGCACGTTATTTTTAGTTGAAATAGTATTTTTACGTATTATTACTTAATTTTTGTGAAGGAGTAATTTGTATATTAGATTATCAGTATATGCCTTAATTATAAAATCGTGCGATCGTACTTGGTAATGCTCACTAACCTAAAAAATTGCCAAAACCATTGACTATCTTTGAGTGTTAGGGCGAACTGAAGAGTTACAGTACACGTGTAAAATTATTTTGGAAATTACATCATGATTCAACAACAGAAATTTCAGAAGTTTAATTATACAGAGAAGCTAGTGAAGAATTATAATTTCCAGGTTGGCGAAATTATTACAGGTTCAATAGTCCCTCCTGAGAGTTTTCTTACCGTGTCTCCAGGAATGCCCGATAAATTTTTAGGAAGCAACTCTGGATTTGAGGTTAAAGGAAAAGTTCATAAAGTTAATGATACAGGAGAGTTTGTCTCACTGTTATTAACAGAAATTAATCCTCCTTCAAATCATCCAAATGCTAACAAAATCGGTGATATAATTAGTCTACTTCATATGGAATCTTACTCTCTTTTCCTAGTAGAATAGTCCCATTTAAAAGTGAAGCAATTCTTAGTTATTAAGGTTAATGTACCAAACAATATTTTGTGTATGCTGATAGATTTTTAGATAACCTAAATCATAACAAGGGTGGCTGATCGCACCTCCTCTAACCCTTAAAAAATCTATATTTTTCCATCAGACAGCAAGAGACTTTTACAGTTTGTTTCCTACTGCCTGTTTTTGCTATCTATATCAATTAGCTTTAACATTCAGCGCGTATTCTTTAAACCTTTCCAAGTCAGCTTGAATCGTTGATTCAACTATCCGCCCCAAAAACAAATTATCCATAATTTTGCCAAAAATGCCCGGAATAGCGTAGGAAATGGTCATTTTGACAACGCTAGTACCGTGGCGATCGTAAAAGCGAATTGCTCCCTGATTCGGCAAACCATCAACAGATTCCCATTGGATAATTTGGTTGGGAACAACTTTGAGAATTCGAGATTTCCAATTAAATTCTAAACTGCCGGTCTTCAGTTTCCAAAGAGATATCTCTGGATTATCTGGCGGAATTTTCACTGAATCAATCCATTTCATCCACCGGGGCATTTGCTCCAAATCAGACCAGAGGCTCCATACTAAATCTATGGGAGCCTCTACTTCTACTTGCACAGTATGCTCTAACCAATCTGACATTCTCTCTTCTTCCTTTGCGCTCTTTGCGCCCTTCCTTTGCGGTAGCCTGCGGTAAGCCACTGCGTGTCTACGTTATCTCTTCAAACTCTCCAAAATCACTTTTGCCGCCCGCCGTCCAGAAATAGTTGCTCCTTCCATGCTGTCGATGTAATCTTGCTGAGTATAACTCCCTGCAAGGAAGAAATTATCTACTGGTGTTTTTTGGTTGGGACGGTACGCATCCATCCCTGGCGCTTCACGGTAGAGAGACTGAGCAAGTTTTACCACACTGTACCAAGTCATATTTAGCTCCCGCGACGAAGGAAACAGTTCATGGACTTGCTTGAGGACATGCTGTGCGATCGCTTCATTACTTTGGGCAATAAACGGATCTCCCGGTGTCAGCACTAGCTGTAACAAAGACCCCTGTCCTGGGCGATAATAATCAGCAGGGCTAGTCAACGCCAAATCGGCAAAACAAGAAAAGTCAGCATCGGCCGTGTAAAGTAAATTATCGATTCCAGCCGCATGATTTAGCTGTTTACGTTCCTCTCCATTGTTCAGTTCCGTTACCCAACCATCGAAGCGTAACTGCACTGTAGCCACTGGCACTGCATCCAGTTTGTAAATATTGTCAAATTCTGACCACTTCCGCCACTCGTGGGGTATGATGCGTTGAATTCCTGGAACATCACAGGCAAAAACGTAAGCATCAGCTGTGATAGTTTCTACTGCATCACCTTGGGCAACTACTATACCAGTGACATGGGTTTGTTCAGTTGACTCTGTAAACTGAATTTCCCGAACTTGTCGGCGTGTGTAAACTTTGGTGCCTCTAGCTTCCAGATATTTCAGAATGGGCTTATGTAAATATTCAGATGGAGAACCTTCCAGCATTCGCAAAACTGAAGCTTCAGTTCTAACTGCAAATAACTGGAATATTGTTAACATACAACGGGCAGACATATTTTCGCAATCAATAAATCCTAATGCGTAGGCGATAGGGTTCCATAAGCGCTTGATGCTGCCATTACTCCCACCGTGACTGCGGAACCAATCGGCAAAGCTAACTTTATCTAATTTGCGGATGGTTTTCATCGCCCCGTTAAAGTCTACCAATCCGCGAACTATAGGACTAGTACCCAAAGCGATCGCATTTTGCAATTTATCCTGCAACGATAGTTGGGAAGTAGTGAAAAATGCCTTTAAGCCATTGAAAGGCGCACCTGTAAGAAAGCGAAAATCCAAAGCACCAGTGCGCCCCCCTTTATTAATAAAAGTGTGGGTATGTTCCTTGAGGCGTAAGTTTTCTAACACCCCCACTTTCTTCATCAAATCAAATAGTTGGTAGTAGCACCCGAAAAATACATGCAACCCCATTTCTAGATGGTTGCCATCTCCATCAACCCAACTGCCAACTTTACCACCCACAAACGGACGAGACTCAAAAATCTGTACTTCACAACCAGCATCAGCTAGATCTACTGCGGTTGCTAGTCCAGCCAATCCCGCACCTACGATTGCAACGCGCATTCCGTCGTTCCTTTTCAGTTTCTTTACAGATTGTAACTGGGTTGGTGTCGGAATTTGCTACTTAATATCAACTCCACCAGCACATTAAGGGATGGCAATGTCGATACTAAAATCTTTGTTGATCGCTTCTTTTAGTCCCGATAAATGACCAAATGCGTTTTTCTCGCGTCTGTATCAGCTAGACAAACTCTTGTCCATAGCGGCGGACTCAAAAAGTATCATATTTTTTTTGGTGGTAAAGCAGTTATCTGGATAAGTCGTCAAAGCATCTTCTTACCTATTTGCTGTCGTCGGAGACAGGCAAACTTCTAATCAGTTCACGAATCACGTCGGTTGCGGGTCTACCTGTTTGTTGGCAATATTTTTCCAGTTTTTCCGCTTCCTGTGTTGCGAGATTGACTGTTATACGTTTAACGGCCCATTTTTTATTTGTCATTATCATGCTATTTGCTGTATATTTTAGATTGTCGAAAGAGTCTAAGTAAAGAGGGAACCGATAAGATTATCAGAATTTGTCGCAGGAAACAAGTAATACCATTAATATTAAAAATGTTCGTTTTGTCAAAGGATTCATCATTTCCTAAAGAAATCAAAAAACTACACTTTTTTGTTACTATTGTGACAGTAGAAAAAGCACATTGTTGCTTCTGAAGATAATAACCCTACTAACAGCATGAGTAAAGCCTGACAATGAAATTTGATAAATGAATTTGAGACACCTACTATTGACTTAATCAAAATTTCCAAAGTTATTCTCCATTGAAAGGATTTGACCTTCTCGCTTAACCAAGTTCGCCAAACCCTCTTCGAGAGAATATCTGGTAAAACACCAGAAAATAAAGCTTCAGAATCATTGTCATGCTGAAATACTGGCTTACAGGCGGGTTACAGTGGTGTGTATAGAGCGTGAATAATCACTTAAAAGTAGGCAAATAAGCGATCGCTCTAGAACAAATACTTATCTGCACCCATTCCTGTAACCAAGAAGTTAAGAGCTACTTGAACGGTTATGATTTTTGGCTTACCTCGATCAAGCTAATTGCTTTTCCGTGCCAATATCGTAACCATAAAAAAGCGTATAAGACTCAGTTTGCTGGGTGTAAATAGCCAAGGATGTTGGTAAATTTTGACATCATTATCTGTAATTTCACACAGATGAATTAGCCCATAACAGATATGATGCTACTTGACTGTTGACGAGAATATTTTAGTTTTGTTTCATGCTTCTACACTAACTTCCGGTAAAGATACGATGAAATTTTGCATATTTTTTATCCTCTCTCTAGCGATATAGTTTGCTCTCAACCCGGCGATTTTTCTGGCATTGTTCGTATTTATCTATCTAGAGGTTATATAAATCATCTTTAGCCAATTATGATGCCACAAATTACACAGTAAATATTATTCTTAGATTTAAACTAAGAGATAAGTTACTAGCAATAAAGTATTGATTTACAACTATTTTGTATTTGGTAAGTATACCTAAAAAAATAATTGTATATTTCAATTTTTTTCGGTGGTGTGTTCATTATAGCTATGATTTACGCACTTTAAATAATCTTTATTTAGACATTAAATCAGCTAAGATTCATCCTTTATAAAAAAATTACAAAGAAAAAGATATACACCTGAACTTTTACTTAATGATATTGATATATAACAAGACGCTAGAGGACTCAAAAGCTGGTTAAAAAAAGATTCTGATATCTAAGTGCGTCAGCTAGGTTTGATTAAAATAAACTTTGCAGATACTTTTATCATTATTTTGTAGTTATTTATACTGATAGATATTCGATTAAATGACTGGAAAACGATGAAAATACAGGTACTTCATGAAATTGAGGTAAAGTTAACTTCTAATTCTTAGCCGCCTATAAGTATTGACATATACATGAATATGGATTAAAAAGTGCCGCAACATGAGAGATCCGACGATAAAGAAGCATGAAGAGTACTGAGCGTAGCCGGAGACGATCCACCTCCGGTTAAAAGACCACCTACAAAAGATGGGGCATATACAAATGCGAAAATCCTGAGTCCTTTTACTTCAATTGAACACTCAGTTATTAAAAAGAAGAGGGGTAAGTGCCTTGCGAGATGCAGTCTCAGTCAATTTGCAAATCAAATACACATTGACTTAATTTCTCATACTGATAATTTGAGATTGAGGATTGCAGCAATTCGTGTAACTATTCAAATTTGAGTTGGGGCATCAGTTGGAGAGTGCCAATACCTAAATCTTTTGGTGAAAGCGATCGCGCTTCAAACAAAGCCATCATATCTCGTAACTGAGGATTGCCACGGGAAGCTCCCGTTAGTCCTTTAGCAATGATTAAGCCACAGTAGCCCTTAGTATTTTTACACCGCTGATTCCATTTTTTCCGGGCTTCTACATGAATAGGATCTTCATCTAAAAATTCACCGAATAGGAACAATTCGCCATTTTGAGTTTGCAATAAACCCAGGTCGTAGCGATCGCCATCAAAGGAGTCGGCACCTGGATTAAAGCAAATGGCTCTCAGTCCACCGACTGTTTCAATTCTTTCAATTACAGTCTTAGCCTTGGGCCGGGAAGTTTGAATTAAAATCACCGGTAAACCGTCACCTACTTGTTTGATTTCACCAGCCGGATGGTAGCTGACCCCCTTCCGCAGGTACTCCAACATTTCCCAGGACACCACACCTAAGCTGAGGAAAGAATCTTCTGGTATCAAGTCATCTTGCAATGATTGGAAATCAAGATTCCCAATCTCCCGCTCATCGACACCAAAGCCTGCCATTTCCTCTAATTCTGCTGCTAACTGCGGCATGGTAGAGACTGTCACAGCTATAGATTTAGTTGATTCTTCCGACTGCGGCAGAGAAATGCGATAGCGACGGCTGAGGGTAGGGAAGATGTCCTCATGAAGCTGACGACGGTGATCGCGAATAAAGCGGCTCAGGCTTTCGATCGCAACCAAGATTACCAGTGCTTCTTCGTCATACAAAACAGACCGTAGTCCTTCTAGGGGGTGGATATTACCGAAAGTAGGGTCAATTTCTGATAATGGCAGGTCTGCCAAATCATCTTCTTCATCAGTTTCATCAGCACTCTCAAAAGTGAGAAACAAGCAATCTTGCTTGAGGAACGCTTCTTCTAGATGTTCCGTTGATTCCTCATCTCTTAAAACTGCGGCGCGAAACTGTTTTAAAGACTCTTCTGAGCGATAAAACAAAATCCCATACTCCATTCCCAGCATTCCCATCACTGAGGCGTAGAGTGTGCCAACATCCCACTTATTAATCTCGATGGACAAAATTTGCTGTTCTTCTAAAAATTCCCAAGGTGCTGCTTGCCAAATTGCAAATGCTTTCTCTCGCAAGATTTGTGCATACTGTGGGGGTAAGTCGGGGGTTTGACTATCGAGGATGTCGGCAAATCCACGAAAGAGTTCGTCAATTAAAGGCAGTTCTGGTGCGTAATCAATGGCGATATCCAAATCTTGTAGCACTCCCCGCAGGTAGAATTGGATCTCCCGATCTTTGACTAAAATTCTTTGGGGCCTAGCAGGTCTTGCCGGACTCTGGGGATGCTCCATTGCTTGCATTAAGGTGCGAACTATTGCTTCTGGGCCAATATCTGAAGCTACCACGTCCATTCCTCGAACAACACCTTGGGAGTAATCTACCCAAAGAATGCATTCTCCCTTTGCCTCTGAGTCTGAGTGCTGGCTTGGTGATGACAACGGACGGCGATCGCCCTCCCATACAGAAGGAATTTGAGTTAATTTTTTCAACCGACGACTGGTAGAGCGATTAAAACTTGTCATAGAGTAAGTTAATCAAAAGAAGCAATTTGGAAGTAAACTTTCGGGGATAGCTAGCCTCGGATTAAATTTTTCTGGCTGCACCTGAAGGGTGGTTACTTCTCAGGCTGCCGCAAGGCTTAAACTTCAAAAATACTGAATGTTTCAGGAGGCAGCAGGCAAAATACAGGAGGCAGAAATAACCCATATTTAAAAGCGTGAGACTTAGACTGCGAACGGCGATGCCAAATTATCCACTTGGGATGCATCCCAGACGCTCTCTACAAGACGCTGCGCGTCACTTGCTTTCCTGTAGGAGAAGGGGAGACACTAATGGAGAAGACCGCATCGGCTACGAATGTATGTCCCACTATGTGTCTCAATACAATTTATCTTTTTAAACAGGATCTTATACCGAGAACTAAAGTTTTCATTCATAATTATTTCCTCCTGCCTTCTGCCTTCTCCCAAAGGGAGACACTAAAAGCGATCTGCCTCCTGTCTTCTCGGATAAACACACTGAGTCTCTCAATTCTAGAATAAAAATCTTTGGCTGCTTTTGAGCGAGTGTTTACAATTTGGCATCTAGCGACATCTAAGCCGCTAGAATGAATACAAAAACACCAAGGGCAACCCACAGGCATTAACAAGCCGATACAGGGTAACGCCTAGACTTAATTAAGGAGTTTAAAAAGCAGATGACACAAGCAATTCAGGCTCAACAACGCGGAATTCTGTTGAGCGAAGCCGCATTGCACCAGGTAAAATCCCTCCGGGACAAGCAAGGCACAGACTTCTGCTTACGAGTAGGAGTCCGTCAGGGTGGCTGTTCTGGGATGTCTTACATGATGGACTTTGAAGACACTAGCAAGATCACCCCTCAGGATGAAGTTTTTGACTATGATGGCTTCAAAATTGTCAGCGATCGCAAGAGTCTTTTATATCTCTACGGCTTAATGCTCGATTATAGCGATGCCATGATTGGCGGTGGCTTTCAATTCACTAACCCCAATGCCAACCAAACTTGCGGTTGCGGCAAGTCATTTGGGGTGTAATATTGTCAGTTGTCATTTGTTCCTCGTCATTTGTCGTTTATCATTTGCATCTGCCTAATGACTAATGACCAATGACTAATGACCAATGACTAATGACCAATGACTAATGACCAATGACCAATGACTAATACAGTTGAATCCCTGTTTGATACAGGTTTAGAACGCTATAAAGCTGGAGAATCAGTAGAATCTTTAATCCCTGTGTTTAAAGAAGTGTGCGATCGCGCTCCTAAAACTAGTGCTGCTTGGGTTTGTTTGGCGTGGTTGTATCTACTCGATAACAAACCCAACTTGGCTTACAAAGCTGCACAGAAGGCAGTCAAGTTAAATCCACAAGATCCCCAAGCTAGAATCAATCTCGCCTTAGCAATGCTAGAAACAAAGCAAAAAGGTTTGCGGGAACATGTTGACATAGCACAGCAGTTAATTTTTGTCAATGAAGAATGGAGTGATGAAATAAAAAATAGTATTGAAGACGGTTTAAGTAGAAAACCAGATTGGCAGAGTTTGACAAAAGTCAAAAATTGGCTGTTTGAAAAGTAGAGGATGGAGGATGGAGACTGGGGACTAGGGACTGGGGACTAGGAGGACAAGAGGGACAAGGGGGTATTTATTGAAGCAAGTCTCTACGTTGTCTCTTGTCTCTTCCCAGTACCCAATCCCCAGTACCCAATCCCCAATCCCCAGTACCCAATCCCCAGTACCCAATCATGAAAGAGAAATTGTTAAATTGGCTAAACATGGTTTTAGTCGCAGATGTTTTTTTGGTTTTGTTTGGCTTTGGCTGGTTAGCGATCGCTGCGATCGGTGATGCTGCGGGAATAAATCTGGGTTTGGATTTGTGGCATCAATTGTGGCAACCTTTGTTTAACCCAGCAATTGGCATCCTTATGGGCGGTGCTATTCTCAGCGGTATTATCAGTTGGGTTTCGAGAAAATTTCTCTCTAGTCAATAGTCAAAGAATTGGGCATGGGGAATGGGGCATGGGGAATAGAGAACAGGGAAAAGTTTTTAAATGCCCAATGCCCAATGCCCAATGCCCATTAATTAAGAATTTGTGTTAATGCTGGTTGCAAATTAGGATATTTGTACTCAAAGCCTGTTTCTAGGGTGCGTTTTGGGATGACTTGCTGACCTTCTAAAACTACTATAGCGCCGTCTCCTAAAAGGGCTTCGATCGCAAAAGCAGGAACAGGCAACCAAGAAGGGCGATTCATCACTTGTCCCAAAGTTTGGCTTAAATCTGCCATCCGAACTGGGTTAGGGGCAGTGGCATTATATACACCTTCTATTTCTGGTTTAGTTAAAGCTTGCAAAATCAGGTTAACTAAGTCGTCTACGTGAATCCATGAGAACCACTGCCGACCACTGCCAATAGGCCCGCCAGCAAAGAGTTTGAAAGGCGGAATCATTTTACCTAAAGCACCACCATTACCTAAAACAATCCCAAAACGCAGAATTACTAACCGGACACCAGCATCTTTTACCTTTCTCGCCTCTGCTTCCCAGGCTTGGCAGACTTGGGCGAGAAAATCGTTACCAGATAGACTTGTTTCATCATAGGTTGCCGTTTCACTGGTGCCGTAGTAGCCAATAGCCGAAGCGTTAATTAACACTGTTGGTTTAGGGTTAGCGTTGGCTATTGCTTCAACTATTTTTTGTGTACCTAACTTTCGGCTATTGAGGATTTCTTGTTTGCGTTCTGGTGTCCAGCGTCCTTCACCAATGGGTTCTCCTGCCAAATTAACTACGCCATCACAATTAGCGATGACACTTTGCCAAGAACCAGATACGTTTGGTGTATAGGCAACAATCTCTACATTGGCGAAAGCCTCAGATGGAAAAACCTTTTGAGCAAAGGCAGTGTTCCGAGTTAATACTACTATTTTATGACCTTTTCCCTGGAGTCGTTGTACCAAAAGACTACCGACAAATCCTGTTGCTCCAGTAATTGCGAATTTCATTTTCTACCTCAGCCAAACCTTTATTGTAAAGTTTTTGATCAAACTTTCAGCTTACCAAAGAAGGCAAGAGGCAGGAGGCAGAAGACAAACCCCATAAATAAATTCGTATTTTTATAACAAGGAAACCTTTTGTTTGGCGCTTTACGTCTTGAAAAATCCTTCTACCCAATTCAATAAATAAATTTAGGCAGCTGGCTCATAACCCTGTGACAGAGGGCAAAATATCTTTTATGACTCCTGTCTCTTCGTTGACTGGATATCTCGGTAGTCCCTAATCTCAAAAATTTTGCTTTTTTAATGACTTTCTGTTTAGATGCTTCGGTATTATAGGATGGACAGAGTGTTGCAAGGCGTGGGGCTATTATGGCTCGCTATACCTGTTTATTTATTGTTTCTGTCAAGAGTGACCATCTGTTGCCGTTACTTGTAGAACTTCTACAGGACTGTCAGTTGGATATTCAATACCACACGGGCGATTACATTATCGCTCGTCAGGTTCCTGGCAATGTTCCTTTTCCTAAATTGATAACAGTAGAAGTACTGATTGATAAATCAAAGTCTACCGAAACAGAAACCCGGATGAGTATTGTGATTAAAAATGAAGAACTACCACTCCAACTAGATAATTACTGCCGACAAATGTTTGAGTTTATCAAGCAGGCTATTGAAAGTAGCCGCCATTGGCATTTGATTGAAAGTCTTGCAGGATAGCTTTGCTGATTGTGTTGACACTCGCACAGCTTCAAGCAGTGAGAGTGTCAAACTGTGATTGGTAGTTATAATTCAGTCTCCTATATCCTCTAAATCCTCGGCCATACCGGGGTTTATTAGTGTAATGTCATACTCGCTCGAATCTGTTTGTCCCAAACGCTGAGTGTTTCTTAAAAGGTAATAAATGGCACGGACTTGAGGCCCAAAAACGATCTCATCTTCATTTCTGAGATCGTGGGCTGGTATCTTGCGTCCATTAATCATCAAACCGTTGGAACTAGGCTTGCCTTTGGCATCGCCATCTACAATCCGGTAATAGTAGCTATGACTATTATGCTCTCGTGGCAATCTCACTAATGTGGCATGGCGGCGGGAGACAAATTGCGACATCAAACGGATATTACATTCGCGATCTCTACCGATAGAGTAGACGGGGTGCTCCAGAGAAAATTCTTTGCGACCTTGATCGTCTTCAATAATCAGTAGATGGTTTTCATTAGTTTCTGCTGCCATTGACAAATCGGTGGAACTGTGATTGATCAAGATTTGTTTAGTATGGTATCCTGCCATTTTCGCGCACCATAAATCTGTGGTGCTGATCTAAATAAGCTTTAAAATTGCATAATACCTTGAAAGAGTAGAACATGTCTGTTCTACTCCAGTAGCTATGATAGCTTTGGTAAGTGTCTGAAGAAGGTTTGTGAACTAGTAAAACCTGAATCCCGACTCAGTTTAACTTTATATGGGAATAACCAAGATTTGGGCTGGGAAATTTTCCGTGTAAAGGAGTATTTTACGGGTGATGAGCTAATCGCCGTAATAATATTGAGTTTGTGACAACGCTAACAGAGCTAAAAGCCATTAATGCAGCAGCACCTGATGGGTTAAGGACAAAACCCAGACTAGGGAACAAAACACCAGCTGCTAAAGGAATTCCAACTGTATTATATGCAAAAGCCCAGAATAAATTTTGGCGGATTTTATTGAAGGTGGCGCGACTAAGCTGAATAGATTCGACAACATCGTTTAAGCGATCGCGCATTAGAATAATTTCAGCAGTTTCCATCGCCACATCTGTCCCAGAGTGTAAAGCAATTCCTACATCTGCTTGGGATAAAGCTGGAGCATCGTTAATTCCATCTCCTACCATTGCGACAACTGAGTGCTGAGTGCGGAGTGCTGAGTGGGGAGTGGGGAGTGAGGAGTTAGGAGTTTTATTTGTTCCCTTGTCTTCTTGTCCCTTTTGTCTCCTTGTCCCTTCTAACTGGAGAGACTGGATTGCAGCCGCTTTTTTAGCTGGGGGAACACCTGCTATTACATCAGCACTATCTAATCCTAGTTGTTTGGCTATGGCATTAGCTGCTTCTGCACGATCGCCACTCAGCAGCATTACTCGTAAGCCCATCTGACGCAATTTGTCTACAGTCGATCGGGCATCTGGTCTGAGGGTATCAGAAACACCAACTAGTCCGGCTAAAGTTCCGCCAATTGCTATATAAACGACTGTTTTACCATCTGTTGCTAAATCCTGTGCTACCTGTTGTGTGGTTTCGTTAATTGCAATGCCGTGCCAACTCAACCATTCCCAGTTACCCAACAATACAACTGTGCCCTCTACCACAGCAGATACCCCTAGTCCTGGTTCCGTGTGAAAATCCACAGCCTCTGGAATAGATAACTGTTGCCGCTGTGCTTCTTGCTGAATCGCTTTTGCTAAGGGATGGTGAGTACCGCTTTCTACGGCTGCTGCTAGTTGAATTAAGGAGTGGGATTCACTACTCCCTACTCCCCACTTCCCAGTCCCTAATTCCTCAATTAACAGACAATCTGTGACGATGGGATTACCTGTAGTCAGAGTACCAGTTTTATCAAATACTATGGTGTCTAACTGGTGTACTTTTTCTAAAACATCGCCACCTTTGATTAACAGACCTCGTTCTGCACCCATAGCAGTCCCGACAAGAATGGCTGTTGGTGTGGCGAGTCCCAAAGCGCAGGGACAGGCGACTACCATAACTGCGATCGCTAGTTTTAAGCTGATTAAGAGTGCTGAATGCTGAGTGCTGAGTGCTGTTAGCGGGGCGTTTAGCCCGTGGGGAGCGTGGCTCATCATTTCCATGCCACCAGACATGGTGATATCAGTCCAGATGTGAGTGCCGAAAAAGTACCAAAAGACAAATGTTAAGACAGATGCTGTCAACACACCGTAGGTAAAGTAACCAGCTACTGTATCTGCTAATTTCTGTACTGGGGCTTTCCGAGTTTGGGCGGCTTCTACTAGGGCGACAATTTGAGCTAGAGTTGTATCACTTCCAATCCGGGTTGCCTGAATAGCGATCGCTCCTGACTGGTTTAGCGTCCCTCCTGTCACCATATCTCCTGGTTGCTTGATTACTGGCACTGCTTCCCCAGTTAGCATTGACTCATCGACTGTTGTTTGACCAACCATCAATTCACCATCAACGGGGATTTTATCACCTGGCAGCACTTGTAACCATTCACCGACCCGCACCTGTTCAGCGGGAATTTCTACACTAGAAGACCCCACTCCTCCTTTCTCTGGGTTAGCAATCAATCGTGCTAACGGTGGCTGGAGTGCTAACAATTTCCTAAATGCGGCAGCCGCACGACCTCTAGCTTGTTGCTCTAATGTCCTTCCTAAGAGAATAAAGCCCAGCATCATTACTGGTTCGTCAAAGAAGCACTCCCAACCCAATTGGGGAAAGAGCAGCGCTACTAAACTAGCAATGTAGGCTGTCAGCGTTCCCAATCCCACCAGGGTGTTCATATTAGGCGCATTTCGCCGCCAGCCTAGCCAGCCATCTACTAAAATCGGGCGACCGGGAATTAATAGCGCCACTGTCGCTAGTCCACAGTGAAACCAGATGTTATTCAGCACTGGCAGCACTGAGCTACCAAGATTACCAAAATGTCCACTTCCCGACAATATCAGCAACACCGCAGCGATCGCCAACTGCCTAACAGAAGATCGCATTTCTCGGCGTTGGCGTTCTGCTGGATCTGGTAAGGTAGATATTTCGCCTACTATTGTGCCGCTAGCTTTTCGGGGTTGAGTCGGGAATCCAACGCCTGTTAATCGCTGTGCCAGTGCATCTGCATCTACTGCACCAACTTCTGACTCTACAACTGCTACCTCTGTGGCCAGGTTCACACAGGCACTCTTGACTCCTGGATGTTGGGTTAGCTGTCGCTCTACAGCGTTCACACACCCAGCACACTTCATACCCCCAACATCTAAAATAATCTTCTCTAGGATTGGGTCAAGTTCTGGGGCTGGCTTAGTTTTCGGGACAAGTTGCATGGCTTGTGTTTAGATTCGCTACAGAAATTCAACGCCTGACTAAAAGCGTCTCTAATTCGAGCGTAGGCTAAATATGGAACTATGACTCAATGTCAACCATATTAAAATTATTAATTTATCGTACCTCGTTGAGCATGAACGACTATCGCTGTACTTAATTCAAGGTTCCAAGTTCCTAGATTTATCTGTAGGGTTTTGAATTTTGAATTTTAAATTTTGAATTTTAAATTCCCCTACAGGGAGTTGACAGTTCCAACGTCGATAAGTGACATAAATAATAGCTGCTACCTGTATTGGCGCGATCGCAATCAGGCTTTTTAAGAAATAGTTGATCTCTAAATGAGACATAACACTGAAATATCCTAAGCCCAACAAGAAGAACATCGCCAAGTTTTGCTGTTTAGATTTGAGAATAAGCATATAAATAGAAATAAATATTAATAGGTAGAGTCACTATATAACTGCTAAAGACAAATCAGCCTAGCAACATATCTTTATTGCAAGAATTTTGTAGAAATAAGGAAGCTAGCTAGAGCAAGTTAGTTAAGTATCCTAATAGACAGGGTATTAACGGCAATCCGTTTTGGCTAAGGGGTAAAGAAAGGAAAATTCTTCAGGCTGGGTAAAGCGGAAGGGGAAAAGGATGTTTCTTGAGTCGCTGTCCCTTATCCCCAGCTACGGTCTACTGCAAGAGTTCGTCCTTGCTAGAATTCCACCCTTGTGGGTGTGTATTATCTTTTACCGCAAGCTAGAACTACCTTCTTCTATTAGAACCAGCCCTGCTTATTCACAAAGTAGGTATTTACGAAATTTTCAGGGGACTTATTCAAGTAGATCATGCCTTCAACTAAACCTACAAGTTGCATAATTAACAAGGCAATGCCGTAGGTGAAAGAACCCCCAACTACAGAAATCACCAACATGATAAAGCCTTCGGAAGCGTATCCTAGAATAAACTTATGAACCCCAAATGCTCCCAGGATAATGCCACAGTAACCAGCTAAAAGTTGTTTGGTTGGATGAGTGGGGTTGAGATTTGCCATATAAGTGCTGCTCCTTGATAAGTGAGTATAAAAACAAAGTCTTGAGTAGATGAAAGCAAGTAAATGTATGTGCTTATAAATAGATTTTTAATTTTTTCAGTACAAGTAAGCCCAAGACAAATAATCAAAATCAGCGTGCTTCTATTCCAGAGGGGACGCTAAGATGTCTTGCAGCATAGCCTGAAAATCTGGCGCTCCTTAATGAATTGTGGTGGATTTGATGATTGCAAACCCTGGTGCGGCAGTTTTGCAGATTTTTAGGTAAGACATTATTCTTGAGAAGAATGAACCTCAATAATCAGCAAAAACTGCTACTTACACCACTTTTTACAAGTCCATCAGTATTATTTCCGGATTATTTTGCGACGCCGATAGCGAAGCGGTAGCAAGTCATCGAGCGTCATAGCCCGTCGTAGACATCGCTTCTTCCAGTGGGCGTGAAACAGCATCGCACCAATGACAAGACCAACTATGTGGTTATTAGGAATCTAGAAGCGCAAAAGCATCTTCCATATCTTTGCTAACCCCTTGTTAGTTGCCGATCCCCACTTCGATGAGCGCCAAACGGAATTGCAATCCAATTTCTGACAGCTAAAAATGGTTCGGGAAGACAATTAACATCTCGAAAATGGCTAAAATGCTCCGAATGAGAATAAATGCTTAACTAGATATTTTGTTGTCTATGTTAACAGCATTCTTTGATTTGCTTTTGCCACGATCGCAATTTGGTTTTCAGCTAGTGTTTATGCTTGCAACCAATTGTAACTAGTTAATTGTTCTTACTTATGGAGATAAAAGCAGATATTTTGGTTTTGGGCAACAGTACTATTATAGTGTTAATTACTACCTAATATAAACAAGCTTAAAAGTGTACCACTATTCCAGAGGCTGTGGAGGAGCATAGGAGCGAGAAGGTTGCGCGATCGCGTGTAAACTACTCCCAAGACAATCCCCAATGCGGTGAGGGGCAGAATTTCCGACAAGCTGAGGTGAGCGATCGCAAACAATAAACTACTGATCAGAATCGCTCCCCACACGGGTAAGTAACGAGTCAGAGAGGGTAACAAAAAACCGCGAAACAGAATTTCTTCAAAAAATGGAGCGGCGATCGCTGCTGTAAAGAAAAATATGCCAAGTGCTACACCATCTTGGCTTTCTAGAGCTAGTTGCAACAGGGGATTACTACCACCTTGTCCTTGCCATAGCTGTTGATTAATCAAAGATACCACCACAACTATAGGTAAAGCCGTGCAATAACCTCCCAGTCCCCACAAAAACCAGTTATCTTGAAAACGGAAGCGAAACCAGAATTCTGGTAGTGGAAAAAAGCGCTTGAGAGAGAAATACAGCACTAACAGCGCCCCTAATGCCACCAATATGTAACTAACCAAGACAGAAAACGCCTGAAGTCGCACATCAACAATGGGACGCGGGATGGGTAGCACCGATATTACCAAGGGCACAAAAATTTGCCCCATAAAGAAAAAGCCGATAATAAAAACCTGCAAAACCGTTTCACCATCCCAAGGCGTTGACCAAGGGATATCAGCATTTTGAGCTAGTAATGAGGCTTTTCCTTTCAACAAGCGTTGAGCAAATAATAAAATCAGCAGTATTAGACCGATTAAAGCTGCCAAGGTGGGAATAGTGCCAATAACCGCTAATTTCAACACTGCTTGAGCAGAAGATTCTTTTTGTGCTGCTTTAACTACTGATAAAGCGTCTTGTCGTTGCTGGAATTGGTATAGCTGAACCAAAGCAGTAGAACGAAACCAACCTTCTAAATTCTTTTGAATCGGTTGTTGAGCATTTGGGAGGATACGGGGAGGATTGCTCCACAGTCCACTCAATACAGCGGCGGTTTGTCCAAATTCTGGATTAATATCTGAGCGTTGTTGTAATTCGCTCCAAGTTTTGAGGGCTGTATCAGTCTGTCCCTGCTGTGCTTGTAAAATTCCCAGACGCAGGTCTAATTCAGCCAGTAATTTTTGTAATTGTTTGAGAGACTGCTGTAACTGTTGCTGTCCCTGTTTAGAGGTTTTAGTAGTGGGAGGAGCGTCCGGTAGAGGTTTCGGAGGCGTGAGAGTTATTTCAGATTGAGAGCGTAATTGTGCAAGTTTGTTGTTAACTTTGTCTAAATTAGCTTGAACTGATTGACGCGCCTCCTGATACTGCTTTGTAGCGCTTTCCAGGGGTTGCTCACCAAGTATTGCTTCCCGAATCGCCTGGAGATTGTCATCACCGCTATCTTCTGATTGCCAAGCTTGGGCTTGTAGAGCAATATTAGTTTGGTATAGTTCCAGACGACTTTGAAATTGAGGTTCTTGCCAACTACTGAATAAAGCTGAAACTGCCAACAGAACTGCTATCGGCGTCAGCACAAAAATTAAAACCAATCGCTTGAGTGTCATCTATCCCCCTTTAACTAACCAATGGAGAGCGCGTCCCCCTTGGGAATTATCGCAATAAAAAGTCAGAGGTGGATAGATATCATCAATATTATAAGTTTGCGATCGCCTGCCCCAACGAATAAAGCTTACGTAGCATCAAGAAAAAGTTTTAGAGAAAATTCAACAGTCAAAGCACAGGTTATAATCAAGGCTTTAATCCTGTTGATGAGCAAATTTATAACCACCCCACAGAGAAAGAGCGATCGCTACCACCAGCAAAATTGGTATGCTGTACCAAGGAAACTGGGACAAGGGTAAATGAGCAGCTGCACGCAGTCCGATGCTGGCGTAGGTCAGTGGCAACAGGTAGACTACGACTTTGAGGGCAGCTGGTAATGTACCAGGGTCAAAGAAAGTCGCTCCTAAGAATGACATGGGGATAATTATAAAGTTGTTGTAGAGTCCAACTGATTCGAGCGATCGCACACTCAACCCCACAATCACCCCTAACCCAGCAAATACGGCACAATTCAGTACCACCAACACCAGAAATAGTGGGTTGAGAAAGTTCCAGTTTCCAGTCAACAGTATCGCTACCAAAATCACGGAACTGGAAGTCATCAACCCCCTTACGACTCCTGCCAGCATTTTACCGATATATAACGCTAGGGGGTGTATGGGAGTCAACAACAACTCCTCAAAGGTTTTGGTAAATAGCCTGTCTCCACAAATTGAAAATGTCGTTCCAGCAAAGCTAACCGTCATCGACGATAGCGCTACCATCCCCGGTAATATAAATTCCAAATAGTTGTTATAGTTACCACTAATTCCTGAGCCGGGTTTGATGGAGCTACCCAAACCCAAGCCAAAAGCTAGAATATATATCAGTGGAGATATCAAGCCTGATGCAGCAACTTGTACGATTCTTACACGTAAATCTAACCAATCTCCCCAAAAAATAGTCAGACTATCAGCTAGGAAGATTTGAAGTTGGGAAGTTTTGAACCTCTTGCCCGAAAGTAGCGCTCTTTGAGATGTCACGTGCTTTCAATTACTTATCAAAATTTCATTAAGTGTTAATTTACATTGTTTTACACATCAATTACTAGGGCAACAAAAAGCAGTATTGGAATAGTGCCGATACTGCCAGGAAGAAACAGGAAGAAAAAGCGGACAATTGTTAGTATTTTTGTATCGGAGAAAACTCTAGACTACTCCCTGCCAAATCGGCGTGAAGGTGATTAAGCAACAATGAGACGTAAACCCACTGGTAGATCGGCTACTACTTCTAAACCCTCTATTTTCCAATCCCCTATGTTTAACCTCTTCACCATCGCAATTATGGGAGGGGTGTTGATTTTGGGAATTGGGATTGGCATTGCTTTTAGTTCTACAACCACATTGGCGCCATCAAACGTGGCTTCTCGTGAATTTATTGACACCAAAGCACCAAACCCGGAAATTTGTGTGCAGTACGGAGCCAGCGCGATGGTGATGGACGCCAGACTGTTTGTCACTCTCAACCCCTTCAATGTCTATGTTGCCCAGCCTAGTATGCGTCCTGGATGTGTAATCCGACAAAATAACTGGGCGCTTTTAGAGCAACGTAAGCTGGTGACATCCGATCAGGTAAGAGATTGCAAAAATCGCCTGAACACCTTTGGCTTTACAGGTAACTTGGACAGTGATAAACCTGATATTAGGTGCATATATCAGAATGAAGCTGCTCAAAACTTCTTCACAGCTCAACCAGGAGCAGTTGGAACACCTCAGGAAACTGACAGATTTTAGATTTGGGCATTGGGAATTGGGCATGGGGTATTGGTAATAATCTAATCAGTTTTTCTTCCCCTGCCTCCTCTGCCTCCCCTGCCTTCCCCTGCCTCCCACACTCATTTAATCCCCCACTCTTTATCTGCTTTTAGGAAGGGGTTGACCAAACTCGATCACTGGGGGATTGGGAACATTGGGGATTGTTGGAACTGGAAATTCTGACATTCCGAAAGGAGGAATGCTATTCAAGTTACCGGTTTGATTTGGGAAAGAAGGAGGGGGAAGAATCGAAGCAGGTTGTTGAGAGGATGTATTCGGAGTTAGGGGGGGTACAGTGACAAAAGGCTGTCCTGAGTTAGTAGTAATTGTTGAGGGCAGTTCATTGGATGGAGGCGGAACTGTGAGTAAGGGCGCTTGTGGATTAGTAGTGGTTACGGGTAGGTCACTGGGCGGCTGTGACTTATAGGGTGTTTGAGGTTGTTTCTTGGGTGAAGG
Source organism: Nostoc sp. JL34 (assembly GCF_017114945.1). GTDB lineage: Bacteria > Cyanobacteriota > Cyanobacteriia > Cyanobacteriales > Nostocaceae > Nostoc. The sequence continues at coordinate 116,938 of NZ_JABXKQ010000032.1, forward strand.
TGGGGAATTTGCTGGTTTGACAGCAGTAGTTTTACCAGAAATAACCGGACGTAATACCCAGCGAGTGGAATTTTTTCGGGATACAGGTTGCAATTGTACCTGTTTAGGATTAAAAACAGTCCCTGGTGCTAAATCTAAGACAATGCGTGTGTCGTTTGCGTTCAGTTGAGAAACGCGAATGCTTTTGATTGCTCCAGAATAATTTTGTTGCGTAGTGACTTTGCCCAACTTAGTATTCGGTAAATCTACAACCAGACGAGAGGGTTGGGCTAAGTAGAAATAATGAGGGGTTGTACCTGCTGAGAGGGTGATTTCGAGTTGCTGTGTCTTGGGGGAAAAACGCCAATTATCTAGCTTTGCCCCTGGTGTAACAGCAGTAGTGCAAGTTTCGAGGGCGATCGCGGCATAAAAGCCTAATATACTGATGCTAAATAGTTGCTTGCCCCATTGGCAAAATTGCTTAGTCTTTAGTCCCTGAGCCATTCTTTTTATTTGCTCCATAAAACCCATACAATGCGCTCACATTGCTGTTTACTTCGCGCTTGAAATCCCTATCCTTAGTCCCCACCTCCCAGTTCAATGGTTGTTTTTCTGAGATTTTTCCTGGGCTTTTTCGGTCACAGCGGTGAATTTCAGAGTTTGTGGAATACCCTTTACGGTCAATTGACCTGTCATATTACCTTTATCCACAAGTTGCATTTGAATTCTGACTGAGTTTAGAGGATCATTTTGGGGGCGAGGAATATTACAAAGGATTGATTTGCCAACTTTTCCAGATAAATTTAATTGTTGATTTTTCAAGATGCCTGCCAGAGAGTGCTTTTCGTCAGTGTCGGCGTTAGCGTTTGCCGATAATAGAGAGGCATTTAAGTAAATACCCGACTGCTCAATGTTTAACGTCAGGGTATCCGATTTTTCACAGTTCGGCAAATTCTCCGCTAGGGTTAGACGATAGCGACCGTTAACTGGAGGAGGAGCCTTGAGATTTTTTTCTCCATAAACACTTACAGTTTTAAACAACAGTAGCACTGAAATTATTGCTACTCCGTAAAAAGCTAAAGATTTGAAGTTGAAATGATGCATAATCTCAACTCCTCAATGTTGGCTCTTGACTGCTAACCTCAGGAAGCATGGAAGTGAGATGAGCAGTGACTTGACTGTAGCGGCGGGTAATCAGCAGGGAAGAGCGACATTGGATGGCTAGTTGATCTGTATATCTACCCAAGGTTTGACGCTCGATCCCCCAAGTGCGGCTGGTGCCAGCAATTGTCAGGTCTACATTTTTGGAGGCTTCGACTACAGCTTGGATTGGCTCTGGAGCTTGGACAATTTTGATTTCTATGCGATCGCGAACACTGCTCGGTAATTGCTCTATCATCATGTCCAACTCGTAACTCAATTCATCCTTGAGAGGATTTGGTAATACGTGTAAAATATGCAACATACAAGTATCATGATTGATTAGCAGTCTGAGCGCCAGGATCAGTGCCAAATCATCATGGATATTTGCAGAATAAGGGACTAATAAACTTTCTAAGCGATCGCTTCCTCTGTCTACAAATACTGCGACATCAACTGGTGCAGTGGTGAGAATTTGACCGACTCTTCCACCTAAGCGATTGCTACTAAAAGCTGGGCGATGCCATCCTACGAGAATTAAATCAACTTGGTCTAGTGCAGCAATCTGTGCTGTTTCCCGTGCGACATTACTAGATATGCGAACGATGGGATGCACATAAGAGCGTGTTTCTACTGGTTCGAGAGTATTAATCAAGTCTTCTAGCTGCTGGCGGCGCTGGGCAATTAATCGGTCTGCTTCAACTGGCGTACTTTCAAAGGCATAGTCTTCTTCAAATTCAATCAGGCTAAGAGGATTAACAACGGCGGGATGTCGGTAGTTAAGAGCAATGCTTACTGCCAACTGTACCAATCCTTTTTGGGTACTCGGATTAGCCACTGGCACCAAAATTCGATAGGGACGAACGGAAGTTACATTTCCAGCAGTGGCATCTATATCATCTGTTTCTGCTTCCGACTCCGGTTCCATGACATCTAACCTGATCAGCTTCTTGGGATATGTCCATTCCAGCAGTGGCGAGGTCATGAATGTAGTTACCAATGCCATAATTACCAGCATGGTAAATATTAAGGGGGAAATTACCCCTAACTCTAAACCAATGTTTAGCACGATCAGTTCAGTCAAGCCGCGAGTATTCATTAACCAACCGAGTGCTGAGGCTTCCCGTTTACTAATGCCACTGACACGGGCCGCTACATAAGTGCCAACATATTTGCCTGCGATCGCCACTCCTAAAACCAACGCACACAACAGCCACAACTCTGGACGGTTGAGCAAGCCAATCTGCGTCTTTAAGCCACTGTAGGCAAAAAATATTGGCAGCAAGAAAATCAGGACAAAATCTTCCGTTTTTACTGCTAATTCCCGCACTAAATCTTCATTTTTGGGCATGGCTGCTCCCAGTAAAAATGCCCCAAAAATTAAGTGAATACCAATTAGTTCGGTGATTAGCGCCGACGCAACCACGCTCATATAAATCCCAGCTAGCAGCAATTGGCTGAGGCGTCCCGCACGGAGGTAGTGTTTGGCAAGGCGTTTGAGGAACCAACGACCTGCGGTCAACATCAAACCGATGTAAAGGATGCTGGCAATAATTGTGGGTATAGCACCAGCAAAGTCGCCAGTCCGAGCAACTGCGATCGCAACTGCTAAGAGACACCAAGCTGTCACATCATCCACCGCTGCACAAGTTAACGCCAACGTTCCTAAACGTGTTCCTTGTAAATTGTTTTCAGTAATGATTCGCGCTAACACTGGAAAGGCAGTAATTGACATCGCCGCTCCCAAAAACAAGGCGAAGGCGGTGAAGGATACACTTGCATTGGAAACTAGGGGATAAAGTAGCACCGCTAACAATGTTCCTAGAGAAAACGGCACCAAAATGCTGACATGAGAAGTTAAAACTGCTACTTCTAATTGTCCGCTGAGGTATTTGGGATTTAGTTCTAACCCAATCAGAAACATGAAAAATATTAGTCCCACCTGAGACAAAACATTTAGAAAAGGAATAGTTTCTGGTGGAAACAAGGTAACTGCAACGTGGGGAGCAACTAAACCAAATAAAGATGGGCCGAGCATAATCCCAGCGACAATCTCACCAATTACCAACGGTTGCTTAATGGAACGAAATGCTAGCCCTACTAGCCGTGAAAGTCCAATAACAATCAGCACCTCAACCAGAACGAGAATAACTATGTGCATGGTTTCCTCAAAATTAACTATCTGGTTTCTCTAAGATGATTCTTTAAAAGACTGAAAAATGTCAAGTTTGTTAGATACACCCAAGAGTAATTTGTGCTTTGTTGTCATGTCAATTGCTGTTACGATGCAGTTGCAGCCGTGAAACATGAATTTTGATGATTTTAGGAGCTACATCTAGAATAAATTCCCAATTACCGATATTAAGAAAATTAGGTAATAGGCAGCTAGTATGTAATGGCGCTTCAACGCCACTACATACAAATTAGCGGTTATAGTCAGAGTCGAAGCGGATAATTTTACCCAATTACAAGGTAATTAGTTTTATATTTTAATCTGCCTCAATGGAAGATTTATCATAGCTTGTACCGTGCAACAAAAAGGCAATCAGTGGTGATGCCATCAGGGTAGTAATGACTGCCATAATAACCATGATAGTGAATAAAGTTGGGGTAATTATACCTTGCTCAAGACCAATATTGAGGATGATTAACTCCATCAAACCACGAGCATTCATCAGAGCGCCAATAGTTGCCGATTCTCGCCAATTTTCCCCCGCCAATTTTGCAGCCAACATACAAGCAACACCTTTGCCAAGAATTGCGATCGCAATAATTAAGAGCGTAATTCCCCACAAAGTCGGTGTGTTTACTAGTCCAATTTGAGTGTTCAGTCCAGAGTAGACAAAAAACATCGGTAGCAAAAAAGAAGTGGTTAAAAACTCCGTATATTGGCGAATTTGTTGAGCGAATTCTCCGCGTGGTGTCACTGCTCCCAACACAAAAGCACCGAATATTGCATAGATGCCTGTGATATCGGTAAACCACGCACAAAACATCAAAATTATCAACATTAAAGTCAGGGTTTGTCTGTTCACACCTGCATCGCGTTTGGTCATGCGTGTGAATCCTCTCAGTAGAGGTTGACCGAGAAAAATCGCAAACAGCACATAGCAAATGCCACCACCAATTGCTAATATGGCAATGCTCAGAGAATTTTTCACGCTAGCAAGGACGATCGCCAGCAAACACCAAGCAACTGCATCATCTACTGATGCTGCACCTAAAGCCAAAGTACCAAAGCGGGTTTGTGTAAGACCGCGTTCGTAAAGAATACGAGCTAACATTGGGAAAGCCGTAATTGTCATCGATGCACCTAGATACAAAGCGGCTGACCAAGGCATTACCTTTGGTTGAAAGAAATCGCCATTGTGATAAAACCAAAAAGAAGCGATCGCTCCTAAAATAAAAGGAGTGATAATCCCGGCAGCAGATAGCAAACTTGCACTTTTGATATGATGTTTTAAGAGTTTGGTATTAAACTCTAAACCAATCAAAAACATATAAATTACTAACCCAATCTGGCTAATAGCATATAAAATGGACATCGATGGATTGGGTATCTTCAGTCCGACAGCAGTGATGATGGGAAGCTTAGGAAACAGCCATTGCTGAAAACCTGGTGCAATCAATCCCAAAAGCGATGGCCCTAGCATTACACCTGCGATCATCTCGCAAACAACATCAGTTTGACCAAGATAGCGGCGTCCTAAAATCGTGACGATACGACAAGTAGCTAAAATAACTGTGAGTTGCAGAAATAGCTGAATAACCAGATCAAAATTTGACATTGCACTTCCTTAATTTGCGTCTCTGCATTGAAGAATCTCCCCAGACTGCAAAGCTTGTCCTGTTTTTCTCATACATGACTACTACATCAGCACAAGTGCCAATTTTGGGAACAGAAGATAGCTATTTTTAATTTGATGACATACAAGAGGCAATGCGTTGCTTTGGTTTCCAAAGTTGTAGCAACTACCATGTTGTTCTTAGAGGATGTTTGAAAAGTTTTTTTGGTAACATCTAAATCTCGAAAACCTAACCCCCCAGCCCCCATTACCCTGTAGGGAATTGGGGGTTTCAAAGCCTCTTGACCTTTCGGGGAGAGGAATGAAAGCGGGGTTTTGAGTATACTTTACAACTTTTCAAACAACCTCTTAAGAACGCACACAACTGTACGTGAATACAACATATTGCATCCAAACTAAAACCGCAATATATGATTTTTTATGATTTGTTAAATTGCGATTTATAACCTTTTTTATCTATTTGAACCACAATCTGCTCTACGTATATATCTGTGTGCCCCTAGCCTACAGTTTAATTACCTGAAAATTGTTATAAATTTTGATTAAATTAGTTTCAAGGATTTAAGGGATTACAACCATTCTCCACCCCGGAAACGCCAACGGAGGAAAATAATTCGCATCAGGCTTTGAGAAGTAATAAAAACTGCTAGCCACACGATGCTATAGTGCAATAAAAAAAATCCTGGCGACAGTTCCTCTTTCGGTAAAGGTATTGGTAAAAAGCCAAATAACTTGACTCCACAAAACACAAACACCAATTCCCATATACCAGCTAAGAGTTGATAAACAGCGGGCCAATCTCTGTCCCAGCGGTATTTTTGCAAATAGTCATAAAGCACATCCCAGCCTAAGCCAAAGATGGCGACATAAGCAAGTATCCAAAAATAAACTGAATTAGCACCAGGGCCAATCCAACCGATTGCAAATGGCAAAGATCCGAGTACACCTATAGTTGCAAGTAATAATAATCGAGTTTGCCAGCGACCAAATAAAGTTGGTGTCATAGGAGTGCTGAGTAATGAACAAGAGAGAAATTAGAGTTTTTAGAGATAATTCATATTAGCCCAGGCGACTAGAAGTCACGGCTATACAGACAAAACCCACCTACGTGGGTTTGAAATCCTTAATTTTCTCTTAGTCCCCGGAGGTGGACTTGGTTTGTGTAGTAGCGAATTCTATGAGACTGTTGGCAAATTCATGTAAACCGCAATTTCTGGGGTGAGACGCTACGACATCTCAAGCTTTTGAGGATAGCGATACCTACGGTGGGCTGCGCCTACGCAATTCGCCAACAGAGTCATTCTATTCGCCCAATAATTTTCAAACATCTTTAAGCTCACCCCAAAGTACCAATACATTTATATTATTAGGATGGTTTAAGGTGATAATCAAATTGAGAATGGTAAGTTGCGTGGGCTTTGCCCACTGAAGTTATTGCATCCCAATTGATTACATCCTCTAACAAAGCTTGATAACCTAGTGTGTTGGGATGAAGACCATCTTCACTCAAGCGTTTTAGCCGCCAACTTTCACCGCGTCCCATCCACTGTTCAAAAATATCCAAATAGGGAATCTGCCGTTTTGTGCAAGCAATTCGAGTTGCTTCTTTGTAGCGGTACTGCTCGGCATGATTATAGTAAAAGCAATCTAGAAATGGCATCTTGGCTTCATCGACTGGCACCATGCCCACAAATAACACAGGACAGAGTTGCTGGGCTAAATTTAGCAGAGACGCAATTTCCTTTTCAAATACGGTAAAATCTGTGTAACTTCGGCCATCAGGACGCGCCAACCGCGCTGAGTCATTCACGCCTACTGATAAAATAATCAAGTCGGGAACGCGATTTCGCAGTTCACCCCGGTGGCGAAATTCAACTTCTAGCCTTTGTGCTACTTGTTGCGTGCGATCGCCTCTTACCCCTAAATTATAAAGAACATGACCAGCACTATCCGGCAACATCCACCATCGCCGTAGTTGCTCGATCCAGCCTCCTTTTTCCGGGTCACCGAATCCATAAATTAAGCTGTCCCCCAGTGCGACAATCTTCATAGGCTGAAAGTGATTTGGTGGTACAGACAGCTGCATTGAGGAAGAAGCTAGAAATGTGTGCATTTAACAACTATATTTTATATCTTTACAAGATTCTATACATTTCTATACCATAGATGGCTATCTTTAGTGTCCAAGCATATATGATATCAAGTCCGGTTAATTACTTATGATTACCGCATCCGTGCAAAAATCAGGAAAACCTCTTTCTCCCTGCCCCCTGCGGTCTAAATGATAAGTCTTTACCCGAACATGATATGGGGTTTCTACTTGTTGATATGGTTGCAAAGTTAATATTGCCGCAGTTGAGCCTTTGAGGGTGAACGTTGAGCCTCTTGTCTTAATCCAGCAGCAAAAAGCAATATCATCAATCAGTGAAAGCATTGGCGCAACCCGCCGCAGGTTTCGCCCGGATTATTAATACTGATGAGTATGAAGTTGAGGAAGTGCTAGAAAATTGGCTGGAGTTCTTACAGCTACAACAAATTGCCTCCGAAACCCATTACAGTCTCTATCATTCCAACTTTCGAGACTGGCTAGGTAGACAACAAATAAAACCCTCTAAAAAATATCCCTAACCTTCTTCATTAACAGAGAAGATTAGGGTGTGAAGAATGGAGCTAAGCGGATTCGAACCGCTGACCCCCTCAATGCCATTGAGGTGCGCTACCAACTGCGCTATAACCCCTTAAAATCCATTATACATAGTCGCTTAATTATTAGTACTTTGTCAAGCTTTTTCTGGAAAATAAATTTTAAATATCTTCTCTGCCACTCAGCACTTACAAAGACACTTGCAACAAATAGGTCATACAGTGCCCCATCAGAAAGTAAACTACTAACATAGCAGCAGCAGCCAGAGCAACCAATGTACCAGCTAACATGAGAGAAAATTCTTTACTCTCGTAGGCTCTTTCCATTAAGTGCAGCGACCACGCTACCAGGGCTACATCAAAAAGTAAAATAGGAAGCAACATATTTCTTAATATTTGTTAATACTTGTAAAATAATATTAACACCCTTTTAAGCAAGTGTGTCTAACCTCAGATGGATGTCATTAAATGCTAAATCGTGGATCAGGAGAGTATTCTTACTGGCACATTGCGATCGCGCAAGTAATTTTTAATTTCTGCTACGCTTAATTGTCCGTAATGTAACAGTGACGCGAGTAATGCGGCTTCAGCTTTGCCTTCAGTTAGGGCAGTGTAGATATGTTCACAATTACCTGCACCGCCAGAAGCAATGACTGGAATTTCTACAGCGTTAGCAATTGCCCGTGTGATCTCGATGTCATACCCTGCTTGGGTTCCATCAGCATCCATACTTGTGACTAGCAGTTCTCCGGCCCCCCGTTTTTCAACTTCTTGTGCCCAAAGTAGGGCATCTAAGCCTGTATTTTCCCTGCCACCCCGCACATACACATCCCAACCTGGATTTTCCGGGTTATTTCTGCGTCTGGCATCAATAGCAACAACTATGCACTGATTACCAAAGCGATCGCTGGCCCGATTAATCAAGTCTGGATCACGCACTGCCGCAGAATTAATACTAACCTTATCTGCGCCGGCTCGTAACAAAGCTTTAACATTTTCTAAGGATTGAATGCCACCACCCACAGTCAATGGAATAAAGACCTGTTCAGCAGTCCGGTAGACCACATCTAAAATTGTAGCTCGGTCTTCATGAGTAGCTGTAATATCCAGAAATACTAACTCATCAGCACCGGCTTCGTTGTAAACCTTTGCCAGCTCTACCGGATCGCCTGCATCTTGGAGATTAACAAAGTTAACTCCTTTTACAACCCGTCCCGCCTTCACATCTAAGCACGGTAAGATTCTTTTAGATAACATAATAACTTTTGTACTTCTGGGTAAATGACCGGAATTTAAATTTTAAATTGGCGCGGGTATTCTCAAACGAAAATTTTCACGGTATTAGGTATGGGGAATGGTGAAGAGGACAAGGGGACAAGGAGAATTGGGGACAAGGGTCTAACTTTTGTCACCCTTGCTCCCCTGCCCCTCTGCCTCCCCTGCTCCCCTGCCTCCCTCACTCCCTAGTCCCTTAAAAATAGATAGCTGAATTATGGCGATAATCTCCTCGAAAAAACAGCCTCCAGAACCCAACGGAGAACCAAAGCAACGTCGAGAGTCGGCGAAAGCACCATCCACAGAAAATATTTTGAAGCCTGAAGCTGCTATTGATGAGCAAGAACAGCAAGAAGAAGGTATTCGGCCACACCGATTTGCTGATTACATTGGGCAAAAAGATTTAAAGGATGTGCTAGATATTGCCATTAAAGCAGCTAAGTCTCGTGGTGAGGTACTGGATCACTTGCTGCTGTATGGGCCGCCAGGATTGGGCAAAACCACAATGGCAATGATTTTAGCATCGGAAATGGGGGTAAATTACAAAATTACCAGTGCGCCAGCCTTAGAACGTCCACGAGATATTGTTGGGCTACTAGTGAACCTCAAGCCAGGGGATATCTTATTTGTGGATGAAATTCATCGCCTCTCGCGGATGACGGAGGAAATTCTCTATCCAGCAATGGAAGATTATCGCTTAGATATTACTATTGGTAAGGGTTCCAGCGCTCGGATCAGAAGTTTGCCGCTGTCAAAGTTTACCTTAGTGGGAGCTACAACCCGTGTGGGTGCTTTAACTTCACCACTACGCGATCGCTTCGGTTTGATTCAAAAACTGCGATTTTACGAAGTTGACGAACTGACTAAAATTGTACTGCGAACCGCTCAATTACTCAAAACCCCTGTTACAGAAGATGGTGCCACAGAAATTGCCCGTCGCTCACGCGGAACGCCACGGATTGCTAATAGGTTACTGAAGCGGGTGCGTGATTATGCGGAAGTAAAAATGTCTGGGGAGATTAATGAAAACATTGCATCCGAGGCATTGCAACTATTCCAAGTAGATCCTTGTGGTTTAGATTGGACAGATCGCCAGATGCTGAGTGTAATAATTGAACAATTTAATGGCGGGCCAGTGGGGTTAGAAACAATGGCAGCAGCGACAGGTGAAGATACTCAAACAATTGAAGAAGTATACGAACCTTACCTGATGCAGATTGGGTATTTAACTAGAACTCATCGTGGCAGAATGGCGACAAAGGCAGCATATAAGCATTTGGGATTCACGCCGCCTAATGAACAGTTGTCATTATTGTAATTATAGGAAATTGGGCATTGGGCATTGGGCATTGATACTCGTAAATGATGAGTCTTTGAACTCCATTAAAGAGGCTTTGAACTCCATTCCTCTGCCCCATGCCCCATGCTCAATGACAAATGACAAATTACAAATTAGGTAAACCTAGATGATTAAGTTGATTGGTATTTTTCTCAGTCTGTTAATTGTATTTGGCTGGGGTACTCCAGTCATGGCAGAATCTCAAGCGCCCATTACTCAAGAACAGTTAAAGCAAGGCGATGAGTGGGCCAATCAAGCGTTTGTAGCGACGAATCAAGGTGATTTTGCGACGGCTGAAACTTACTGGACAAAGATTATTGAGCAATTTCCAACTAATGCCGGGGCGTGGAGTAACCGGGGAAATTCGCGGGTGAGTCAGAACAAATTGCCAGAGGCATTGGCAGATTATAACAAAGCCATAGAACTAGCGCCGAATGTTACCGATCCTTATTTGAATCGGGGGGCGGCGTTAGAAGGGTTGGGAAAATGGGACGATGCGATCGCAGATTATAATCATGTTTTAGAACTCGATCCTAATGATGCGATGGCGTATAACAATCGCGGTAATGCTACAGCCGGTTTGGGAAAATGGTCAGAGGCGATCGCAGATTACAAAAAATCTAATGAGATAGCCCCGAATTTTGCCTTCGCCCGTGCTAACTACGCCCTTGCTCTTTATGAAACTGGTCAAAAAGAGCAAGCAATCCGCGAAATGCGAAATATCGCTCGTAAATACTCCAAATTTGCTGATGTGCGTGCCGCCCTCACTGCTGCATATTGGGTAAATGGAGAACAGGGTGAAGCCGAAAGCAACTGGGTAGCAGCTTATGGACTTGATAGCCGCTATAAGGATATTGATTGGGTAAAAAATATCCGCCGTTGGCCTCCCAGCCTAGTTACAGCTTTGGATAAGTTCTTGAAAATCCAGTAGGCACTTCTAACTCAGCAATAATTTCTTTTCTTTGCCTATCTACCTGTTTTCTGGTATACATCATTGTAAATAAGCAGAAGCAGGAACTATGACTCATTTTGGACTGATTTGCCCAGCAGCAACTGGTCATCTCAACCCTATGACCACGCTAGGGTACGAACTTAAAAAACGTGGTCATCGTGTCACCCTATTCGGTATACTTGACGCTCAATCTAAGACACTAGCGGCTGGATTAGAATTTTGGGCAATTGGCGAGTCTGAGTTTCCCCGTGGAGTGATGGCGCAATTGTTTGGTCAATTAGGAGAACTTAGTGGATTAGCTGCCCTGCGGTATACGATAGCTTGGATACAGAACATGGCAGCTATGTTTCTTAGGGAAGCTCCACAAGCCCTTAAAGAAGCTGGGGTAGAGGCACTGCTAGTAGACCAGGTTTCACCCGAAGGAGGAACAATTGCAGAGTTCTTAGGCATCCCCTTTGTCAGCGTGTGCAACGCCATGATGATTAATCGGGATCTCAGCGTTCCACCTTTTAACACATCTTGGAGCTATAGCTCTACCTGGTGGGCATTGTTACGCAACAGAGCAGGTTATGAGTTGTTAAACTATGTTAGGCAACCAATCCGGGAGGTCATAGATGAATATCGGCGAGAATGGAAGTTAGCCCCTCATTTTGGTGTCAACGACTACTATTCTCAACTAGCTCAGATCAGCCAACAGCCTGCCGAGTTGGAATTTCCAAGGAAGAATTTACCCAAAAGTTTCCATTTCACAGGGCCATACCATAACACAGTCACTAGGGAACCCGTATCTTTCCCCTTTGAAAATTTGACTGGGCAACCGTTAATTTACGCTTCAATGGGAACTGTACAAAATCGCCTATTGAAAATTTTCAAATTTTTTGCCGAAGCTTGTCAAGAGTTAGATGCTCAATTAGTTATTTCTTTAGGTGGTTCTGCAACTCCAGAGTCTCTGCAAGGGCTGCCCGGAAATCCGCTGGTTGTTGGTTATGCACCCCAACTGGAATTGCTGCAAAAAGCTACTCTCACCGTTACCCATGCTGGCATGAATACCACTTTGGAATCTTTGAGTAATGCGGTGCCGATGGTGGCAATACCAATTACCAACGATCAACCAGGTGTAGCAGCACGTTTAGTTTGGGCTGGTGCTGGTGAAATGATTCCCCTAGCTCGATTGAATGTTCCCCGATTGCGAACTGCTATAGAAAAGGTGCTAACGGAAGATTCATATAAGAAGAATGCAGTTAGGTTACAACAGGCGATTCAAAAAGCAGGAGGGGTTGGTCGGGCCGCTGATATTATTGAACAAGTAATATTTACAGGAAAGCCTGTCTTAGCTTAAACATGGCAATGAATAGCTTTCATGTGGGCAGGATGATCTATTCTGTAGCTGATGGCCATTTAATTCCAATTTCCAGAACGGATTTTCTGGACATCTTGAAAAAGAGCCGACTTAAATTCAAATCCTAGTAACTGTTTTAGTTTAGGGCTGGCACGATCTAAAATCTCCTGCTGCATATCATACAAAGGGTTTTCGAGGGGACGAACATACTTAGGAGCATAGTTACCAAGGATTGAAACTCTTGGCTGGTCAGTAGAATTAACAGAGGTATCATGCCAACAAAGACCGTGGGAGATCACCACAGAACCAGCCTTGCCAGTTACTTTCTCACCCGTTTTTGAAAATTGCACTAAGTCAGGTGGGCTGCAAAGCTTCTGACTATCTGGAGCAAAAATAGGGGCACCATTCTCCTGCGTGAAATCTTCAACCAGCCAAATTACTTGAATCTCCATCACAGGATAAGCTGGAAATGGCGGCTTCATAGTCCAATAAGGATAGTCTACGTGTACCCCCATATTTATTGCACCAGGGTTGAGGATATGAGCCGAAAAACCACCGAGAGTTACATCACTACCCAAAATGGCTTCAATGACTGCGATCACTGTTGGATGCTGCACCATCAACTCGAAAATTTCGCCTTTGTAGATTAAGCCATAGACTCGTTCTCTTTGGTCGTCAAGCAAAACTTTTCCTTGCAGTTTCTCCTTCTCGGCTAGTTGGAGAACAAGCGATCGCGCTTCCAGTGCCTGTGTCATATTTAACACTTCAGGAATCAGGACATAACCTTTTCCTGTAATAATTTCATCTACTAGATTTGCAACATCTTTCATGGTAAATGCCTCCCTGGCGATCGCATTCTCAAACTTTCTAAACCAAACTAGTTTCCCGAACTGCCTGATTTTGCTCACGCTTCCCGGTAACAATCATCTGTACACCTCCTCCTGGCCCCAATAGCGCCCCCTTCCGCGCTGGCTGCACTGGTTTGCTATCAGCTAATTCCATCTGCCAGTGAGATAGCACTGTTGCCAAAACTACCTTCATCTCAAACACTGCAAATGCCATACCAATACAGCGACGGTTCCCGCCACCAAAAGGTAAATATTCAGAAGGGGTAAATTGCCGTTCTAGAAAACGCTCTGGTTTAAATTGCTTCGACTGCGGATATAAATCTTCTCGATGATGGGTTAAATAAATGCAAGGAATTACCAGAGTACCAGGATTCAACTGATAACCCATGATTTCTAAAGGAGATTTAACCAAGCGATTTAATGCCAACATTGCCACTGGATATAAACGCAGAGTTTCTGAACAAACAGCACTCAAATAGGGCAAGCGTAAAATAGCATTTGGGTCGGGGTCTTTACCCAAGCTATCTATTTCTTGCAGTAGTTTTTCACGCACCTGTGGCAAATGGTGAATCCAATACAAAGCCCATGTTAAGGAAGTCGCCGTTGTCTCGTGACCAGCCACCAAGAGGGTAATTAACTCATCGCGTAACTCTACATCCGTCATTGACTGCCCATCTTCATCACGAGTTGCCATCATCAAAGATAGGATATCAGTTCGAGATGGGTCAGGTTGCTGTTTGCGTTCTTGAATCTCAGCATATATAAGTTCATCAATTTGCTCTCGGAAATTCAGAAATTTTCCCCAAGGACTCCAAGAACCTAAATCTCGTTGCAGTGATGGGAAAAGAAACATCATTGCTGTAACGAAAGGTTGCTTGGGATTCAGGATTTCCAGTAGCACTTCCTTGAGTTTTTCATAACGTGGCCCATCTACTAGACCAAATACAGCTCTCAAAATCACCTCTAAGGAGATTTCTTGCATAGATGGCAACACTGCAAAGGATTCCCCAATTTGCCATTGACTAATTACTTTCTCTGTGATGTCACGGGTTAACTGACCATAAGCCAGCATTCTTTCTCCATGTAAAGGAGGTGTCAACAACTTTCGTTGGCGTTGGTGAGGCTTACCTTCTAAAGCTAGTAGTGATTGATCTCCTAACAAAGGCGCTTTAATACCCGCCGACGCACCAGAGTCTAACTGTTTTGGATCTGTGCTAAAAATCTGCTGAATCGCCTGGGGATTGCTAATAAATACTTGAGGACTAAAAACAGGGCCAATCCGAAGAGTGAAGATATCACCATAGCGTTTAGCACAGGCTTCCATGTATTCTAAGGGATTAGTCAGCCACTGATACGTCTGTACCCAGGGGTGAGTTTGAGGGCCATTAGGCAGTTTAAGTGCAGACATTTCTATTAATCTCCCAATGATTAAAGCAAGATTGTTATCAGTCAGTCATTTATGCACCCGTAGCTTGATTTATCTTAGACCACAGATTGGGCAGATGAACTTACCAAATCTTGAATCTGCCTTGGGGTTAATTCCTGCACATTACGCAAAACTACCGCTGCTCCTGCTGCTATTAGTGTCTCAGCATAAGCATCACTACGCGGTGCTGTTTCCTGGACGTGGGGCGGTAAAACCCCTACTCCAATCCAAGGACGAGCAGAATCTAAACGCCGCGCTTTCTCGACGGTATACATATCTGCTACCGTATCTCCCACATAAACTACAGCTAATCTTTCCTCAATTTCATTATCTAACTCACGAACTGTGGCGAAAAGTCCAGTAGGGTCAGGTTTACCTGGTGCATCTTCCATCGCAATCAACACTGGAGATTCCAAGCCCAGGCGTTTTTCTAATACATAGTTAGCAGAAGCACGAGTTGCACCGCTAAAAAATCCCCAAGCAATCCCCGCTTGGGTAAGTTGTTCTAAGTAGCTAGGTTGTAATAATAAAGGTTCATTACAGATATACCCAGTAAAATTATTTGGGTCTGAGCCACGATAACGTGATTGAAAAAAAGCAACGATCGCACTGTAATCTAGTTGCAGTTGTTCGCGGCTCTGTTTTTGGGTTTCAAAGTAGCGGTAAATTAATTCCTGCGACGCTTCCCAGTCGTTATTCCACACCCCTTCAGACTTCAGCTGGTCAATATCCAGTGGGGTTGGCCGATATGCTTGGGTAGTAAAATATTCTACGGTATCTGCGATCGCCCGGCGATAGGAACCGCTAACATCGCGCACAACGCCATCAATATCGAAAATAATGATCGCCTTTGTAGAAGTTTGTGGAGTCATGAGGTAGGAAGCAAAAGGGTTTTAAATCATCATAAAACGTGAGATTATGACTCAGGTAAAAAATCGGGGTCGAGGGCTTGCTCTGGGGTGAAGGGAGATTGTTCGGGGAAGGTAGCGATGGCTAATCCAGTTTCTATTACAGCCAGTCGTCTAGCAGTTTCATAGCTTTCATCGAAAACCTGATCAAAGTGAGGCTTTAAACTCGGACTTTCCTTGAGTGCCTTTTGGATTCGCCTGCGGTGTTCCAAAATTGTGTACTGCCAACTTTTTGAGCGCCTTTCAGTTTGAATCTGATATTTCAGCAGATGCATCAGCAACACTTCCAGATTGCTTTCCAATGCCCGCTTTTCACTCCTGCCCATTGTTTCAATTTCATCAATCAAATTCTCTAAATCTAGTTCTGTGAGCCGACCTTGCTTGAGTAGTTCTGCTGTGGTTTGAATCCACAGGTAAAAGTCTTGCTCATACAAATCTGAACCAGATGTTGTTTGAGATTGGGGCAGTTTGGCAGTCATAAGCCTCTTTAGTTAGCGCCGACTACACCTTATGCTAGCCCAATCTCATCGCAGTTTGGTCATTTGATAGAGTATTGCGTTAAAATAAGCGATCGCTATCCTAGTTAAGTAATGCCCGGAAATTCCCGGAGGTGTGATTGACCAAGTTTATTTTGAAAATTTTGTGGTTAGACGAAAACGTTGCTCTAGCAGTCGATCAAGTTGTAGGCAAAGGCACCAGTCCTTTGACTAAGTACTTCTTTTGGCCCAGAAATGATGCCTGGGAAGAGTTAAAAAAGGAACTCGAATCCAAACATTGGATTACTGACCTGGATCGTGTTGAGTTGCTTAACAAAGCAACAGAAGTGATTAACTACTGGCAAGAGGAAGGCAGAAACCGTCCAATGGCAGAAGCTCAGTTGAAATTTCCAGAAGTTGCCTTTACAGGTAGCGCTTGATATTACAAAATTAGCTATTGTCCTGTTCTACAAGCTGCCACAGTTTGATAGTCTTGTCCCGGCTGCCGCTTGCAATTAATTGTGTAACTTTGCTCACAGCAACAGCAGATACTGTGTCTACATGACCAGAGAGAGTAACAATCTCTTCTGCTGTGCTTACCCTCCAAAGTTTAACTGTTTTGTCGCAACTTGCACTTAGGAGCGTTTCACCATCGGCAGTAAAAGCCACAGCCACCACAGACCAAGAATGGCCTACAAGTGTGCAAATTAGCTGACCCGTGTTTACCTCCCACAATTTAATAGTGTTATCATCACTACCCGTCGCCAAAATTTTCCCATCGGGACTAAAAGCGACTGTCAAAACCGCCCATGCATGACCCGAAAGGGTGCTTAACAAGCTATAGCATGGGCGGTTTTGAACAAGAGGCAAGGGGGCAGGGGGCAGGGGGAAAGGGGTAATGTCCTGCGCCCCTTGTGGATAGTCTTTTAACTCAGCACTATTCATATCCCCCTGCCCCCTGCTCCCTGCTCCCCTGCCTCTTGTTGGTATCTGCCACAAGCGAATTGTTCTGTCATAACTAGCGCTGGCTAAAAGCTGTCCTTGGGGACTAAATGCTACTGAATTTACCTGTAATTGGTGTCCAGTTATGGTGCAAATTTCTTTGCCAGTATTTACATCCCAGAGTTTGATTGTCTTATCCCAGCTACCACTAGCGAGAATCTGCCCATCTGGACTAAAAGCAACTGATTTCACCGCGTGTGAATGTCCCAAGAGCGTGCAGATTTCTTTTAATGTCTCAACCTGCCACAATTTGATAGTTTTATCATCGCTAGCAGTTGCCAGAATTTTTCCATCAGGATTGAAGGCAACTGATTTTACAGCTTGGGAATGTCCTGATAAGCTGGCTAGGACTTTTTGGGTATTTAAATCCCACAACTTGATGTTTTTGTCATCACTACCACTGGCTAAAGTGTGACTGTCAGGGCTAATGGCAATGGTATTCACCCTACTCAACACACCAGAATCTCCACTCAGAGTATACAAACATTGCCAAAGAGGATTTGGTAATTTAAAATTTTGAGTTTTATATTCGATACCAATTGCTTGCATAACTGCATCAGCCGATGGAAAGCGGCGGTTCACAGCATTTTGCAGGAGCTTATCGAGAATTTCCGCCAAGCGATTGCTTACCTTAGTAGAAAGATATTGTTGCCAAACCCAGCAATCATTTGCAATATCAAATAAATCAAAGGGAGAAATTTGGGTAAGTAAGTAAATACAAGTTACACCCAAGCTATATAAATCACTCGCAAAAACCGCTTTTCCTCTTGTTTGTTCTGGTGCAGCATATTCTGGACTGCCGATACTGGTTTCAGATGATAGCCGATCAATTTCTGCAACGATTTTCGTAGTGCTAAAATCAACTATGAAAAAATCCCCCTTCTTGGTAATTGGGGATCTACGGATGATATTTTGGGGTTTGATATCGCGGTGGATAATGTTGCGATCGCTAATAAACTGCAAAACTGGCAACACATCTTCTAAAAGTTGCCAAATCTGAGTTTCATTAAAAGCACCTTCTTCTTCAACCACTTGAGCTAAATTAGTGCCTGCAATAAACTCCTGCACTAAATAAAAATGCCCGTTCTGCTGAAAATAATTTAATAAGGCAGGAATTTGCGGATGCTTTCCTAATTCTTCTAGCTGTTGCGCCTTCTGCTGAAAAGTTTTAGATGTTTCGGATTCCAGCAATAATTCTTGAACAACGCAAGGAACAGGAGGAAACTGACCTTCATCTACAGCTAGGAAGGTTTTACAGAATCCCCCTTTACTAATCTGCTTGAGTAAACGATAACGTTCTTGTAAAAGCAAAATTTCCCTACCTACAAGGTGGGCATTTTGCCCACAATTAAGATACTACTGTTTGTTTTTTGTCAGGGCACAACAATGTTATGCCCCGCTCTCATGTTCCTGATGTTACTTATCCCCCGGAAAATTCACAACTATCGGTGGATAACCGTTTTCTGAGGTTGATTGTGCTTTGTTAACTACTGGTTGTGGATGCAAAGGTGTTGGTGTCAATTCACCCTTACCAGTTTGATTCCATAAAATCATGGATAGTAGCCCATCCACTAAGCCGTTATTGCTACCGTTACTACCAACTAAGACATCTGGAATTAAGCGGACATTGCGATCACCGATAATCTGCATCAGTTGCATTGCTGTATAACCTTGTGGCCCCAAAGCTTCCACACCAGCGCGATAGGTTTCAGCTTTGGCATTACCTGTGGCTCGGATACCTTCAGCCTCAGCAATTGCCCGGAGTTTTGTACCTTCAGCTTCACCGTTCGCCTGCTTAATTTGGGCTTGAGCTTTCAAGTCAGCAATATGCACACTTTGCTCCGATTTCACCATTTCTTGCTGAATATTAGCCAGCGCTGTTTCCCGGACAAGCTGCTGTCGTTGGGTTTGCGCCATTTGCTGGACTTCATAAGTCTTGCGTTCTTCTTCGGCAATTTTCCGGTCTGTCTGTGTCTGCATTAACGATGCTGGTGGCTGAATATCACCGATGAGGGTGTCGATCGCTTGTACGTCATAAGCCCGTAATGCTGTTTTAATATACTCAGCAGCCTCAGCTTGTCGTTCGCTTCGAGCAGTCAGAAAGTCTAGTACAGTATAATCTTGGGCTGAGTTGCGGAAATAATTCCCAATGGTCGGTTCTAATACATGGTCTACCAGATTTTGCATGGCACCAACGCGAGAAATTACCTTCGGAGCATCTAAAGCACCGACATGGATAATTTGCGCTACTTCCAAATCAAAGGCAAACCCATCACGCGATCGCACTGTTAAAGAAGCCAGTTTAGCATCATAACTATGGCGTTCAGTCCGACCTGACCAGTTTAAGACGATGTTAGTCGTTGGCACTAGTTCAATCTTCATAATCCGGGAATTAATCGGGTGCTTACCAGGATATAGCGGTTCGACCCACACACCTTTGTGTCCCTGATTCACCAAATTACCGTGGGTGAAAGCTGCACCGCTAACATCTTGATGGGCCTTACCCACGAAAGAAATCACTACACCCACATATCCAATGGGAATTTCGGTCATCGGCACTTGTTCAACCTGGACAAACCAAGGATTCAAGTTCCAAGAACCAGAAAGTAAAGTTTGCTCTTGTAAACCTCGCCGCCCACCGCCATTAATAAATTTCTGACCATTTTGGAAGTTGTTGTGTTCTTCAATGATGGGGCCTGCGAGTTCACCTGCGGAAATTGGTACACCATCTAAGGTAGTAACGATGCCAACTTTGTCAGATGCCAGACTATACACCCGTAGCTGTTCTGGAGTCATGCCATGAGCGCTGGCATTTGATGCCATGATGACTTTAAACAGGGCAGTATTTATCCGGTACGTACCAGCCGTAAGAAAACCCATTTGCCGCCCTTTTTCGCCGCCTTGGGTGAGGAATTTTCGAGCATCTTGGAAGTTGTCACAACCCACGATTTTCCCCAAAATCCGCTCTGGTGGGTTGGATGCGCCATCTGCTGCCACAATCAAAGCGATTTCCCCTTGGGGAACGACAATTACCGATTCTTTTTTTACAGAATATTGCCAAGGCCAATAGCCCCAATGCCAACCAGGAGCTAAAGTATCTGCCTGCAAGCCAGCTTCGCCGTTGAGGGCAATCAAACTGCCGGCGGGAAGTCCACGCCCGGAAAGGGTAAATTTTCTAACTACAATGCCAACTTCCCGTTCGCCAATCACCACCAGTCCGCCAAAGAATAGGGGGACAAATATGACTAAACCACCAACAAGTAGAATGGGAACCAGTACAACAGGGTCAATTCCAGCAGCTTGATATTGAGTCCTGCTAGTTTGTAACTGAGCAATATTTGGTGTGGTCTGATTTAGCTGGAAAGTCGTTGAAGTAATTTCTTTTGCAGTAATTGTTTTGACAGAAGTAGCATTGGCAGAGTGAATACTACCAGCAAGTGCTAACGTTGCTACAATAGATGCTGCAAAACGAGCTACCTTATTTTGTTTACGAGTACCAAGCAAAGATGAAAGGCTTTTCATAATTTGTGCCCAAAAGGGCAACTAATTAGTTAATTTAACACTCCACCAAAGCTTGCCTCGATTTCTTAAACTTGACGTAATTTTTTTTAAAATTAATAAATAAGGAGTCAAAATTCAGAATTCAGGATTCAGAATACTCTATCTATAAAGAGATGAAGTTTTAGCATCCGTACAGAATTTATACTGTTAGCGGTAGCGGGGCGTTTAGCCCATTCTGGCATCTGACTCCTGAGTTGTTCTTAATAAATATTTTGTAGGTTGGGCAATATCCAACCTACAAAGTGGAAATATAAGCTTAAATTAGACCGAACCGCCAGCAGCTTGAAACCGAGCGCGGGCGCGTTTGAAGGCTTGGGTTGCCTGAATTTGGGCTTGGCGATCGTCTGCGGAAACTTGACTTAGACGTGCTTCTGCTTGGTTGTAAGCAGTACGAGCTTCATCAAGGTTAATTTTGTCGCCACGTTCAGCGCCGTTAACCAGAATTGTCACTTCATTTTCTTCGACTTCGGCAAAGCCACCCAAAAGAGCGATCGCTTCCCAATTCTGATTTTTTGCGCCACGAACTCGCATGACACCAGTATCTAAAGCGGTCAAAAGTGGTGCGTGTCCAGTTAGGATACCTAGTTGACCAGTAGTGCTAGGCAAAACGACTTCTTCAGCTGGGGCATCCCATACTGTTTTATCTGGGGAAATTACACGAACGGTTAATGTCATTTGTCTTTTGTCCTTCGTCCTTCGTCCTTTGTCCTTTGTCTTTTGTAATTGCCATTAGTCATTAGCAGTTGAACTAATGACTAATGACCAATACTTCTCTACGAGAGGCTGCGCCAACGGCTTCGCTCAGTACAAGTGACTAATGACTAACCTTTGATTTTGTCAGCTTTGGCGATCGCTTCGTTAATATCGCCAACCAAGTAGAAAGCCTGTTCTGGTAGAGCATCTAACTCACCAGACAGAATTTTTTGGAACCCTTTGATGGTATCTTCCAACTTCACGTACTTACCAGGAGAACCGGTGAATACTTCTGCCACAAAGAACGGCTGAGACAAGAAACGCTCAACTTTCCGGGCCCGCGCTACGATGAGACGGTCTTCTTCAGACAATTCATCTAGACCTAGAATGGCGATAATGTCTTGGAGTTCTTTATAACGTTGCAGAGTTGATTGCACCGCCCGCGCCGTATTGTAGTGTTCGTCACCGACAATATTGGGTTGGAGCATGGTGGAAGTTGAACCAAGGGGGTCAACTGCGGGATAAATTCCCTTAGCTGCCAAACCACGAGATAGTACTGTGGTTCCGTCCAAGTGGGCGAAGGTGGTAGCAGGTGCGGGGTCGGTGAGGTCATCCGCAGGGACGTACACTGCTTGAATGGAGGTAATCGAACCCTCGGTAGTCGAGGTAATCCGCTCTTGCAGTTCACCTACGTCGGTTCCCAATGTGGGCTGATATCCTACCGCTGAAGGCATCCGACCTAGTAGCGCGGATACTTCCGAACCTGCTTGTACAAACCGGAAAATGTTATCAATAAACAGCAGCACATCCTGCTTGTTTACATCCCGGAAGTATTCTGCTACTGTCAATCCCGATAGACCAACCCGCATTCTGGCTCCGGGTGGTTCGTTCATTTGACCGTAGACTAGAGCAATTTTTGATTCATTGAGGTTGTCTTTGTTGATAACCCCAGATTCAATCATTTCGTTGTAGAGGTCATTGCCTTCACGGGTGCGTTCACCCACGCCAGCAAAAACGGATACTCCACCGTGCTGAGTCGCGATGTTGTTGATCAATTCCATCATGATCACGGTCTTACCAACACCAGCACCGCCGAACAGACCAATCTTAC
>NZ_JABXKQ010000018.1 GCF_017114945.1 Nostoc sp. JL34
ATTTATGGGCTACAGCCTAGCCACACAAAGGCTTTGACTGTTTTCGGAGATGTCTATAATAGAAGTAGAAATAAATAATTGAAAACATGCCTACCAAGTTGAAAGCTTGAGGGCATTTTTTTTGGCAATTTTGTTTGCCGAATATATACACGTTACTTTGTCCGTATTACTTTGTCAACACTAGCGACAATACTTTGCTTAGAGGTATTCCGGAAGCGATACTAGTATTCGTTAGTGATATTATAGAATTCTTGATTAAGTTTTCAGTAGTGAACAGAGTATTTATGAGAAAAATTTGCTGTAGGTTAAAAGATTTTATGGAAAAACGGCATTTATCCCAGTACCAACTAGCCAAAGAAACTGGTATTAGCGTTAATGCCATTGGCAGGCTTTACAAGGAGGAGTTTGACCGGATTGATTGTCACACAGCTGCGGTTTTATGCGAGTACTTCCACTGTGACTTGTGTGATCTATTTCCACTTGTGGCTGACTCCTCAGCACGAATGAAAGAGGATGAAATTCTACAAAAATATCAAGCTGGAGAGAGAGATTTTTCTAGAGTAGACCTGAGAGAGGCAAATCTCAGTGGGAAAAACTTGACCGAGGTAAACTTGACTGGAGCTATTCTTGCTAGAGCTATCCTGCAAAATGCTGATTTGAGCAAGGCAAATTTGGATCAAGCAGACTTGGGACAAGCAGATATGGAAGGGGTAAACCTAAATGCTGCGAGCCTAAGAACAGCAAAGCTTAGTTCAGCTAGACTAGTTTCTGCAAAACTGATGTATGTCGAACTGACTGAGGCTGATCTCAGTGAGACTGACCTAGAAAAAGCAGATATGAGATGGGCAAACCTTAGTAGAGCAATCTTAAAAGGAGCAAGATTAGATAATACAAATATAGTCAGAGCTAATTTAAGACAAGCGGACTTGACAAATGCCACACTCAGAAAGGCAAATCTGAGTTGGGTAGATTTACGTGAAGTCAAGCTTATCAATGCTGATCTTAGTGATGCAACCCTAGAAGCCAGTAGCCTAACTGATACTGATCTCAGTAAAGTCAATCTTAGTAGAGCCAATCTTAATCAGGCTGATCTTACTAATGCCAATCTCAACAATGCTGACCTTACTAACGCCAATCTAACTAAAGTAAATCTGAGTGGAGCTAATCTGAGTGGAGCTAATCTGAGTGGAGCTAACCTAACTCAAGCCAACTTCAAAGACACCGATATAAGCAATATAATTTTGACTGGTGCTAATTTAAGCTACACCAATTTGAGCAGTTTTAACCTCAATAGTATTAATTTAAGTGGGGCTAATTTAAGAGGTGCTAATCTCAGTAATG
Source organism: Nostoc sp. JL34 (assembly GCF_017114945.1). Lineage (GTDB taxonomy): Bacteria > Cyanobacteriota > Cyanobacteriia > Cyanobacteriales > Nostocaceae > Nostoc. Next base: position 1,342 of record NZ_JABXKQ010000018.1, read on the forward strand.
CCTCTCTTAAGAGTACGAACCTTAGTTACGTCAAATTCGATGATACAGATATGAAGTGTGCTGACTTAACTGACGCTGACCTTACTGGAACTGAACTTTATGGTAATGACCAGTATGGTGTAAAACAGGCTAAGGCGGATATAAGGGGAACAATATCACCTTCAGGAGATGTTTACAATGATGACATGAATAATGGTATGGACTATGAGCGTAGTCCTGAAGACAAGTTATCTGAACATTTCTAGTTGTTAGGCTTCAATTGATTTTTACTGAGAGAGTGATTGCAATAATTTTTGATCAAGTTTCAAGAATTAGGTAACTTCGCCATCAAGTAAAGGTAGAGTATGACCCAAACGCAATCCTAATACAATCCATCCTTCAAGAGCATCTTGCAAATCTTCCTGACAAGCTTCTAGTGTTGCAGTGTTTGCCCAAACTCCTTGACATTCTGGGATTTCGCTATAAAAAGTTCCATCTTCAAGCAACTCGTAGGTTGATTTGTGCAATGCCGTACGAATGTAATTTGTCAACATTTAGCTTTTTGATCGATTTGTCTATGACTGAAATTTTACTTTTAATCGCAAATCCGCCAAACTCTAATTATTATGTATATTTTTTAATTTCTGAAAATGCGATCGCGCCCCTTTACCAAACGCGATCGCTAAATTTTCCATCCCCTAAGCTATAAAATGCAACTGATTGATCGCTGCATTAATTAGATTATGGGTAACGGGAAGACTATCAACTACCATCCCCAGACACAACAGCATCATGTAGGAGATGGAAAAGAGAAACAACTCTCTAGCGACAGTGCGATCCTCTGGATTTTGCAACAACCGCCAAGATTTGTGGATAAATAATCCTCCCAGACTTAGGGCGATCGCAGCATAAAGAATTCCACTTGCGCCCAAAGGATAAACCAATAACACAGTTGCAAATACTGTCACCAGCGTGTAGTACCAAATCTGCTTCACAGTTGCCGTATCACCTTCAATCACAGGTAACATTGGTATCCCCACCTTTGCGTAATCGTCCCGAATCATCAGAGCTAAAGCCCAGAAATGGGGGGGTGTCCACAAGAAGACGATGCCAAAAATTAACCATGCTGACCAGCTTAATGTGCCCGTGACGGCAGCCCAACCCACTAAAGCCGGAATTGCCCCAGCAGCCCCACCAACAACGATATTTTGGGTGGTGTGGCGTTTTAGCCAGTGGGTATAGACCAAAATATAAAAGACGATGCCAGAGAATGCTAATAGAGCGGCTAACAGGTTGGCAAATACTGCTAGAAGTGTAAAAGAAATCGTCGCCAGTGCGATCGCAAAAATTAGAGCATCGCGCGGCTGCACCTTACCCGAAGGTATCGGACGATGGCGCGTCCGCTCCATGTCATAATCAATATCCCGGTCATAGACACAGTTAATCGTCTGGGCGCTTGCAGCAGCCAAAGTGCCACCAGTGAGAGTTACTAGTAACAGCAATGGGTCTACTTCTCCCTTAGCAGCAATCCACATACTTCCAGCCGTGGTAATCAAAAGCAACGGAATAATCCGAGGCTTGGTTAGCTGGTAGTAACTTTGAACTACCTGGAAAAATGTTTCGTGGTGGCGAGAGACATTAGTCTCAATCATTTTGGCTCTGATTCCTTATTTTTCAACAACTTATATGCAGCCCCCGCTCAAGCTGGCTCTTTCAGGCAAATGAAAACACAGATTTTCTGCACCTGCGTGGGTCGCATCATCAGTGCTGAGTGCTGAGTTAGGAGTTAGGAATTCTTCCCCTGCTTCCTCATCTCCCCCATTTCCTACTCTGCACGGGCTAAACGCCCCGCTAACGTGACTCAACACTCACTGAGTCACGTAGTGATAAAACTGTGAAAGCCACCAAAGTACCTAGCAAAGTAGCTCCTATAGCTTGGTGAGAGACTGTGAGAGGTTCGACTTGGAGGTGTAATTTGAAGGTGGCAAATCCCAACAAGATTTGTAAGGTCAACAACCCACCAGCCATATTTGCCAGTCGCCGTAAGGCTGGATGTAGTGCTGGTGTCCGCCAACAGATAAATACCATTGCCAAGGTTGCCACTGTTGGCGGCACCAAACCAGCAATATGGCTGTACATTACAGTACAAAGTTGAGAACCGCCGAGGCATTGGTGTAGCGCCCAGCGAGAGCCTACCAAAGCACCTAGCAGACTTTGCAGGTAAACCAGAACAGCGGCAGTTAAACCCACCCAAGGCAACTTACCAACGGTTCCATTCCCCTGATAAGGTGTGAGTGCTGTGCCGATAATCAGGAGGGTGGTAAAAAACAACAGCGCCGTTCCTAAATGGGCGGTAACAATATCAAACCGCAATAATTCGGTAACGGTGAGTCCCCCTAAAATACCTTGGAAGACGATTAGAAATAGGGCGAATGTGGATGCCCAAGGCAGCCAAGAGGGTAAAAAACGACGACGCCACCAGGACAAACCGAAAAGTGCGATCGCGCTTACACCAATTAAAGCTGCATCCAATCTGTGAAACCACTCCAAAAACACTTGGAGATTCATTTGCTTGGCTGGCACGAGTTCGCCATAGCATAAGGGCCAGTCTGGGCAAGCAAGTCCAGCATTCATGACGCGGGTGGCACTGCCTATGGCCATCAAAATTAAGGTGGCTATGCACATTTTCCACACCAAGCGCCGAATCATTTCCTTGGGCTTTTGCTGCTCAACTACCGCTTCATTTTGTTGTTGTAGGACAAATTCGCTCATGAACGATACCTTCTGCCCGCTCTTGGTGGCTCTCTTAAAATTTTCAATTTTCTTTTAGTGTCCCATCTTCACCCTAGCGTATAGGCTAAAGGTTTATAGATTAGCACTCACTTATACTTTGAATCACTCCAGCAAAGTTTTGCCCGAAGCTTTAGGTATTTTTCAAGATGTCAGAAATTGATTGAACTGGGGATTAGGGATTAGGGATTAGGGATTGAGAAAATTTTGATGGGTATTCAAACTCTAACCAAAATTGGGAAAAATACTCTTCTTTCCCAGTCCCCAGTCCCCAGTCCCCAGTCCTCGCCAACTTCAGTACAGCAAGTTGGTGAGGACTGGGGGCGACCCATTAATGGCAATTAATTTAAGCATTCTAAATTTTTCCTTAAATTTTTTCACTGGTTTACATCTATTTTTGGCGTTGTATGATAGTAAACTCATACTCAAAATTAGTGAAATAGCCAAAAAAATTAATAAAAATTTCAGGCCTTTGTCGCCCATGTCTGACAGCCTAGACTACCTTAGTAAGTGAGTAGCTTCGAGATAACATAGTAAATTCAATTAAGTAAGCCGTGAAGATTCCAAGTTCCATCTGGACATTACTCATTGGCATCGTGCTAACGCTAGCCAGCCTTTGGTACGGTCAAAATCACGGTCTGTTGCCAGCAGCCGCCACTGATGAAGCCGTCTTGGTGGATGGTCTGTTCAACGCGATGATGATCGTTTCTACAGGGATATTTCTGCTCGTTGAAGGTATTTTAATTTACTCTGCATTTAGATATCGTCGGCGTGCAGGTGACAATGAAGACGGCCCACCAGTTGAAGGTAATATACCTTTAGAAATTCTCTGGACGGCGATCCCAGCAATTATCGTTATCGGTATTTCTGTTTACAGCTTTGATGTCTACAACGAAATCGGTGGCTTTGATCCCCATGCTATCCATGAAGCACCGATGAATCAGGAGTCAATGAAAATGCCAGGGCATGGGAGTGCGTTCGCGCAGCGTGCGGGAACCGCACTCGCGGCAACTTTAAGCGATACTCCTCCCAGCACCGAACCCAACCTCAATCAAGAAAAATCTGATGAGGCAATGCAAGATCCAGCTACGGCAGAAGTCCGCAATGCTGACCAAATTCCTCAACTGCGGAATGCCCCAGGTGTAGGTAGTGTTGCCCCGACAATTGGCGGCACTCCTGAAAAAGCAGGCAAACCAGCAGAATTACAAGTCAACGTCACTGGTCTACAATATGCCTGGATTTTCACTTATCCTGAAACTGGTATAACTACAGGTGAAATGCACGTCCCCATCGGGCGAGAAGTGCAAATCAGTATGACCGCCAACGATGTTATCCACGCCTTTTGGGTTCCAGAATTCCGCCTAAAACAAGATGCGATCCCCGGTAGACAAAGCGAGATTCGCTTCACCCCCAAAAAAGCCGGAGATTATGTCCTAATCTGTGCTGAACTTTGTGGCCCCTACCACGGTGCAATGAGAGCGCCAGTAGTTGTTGAACCACAAGAAGCCTTTGACAAATGGATGCAAGAACAGCTAGTTGCCAGCAAAGAAACACTAAATCAAGCGATCGCTGTTAACCCTGCCGATCTATCCCCAAATGAATTTCTTGCGCCTTACACCAAGGACATGGGAATTAAACCAGAAATCCTCCATCAAGTTCACCATTAATCAATATGTTATTTAGTCAAAATCCAATGACTAATGACTAATGACTAATGACCAATGACTAATGACTATGACACAAGCTCAGTTGCAAGAAACTGCGAATATCCCTGCCCTTCTTGAGGAACCAGGGATGAGGAAATGGCAAGACTTCTTTGGCTTTCAAACCGACCATAAGGTGATTGGGATTCAATACCTAGTCACTTCGTTTATTTTCTACTGCATTGGCGGCGTCATGGCTGACTTGGTTCGCACAGAACTGCGAACCCCAGAGGTAGATTTTGTCACCCCAGAAGTCTACAATAGTCTGTTCACGCTGCACGCCACGATCATGATTTTCTTGTGGATCGTGCCAACAGGGGCAGGGTTTGCTAACTATCTAATTCCCCTGATGATTGGGGCAAAAGATATGGCATTTCCTCGGCTGAATGCTGTTGCCTTTTGGATGATCCCGCCTGCGGGTATATTGCTGATCGCCAGTTTAGCGGTAGGCGATGCACCGGATGCAGGTTGGACTTCCTACCCTCCCCTGAGTTTGGTAACAGGACAAGTGGGGCAAGGCATTTGGATTATGAGTGTCTTGCTGCTGGGTACATCATCTATTTTGGGGGCGATAAATTTCCTGGTAACATTGATCAAGATGCGTATCCCCAGCATGGACATACACAAAATGCCCTTGTTCTGCTGGGCAATGTTCGCCACTTCGGCGCTAGTTTTGGTATCAACCCCAGTCTTAGCAGCAGGTCTGATTCTGCTTTCCTTTGACTTAATTGCCGGGACAACATTTTTTAACCCAACTGGCGGGGGCGACCCGGTAGTATACCAGCACATGTTCTGGTTTTACTCCCACCCAGCGGTTTACATCATGATTTTGCCCTTCTTTGGCGCAATTTCAGAAATTATCCCCATCCATTCTCGCAAGCCGATTTTTGGCTATAAAGCGATCGCTTATTCGTCTCTTGCCATTAGCTTTTTGGGGCTAATTGTTTGGGCGCACCACATGTTTACCAGCGGTATCCCCGGTTGGTTGCGGATGTTCTTTATGATCACCACCATGATCATTGCCGTACCCACAGGAATTAAAATATTTAGCTGGTTAGCAACGATGTGGGGTGGAAAAATCCGCCTTAACAGTGCCATGCTATTTGCCATCGGCTTTGTTGGCACTTTTGTAATCGGTGGGATTAGTGGCGTGATGCTGGCAGCAGTGCCCTTTGATATTCACGTTCACGATACTTATTTTGTGGTTGCCCACCTGCACTACGTCCTATTTGGCGGTAGCGTTCTAGGAATTTTTGCTGGTATTTACCACTGGTTCCCGAAAATGACGGGACGAATGATAAACGAATTTTGGGGTAAGGTTCACTTTGCCTTGACTATTGTCGGTTTAAACATGACCTTCTTACCCATGCACAAACTGGGTTTAATGGGCATGAATCGCCGTATCGCCCAATATGACCCCAAATTCACCACATTGAACGAAATCTGCACGTATGGTTCTTACATACTGGCAATTTCGACATTCCCCTTCATCATCAATGCGATTTGGAGTTGGTTGTACGGCGAGAAAGCTGGCAATAATCCTTGGAGGGCACTTACCTTAGAGTGGATGACAACCTCACCACCAGCGATCGAAAATTTCGATCAAACCCCAGTACTGGCTACAGGCCCCTACGACTACGGTTTGGAAAATGCTAGTGAAGGTGTACCCTTATCTGATCCCAATCCATTATTATCTGGTGGCCCCAACTCAGTATTAAGAGCAGAACCCGACCCAGCGGTTGCCGCTAATCCCGAAGACCGGAAATAAACAGGGGACTGGGGACTGGGGACTAGGGAAGAAGCAAGGGAGCAGAGAGCAGGGAGCAAGGGAGAAGAGTTTTCCCCTCCGCCCCCTGCACCCCGCCCCTCTGCCTCTTTTCAATGCCCAATGCCCCATGCCCAATGCCCAATGCCCAATGCCCAATTCCCCACCTATTAAAAATTCATGCAAAGTCAAACTATTGACCCAGCTAAAACGGAACTGAATCATCACCACGCGGCGGAAGCGTCTGTCGGTCATCATGAAGAACATCCAGACCATCGTCTGTTTGGGCTAATTGTCTTCCTGATTGCTGAAGGGATGATTTTTATGGGACTGTTCGGAGCCTATTTGGCTTTCCGTGCAACCTTGCCTGTATGGCCGCCAGCAGGGACTCCAGAATTAGAACTATTGCTACCTGGAGTTAACACCATCAATCTAATTTCTAGTAGTTTTGTCATGCACAATGCCGACACTGCTATCAAAAAGAACGATACACGGGGGGCGCGAATCTGGTTAGCAATTACTGCTGCAATGGGTGCTATCTTCTTGATAGGTCAAGTATATGAATATACCCATTTAGAATTTGGTTTAACTACCAATTTATTTGCTAGTGCATTTTATGTTTTGACTGGTTTCCACGGATTGCACGTTACCATCGGCGTTTTGGCAATTGTTGCTGTGTTGTGGCGATCGCGCGTTCCGGGTCACTACAGTAACGAAAAGCACTTTGGCATTGAAGCAGCCGAAATTTACTGGCACTTCGTTGACGTGATTTGGATTATTTTGTTCGGATTACTGTATTTACTGTGAGTATTAATTATTAGTTGTTCACTCCACGCGGACAACTTAATCGGCCCCCACTAGGGGGCTTTTTTAATGATCGCTTGACTTTTAAGACAGTCGCTACAAATATTTTATTTTTTCAGAGTAATCAAAGAGCGCTAGTCAGCTAATAGGTAATGTAAACCAGAAAGTTGTCCCTGCATCCAATGCACTGTTCACACCAATTTCGCCGCCGTGAGCATGGATGATTTGCTTACACAGATACAACCCCAATCCCAAACTGACAGAATTGCCGATACTAGCACCCCGAAAGTAAAGGTCAAAAAGCCGATCGCTTTGTTGTTGACTAATTCCCACGCCGTTATCACTAACAGTACAGTAAATTTTGTCTTCCTTACGAGTAGCGTTGATTGTCAAGAGCAATCCAGGGGGATTATGTTTTAAAGCATTGACAATTAAGTTAGAAAAAACTCGCCATAGTTGCGTGGGATCAGCATTCACTAATGGCAAATCTGCGGATACCAGCTTTGTCAGCTTGGCTTGATTTTGTGCTATTAATGGCTCTAAATCAGCGATCGCAGCTTCGATAACTAGCAGTAATTGTACGGATTGATATTGTAAAAAAACACCTTGAACCTCGCTGATATGAGTTTCCATCAACGAATTAATTAAGTTCAGTTGGCGATCGCTACTTTGAATCATCCGCTCTAAAATTGAGCGTGAAACAGGGATTGGGGATTGGGAAGAGACTTCTTGAATAATTCCCCCTTGTCCCCGATTCCCAGTCCCCCCTCCCCCGCTGTTGAGCAAATTCTTCAGCACCATTAAAGTACCCAGCACTGGGTTGCGTAAGTCGTGGGAAACTGCATGGAAAAATACTCGTAGTTCTTCTTCAGTTTGCTTGCGCTGGGTAATGTCTTCAATCAAACCTTCGTAGTAAAGCAGTTTTCCCTGTTCGTCACGCACTGAGTAGGCTTTTTCCGAAATCCAGACAATACTGCCGTCTCGGCGATAAATTTGGGACTCGAACTCAGAAACACTGCCATACTTTTCCATCAGGCGGACAAATTCTGCCCGACGGTTTGGATCAACGTACAATTGTTCAATCTCAGTGAAATTTGCTGTCACCTCGTCTACTAAGGAGTAGCCATAAATACGTGCTAAAGCAGGATTTGCCGTAATGTAACGTCCATTGGGACTACTTTGGAATATCCCTTCAACGGCATTTTCAAAAATGCTGCGATATTTAGCTTCTGCAACCTTGAGTTTTTGATAGGCAGATTCCAGTTCTTGACGGGCATAAAACTCAGAGCGTTGCAGGCGATCGTATAGATAAACACCGATATCACATATAGTACAAAACCAAAAAATGTATAAAATGAACGTTACATTATATATTTCTGGGTGTTCGGGGATCGGTGTTTTTAGTCCAAGTGCCGTATTCACACCAAAATAGTAAACCAGCACACTCACTTGAGTCAGCAAGTGAATAATCCAGCAGACGGGCATCAACACAGCTTGGCTCAAGAACAGCAGCGACCAACCGATGGTATCAGGTAGTGCAAAACCTCTAAGAGTTGCAAACAACTGCGACGCTAAACTAATTGACCAAGAAGAACCCAAAAATAATAAATCTGGATGATGACGACCTAACTTAGTTTTATGTAAGGCAAAGCAGATCAGTATACTCAGAAGCATTGCAATATTGATTACAAGGCGTTGAGTTCTAAGTATTTCTGGCAACTGCTGCAACTCTTGAAAAGGGAAAAACAAGCCATAAATGTCTCGCAAAGTAAAAGACAACAGACAAATCAGCGCCAGCCATAACCATAAACGCAATCTCTGCCACAAAAAACGGTTACGCCAATCTCTGTAAAGAGTAGTGATTTCATCTGTTGTTGGTGCAGAAAAGGTTTTTCTCCACCAGCTTTGCACTGTTCTAAATGGAGTAGCCATTAGCATCCGAGCAACTTTGCCCATACCGTCGAGGGTGTTTCCCTTACTCAACATTGCTATCAATAACACCCTCTCATTTTTTGGTGATTTATGGGCGATTTGTTCTGGATGAAGTTGCTAAAGGTAACGTAAACCAGAAAGTTAACCCACGCTTGCGGTTACTAATAACACCGATTTCGCCGCCATGCGCCTTAATAACTTTCCGACAAAGATACATTTTTAAGCCAATGCTTGTAGAGCAACAGTCTTGGGGATCGCGAACATGAAGATCGAAAAGGCGATCGCACTCTACTTTACTCATTACTACACCGTCATCTTGAATCTGAGTGCGAATCATTCCCGCCTCAACGGTGGCACTCAGGGTAAAATTTAATCCTGGTGGATTATTTTGCAAGCCATGTGCGATTAAATTTGCCAAAACTTTCTGTAACCGAGTCCCATCTGCCATTACTAACGGTAAATCTGCGGGAACCAAGTTCTTTAGAGTCGCTTGATTTTGTGTCAGCATGGGTTCCAACTGGGCGAATGTTCCTCCCAGTAGGGTGCTAAGTTGCACAGGTTCGAGTTTGATCTCAAGACCCTGTTTTTCACAGGAATTTATTTCTAGCAATGAGTTAATCATTGTTAGTTGGCGATCGTTGCCTTGAATCATCCGCTCTATTATTGAGCGAGATACTGGAATTGAAGATTGGGCATGGGAAAGAGGCAGAGGGGCAGAGGGGATGGGGGGCAGAGGAGAAAGACTTGCTGTAATTTCCCTCCTGCTCCCCTGCTCCCCTGCTCCCCTGCTCCCCTGCTCCCCTGCTCCCTTGCTCTCCACTCCCTGATTTAACAAATTCTTTAGCACCATCAAGTTACCCATCACTGAAGTTCGTAAATCGTGGGCAACTGTATGCAAAACAACATCTTTGACGCGATGCAATTTTTCAACTTCTTGCATTTTCTGCTGCAACTGTGATGTCCGTTCTTGGACTTGCTGTTCTAAATTAGTGTTGAGTTCTGCTAGCTTTTGGCATATCTGGCTTTGCTGAATAGCGATCGCTACTTGTTCTGACATCTGCTGTAATAAATCAATTTCTATTGGCTGCCAATGACGCGAACCTGAGCATTGATTGGCAATTAATGCCCCAAATAATTCGTTATTTAGCATTATTGGTACAGCCAAGCTAGCCTTCGTTTGGAATTTTTGACAGTGTGCTTTGACTTTGGGAGATACTTTCATTTGCGTTATGTCTTCAAAAACACGCACAAAATTATCTTTTAGTAAATTTCGCACTTCTTTTAGATAAGCTTCATCATTAGTAGACCAACCTGAGACTGATGGATATTTGGGATCTACTGATTCGGCAAGAGTTCTGATTCCTAAATTTGCATTATTTAAACTAATGAAAACTCGATCTGCTTGGAGAAATTGCCTAACTTCCGTCACGGTGGTTTGGAGAATTTGCTCTAAGTTAAGCGAAGACCGAATTCGCACTAGAGTTTCTGCCAATAAGCGATCGCGTTGGGCACAAAAGCGTAATTGCGCTTCTACCTGTTTGCGTTCTGTAATGTCGTGATGCACTGCTAGGATGGAAGGGATACCATTCAAATCAATGACTTCGGCTGAAAGTAGCGTTGTAATTATCTCGCCAGACTTTTGCCGAAATTCAACTTCCAAGTTCCGAGCGACTCCCGTGGTTTGCAACTCTTGCACTAAGTTGAGGCGATCGCGATCGTGTACCCAAAAATTTAACTCAAAAGAAGTTTTACCAATCGCCTCATCTCGCTCATAACCTGAGAGTTTCACAAAACTGTCGTTAACTTCGATGAAGCGTCCTTCTTGCAGCGTACTAATGGTAATTGAATCGGGACTGCAACTAAAGGCTTTAGCAAATTTTTGGGCAAGATTTTGTAAGGCGACTTCTCCTTGTTTCCGATCTGTGATATCTCGGACAATTGCTAGTACCTCATCTGTGCCACTTACTACCAACCGCGCCTCATAATCTCTAACTCCCAAAGGCGTTGGTAGCTGATATTCACAAGTTTGTAAAGTTCCAGAATCTAAAGTTTTAGCGATCGCTACTTGGCTAATCGTCGCCACATCACTGGGCAATAACTCTTGCAAATGTTTTCCCACTATTTCTTCTCTCGAAAGAGTGATATTTGCTCCTTCACTTTTCAAATCTAGATATTCGCCATCACGGCTGATGCGAAACATCAAATCGGGGATAGCATCCAAAATTGCTTTATACCGCACCTCACTCTCTTGCAATTTTTCTTGGGCTTGTTTTCGGTCGGTAATATCCATAAGCAAGCCATTCCAAAGAAAATCACCTGCTTCCTGTAGTTCTGGTTGCGAAGTACCTTGAATCCACTTAAGTTTGCCACTAGGCGTAATGATCCGACCTTCCCAATGCCAAGGTCTAAGGGTGGTACGACAAACATTAATAGATTCTGCAAAAGCTTTTATATCCTGTGGATGAATCAGTTTATATAGCACCTGGAAGTCTGCCTGTACAGCTTCTGGTTCTAGTTCAGACAAATATTTACAACCAGAACTAACATAAGGGATAAATACAGAACCATCCTGCCTTTGCAGAATTTGGAAAAGCATCCCTGGTAAATTGGCAGCAATTGTTGACAACAGAGTGATCTTCTCTGGTTGAAAATCTGGTTTATGAGGTGATATTACAATTTCATCCACTCTTTGACCCTTTGATATATAAGCAATTGGCATAATATTCAAGGCAATCATAGCCATTGTGAGAGTTTTTTAGCTGTTTGCACGATCACTAACAGCAGAAAAAGTGGCTCTACTTTCAGAGTAGTTCTGGATGCTGCGATCGCATTCACCCAATCGGGTGAACCATTTGTCAAAGAGCGAATCAGTTCAGAAGTGTTGAGTTAGCGATCGCCGGATTTATTTTAGATTTGGCGGAAATTTTGTGAGTAATTCGCCTACTGTACAATGTTGGTATAATTATTAAAAATTATTTTCAAAAATTAAGTGCGATGTCTACGACGGGCTATTCGGCGTCGCAACGAGAACACAGCAGATATCGCACGTAATATCATTTAGCTGTAATCGCAGTCAACGCAGCCGACTTTGATCGCAACAATCAGATAGAAAGTAGTTTTTCAATCTCCTTAATCTAGTGTGATATCAAACTGATTCCGTAGCAATCGCCCCTTCACTAACCAGAAAGGGCAGAGGAGGCATCAATGCAATTACAACAGACACAACTTTTAGAAGAAACCCTCTGGGAAGCAGTTCTCAATCGAGACTCCACAATTGACGGCAAGTTTTTCTATGGCGTTCGCTCTACAGGCATTTATTGCCGACCTATTTGCCCTAGTCGCAGACCAAATCGCAATCAAGTTTGTTTCTTCCAGTCAGCACAAGAGGCTGAAATTGCAGGTTTTCGACCTTGTAAGCGGTGTCAGCCACAATCTAAAACAGTTCCAAATCCAGTCAAAGCGAAAGTATTAACAGCATGTCGATACATTGAGGCACAAGTTGACCACATCCCAACCCTCTCGGAATTATGCTCTCAGGTGGAAATGAGTCCCAGTTACCTACAAAGAATATTCAAGCAAATAATTGGTGTATCTCCGTTTCAATATGCAGATGCGCTGCGTAGCCAACGATTGAAACAGCGTTTACAGTCAGGAGAAGAAATTGCTCATGCAGTTTACGACACGGGGTATGGTTCAAGTAGTCAACTTTATGAGAAAGCACCTAAACAACTGGGAATGACACCAAAGACTTACCAACAAGCTGGAAAGACAATTAGTATTGTCTATGCGATCGCTTCATCTCCACTAGGATATTTGCTTGTGGCAACAACAGAGAAGGGTATCTGCGCCGTTAAACTAGGTGATGAAGCAGACAAGCTGGAACACATTTTGAACCAGGAATTTCACCAAGCGCACATCATGCGTGATGACCACACACACAAAGAATGGATACAAGCAATCCTCGACTTGATTGCAGGAGATGAAACACATCTTGATTTACCACTTGATGTCCGGGGGACAGCATTTCAAAAACAGGTTTGGGAAGCATTACAAAAAATTCCCTATGGCGAAACCCGTACTTACACTGATATTGCCCGTAATCTTGCCAAACCCCAAGCAGTCCGCGCTGTAGGCAATGCTTGTGGAGCTAATCCGATCGCGCTGATTGTACCGTGTCATCGGGTGCTGCGGAGTGATGGTAGTCTTGGTGGTTATCACTGGGGAATTGAGCGCAAACAAAAACTGCTTACACAAGAATCAGAACGCACCGCGCGGGACTAGGGACTGGGTAAGTAAATTAACTTTTAATTCCTAGTCATTAGAGTGTGTTTTCAAACCCCAAATTAGACTTAATTGTAACGTGAGTTCGATAAACCTCTCCCTCCCAGCCTCCCTTTCCGTTTCGGAGAGGGAGGAGAAACGAAAAATTAAGCTTTTTGCTCCCCTCTGGGCGTCGGGGAGAGGTCAAATAAGACTTGTCGAACTCACGTTAATTGTAGATTGGGTTGAGGGACGAAACCTAACATTGACGTTGCTTTCTGGGGTTGCGCTTCCCTACGGGACGCTACGCGAACGTTTAACCCAACCTCCGTTTCCGTATCTTTTTATTTTTCAGTCAAAATTTTACAAAGATGACATTGGAAGAAACAGCTGCACAAACACCTGAATTAGAATTCTTGACTGAAGAAAGTTTGACCCGTGGTTTAATGGTGCTTGCCAATCTTGACAGTGATTTAGCTCGGATTTTAGAGACACTGGGGCCTCCACCAATATGGTCAAGAGAACCGGGTTTTGCAACACTTCTGTGCATAATTCTGGAACAACAAGTTTCTTTAGCAGCTGCAAAGGCTGTATTTACGCGATTATGCCGAGTTGTTGTGACTCTGACGCCAGAAAACTTTCTGACATTGGATGATGCTCAATTAAGAGGGATTGGATTCAGTCGGCAAAAGATTCTATACTGTCGTGGTTTGGCTCAGGCTATCGCAACTGGTCAGCTTGACCTAACCAAGCTCGAAACAATGGACGAAACTACAATCAGAACTGAGTTAAAACGTCTCAAAGGTATAGGAGAATGGACAGTTGATATTTATTTGCTAATGGCGTTGCAACGTCCTGATGTTTTTCCTAAAGGCGATTTAGCGATCGCAATTGCTCTACAAAAACTCAAAAACTTGGCGACGCGTCCAACACCAATTCAACTAGAAGCAATGACACAACACTGGCGACCCTGGCGAGCGGTAGCTGCAAGACTTCTATGGCACTATTACCTAAGTAATCCCAAGTAATTGCTCCTTCTCCCTTGGCGGTTCGTATAATAAATATAAACTAAATGGCAGAAAATCAATTAAGCTTAACACCAGAAAAGTCTGATAACACTTCAAAATTCCTGCCGATAATCATAGTAATAATTGCATTATTAGCTTTATCTTCAACAGCAATTTTTATTAAAATTGCTGTTAGAGAAATGAGCGCTGTTGCTACATTATTTAATCGCTTATGGATAGCAACTATTATCTTTGGATTATGGAGTGGAATTAACCAGACACGGACTCAAATTACAGAAGATAAACCTGTATTACCACAGCAGCGTTATCCAATCAAAGAGATAGCGTTTTTAATCGCAGTGGGTTTAGTTCATGTGTTAGGTAGATTATCTTGGACTTGGTCGCTAACTCAAACTGGTGCTGCTAATGCTAACGCTTTAGGTAGTCTCAATCCGCTATTTACTACTTTAGGAGGATGGCTATTTTTTAATCAAATTTTTGGGCGCAAATTTATCATCGGTCTAATCTTAGCCATAATCGGTGCGATCGCAGTCGGATTTGAAGATTTATTACACTCTAATAATAATTTTACAGGTGATGCTGTTGCCCTCATCTCATCGATATTTTATGCAGCAAACTTTTTACTTATTGAGCAGATCAGCAATAAGTTTTCAATTATCACCATCCTTGTGTGGCGCTGTGCGATCGCAACTTCATTGATGATCCCAGTAGTACTAATCTTTGAAAAACAAGTTTTCCCAGTTACTTTGTCGGGGTGGTTAGTAGTATTTGCTTTAGCTGCTATTTGCGAAGCTTTGGGTCATGGGCTAATTGTATACAGCCTGAAAACTTTTTCTTCAGGATTTATCTCTTTGCTGTTATTACTCAATCCAGTAATTGTTGCTATTCTTGCTTGGATACTTTTCTCGGAAAACTTGAGTATTTTTAACTTGTTAGGGTTGACTCTAATTTTAGGGGGTATATATCTAGCAATTTCTAATAAAGAATCTGTGCAATCTAAAGTTAATCCCCATATCCAATCTCCAGCAGAAACTGAATCTTAACAAGTACACCCGTAGGGGCACGGTATGCCCATTGGTGTCAACTTAAGGTTAAAACCCATTTGTCAACGATAGGTTTTGTTAGGAACGAAGTATAAAGGTGAACTTTTTTCTGACTTTTATACGCAAGCTGGGAGTGATGCTAATAAACAAAGCATTAATAGTCCATGAAAAAGTTCGTTTTTTGTCCCTTTCAAACCGAATTTTTAAGCCTAAATGCTTATTGACATAGGAAGTTTGAGCTTAACTTGACACCAATGGGTATTGCCGTACCCCTACACTTAGCGATATAATTTTATACTGCATCTGAGTGGGAATCGCTATAAGCACTAAAGTACCTACTACGAACCTTCAAAACTAGCTTAACAATTGGTAATTACATTGCTTACAGTTTACCTGTGAATACCTTTTCAGCTGGGCCTGTCATGTAAACCCGTTGGTCTACTTCTGACCATTCAATTTGTAAGGGCCCACCTGGTAATTCTACAGTGGCGGTGCGATCGCATTTTCCAGTTAACACTCCAGCCACTAAAGAAGCACAAGCACCAGTTCCACAAGCTAATGTAATCCCAGCACCCCGTTCCCACACCCGCATTTTCAAATAGTCACGGCTCACCACTTGAATAAATTCGGTATTTATGCGTTGCGGAAAAACTGGATGATGCTCAAATTTAGGGCCGATGATTTCTAGCTCAATTGCAGCGACATCTTCCACAAAGGTAATACAGTGGGGATTTCCCATACTTACACAGGTGACATCCCAAGTTTGCCCCGCCACCTCTAACGGCTGAGAAATTACTTTTTCTTCAGCAGGTGTAAGGGTAGTCGGAATTTCGCCAGCGAGTAACCTGGGTAAACCCATGTCTACTTTTACTTGACCATTAGGCAGGATTTGGGGAATCATCACACCAGCTAGGGTATGAATGCGATATGAGTCTTGATTCCGGGATTCGCCTTCTAAGTCTGCCAAAAAGCCAGCTAAACAGCGAATGCCATTGCCACACATTTCTGGTTCTGAACCATCGGAATTAAAAATCCGCATGGTGTAGTCAGTGCCGTTTTCTCCAGGGAGGGCAAAAATTACACCATCAGCACCGATGCCAAAATGGCGATCGCACAACTTGATGGCTTGCTCAGGAGTCACTACAGGCAAAGATGACGAGCGATTGTCAATCAAAATAAAGTCGTTGCCTAGACCATGATACTTAGTAAATTCGATTGCCATTTCTTCAAGGATGAATTATCAAGGATTAGTTACTCTTTATTTTGCCTTGTAGGTTCATCTTTACTAAAAATGCTTACCGAATTTGACACCACTTTACCCAGCATTAGACAAGTCCAAAACCTGATTAAACAAACAACGCCAGTAGAGTTAAAGCTGCTGACTCAGGATGTACTCACAGGAAAGGTTTTATGGCAAGATCCACAGTGTATCTGTATTGCTGATGAAAACAGTCAGCAAAGCATTGTTTGGAAACAAGCGATCGCATACATCAAGCCGAAAACAAGTTAAGGGACTGACAAATAAAAAAATATTCAATTAACTCTTGTGGGGTGGGCATCTTGCCATAGGTGTCAAGTTAAGCTCAAACTTCCTATGTCAATAAGCATTTATGCTTAACAATTTGGTTTGAAAGGGACAAAAAACGAACTTTTTCAGGGACTATTAATGCTTTGTTTATTAGCATCACTCCCAGCTTGCGTATAAAAGTCAGAAAAAAGTTCACCTTTATACTTCGTTCCTAACAAAACCTATCGTTGACAAATGGGTTTTAACCTTAAGTTGACACTAATGGCAAGATGCCC
>NZ_JABXKQ010000035.1 GCF_017114945.1 Nostoc sp. JL34
TGCTCAAAAGACTAGCTGCTAGCTAGCTAAAAAAGATATCAAATGGGTTCTATAGTGCTTCTCGTCTCATAGTAAATCAGTTTACAGCTCTGTAACGATCAAGATGGCGAAACCCCAGGGCGATTCATCCCATCCCTAGAAGCAATAAGCTGACTCGCCGTCTTTCTCTAAATTAACGCAAGTTTGGCACATTAGAAGCATAGTGGGCAAGATTGCAATGGGGGATGAAATGTCAATGCAAAAAGTGTCAGTTATTGATTATCGCCAAGCGAATGCCGCAAATTCCCTATTGCCGAAACCCTCTATCCTCTCAAGCACTGGCTGGAGTCATCTGCATCTGGAAGTTTACCAACAGCCAAAATTTGAAATCGTCGAGCATCAACATACGATGCATATCATTGCTTGTGGGCTTCCTGACTCACTTGAAGAACTAGAGCGGGATAATAAGACAGGAGAGCGGTGGTTAGATGGAAAGCTGCAACAGGAAAGGCGGAGAACCGGAGATATTGCAGTGATTCCTGCGGGTATTTCCCATCGCTGTAACTGGAATACCTCAGTTGAATTTATGGTCTTGGCAATTGAGCCTGCATTGCTCCAACAGGTGGGTGAGGATTTTGTCAATCCTGATCGCATTGAACTCATGCCTCGGTTTATGAGTCAGCAAGATGTGCTGATTCAAGGTATTTTCTCGACCTTGAGAGATGAATTAGAGTCTGGCAAAATCGGCGGAGATTTGCTGATTGACAGCTTCAAAACAACTTTAGCGATTCACCTCCTACGGAACTATTGCACTACGCAACCGAAGCTTTCCAGTTATGCAAATGGACTATCTCAAGCAATTCTCAAACAAGTGACAGAGTATATTCATGAGCATCTCCATCAAGACTTGAAGTTGGCTGATCTGAGTGCGATCGCCCAACTCAGTCCCTACCATTTTCTCCGTCTGTTTAAGCAACGGATGGGAATCACACCCCACCAATACATCCTGCAACGTCGCATTGAAAAGGCAAAACATTTGTTAAAGCACAGCAACCTGAGCATTGCAGAAATTGCCATGCGAACAGGTTTTTGCGATCAAAGTCATTTGACCAGATGCTTTAAACACATAGTTGGTATTACTCCAAAACAACTGTTGCAAACCTGACCGCAAGAACCTCCAAAAATTCCGCAATTTTCTTCTAGAGTCCTGAATAGAAACTTTTCTAAAGTATCAACAGGTTCTACTCAATACTTGTGAAGAGAGACTGGAATGACTGACACAAACACCAAAATTGAACAAACAACCGTATTCATTCCTACACCCGATGGACAGATGCCCGCTTTCCTGTTTACTCATCCTAAAGGTGGTCGAAAACCAGCCGTTCTCTTGTTAATGGAGGCATTTGGTTTAACGCCCCATATCCAAAACGTAGCAACCCGAATTGCCAGCGAAGGTTATGTTGTTCTCACCCCCGATTTATACTACCGGGAGTTGCCCAACAACAAGTTTGGATACGACGAAGTTGACCAGGCGATGGCAATGATGTGGCGCTTGGACTTTGGCAAACCGATTGAGGAAGATATTGGGGCAGCGTTGGCTTATCTAAAGTCTCGATCGGATGTGTATCCCGATCGGGTTGGCGTAACTGGATTCTGCCTGGGTGGTGGATTAACCTTTCTGACTGCCTGCAAGTTGTCATCTACAATTGCTGCGGCAGCTCCCTTCTACGGTATGGTCGCTTCGGAGTGGATTGAGGCAGTGAAAGACGTTACAGTGCCGGTTTACTTGTTCTTTGGAGGTGTCGATCCTTTTATTGGGCGCGATCGCATTCAACAGATCGAGTCCCGATTTCAGGAACTTGCCAAAGACTACAGGCTAAAGCTTTATCCAGATGCCAATCATGGCTTTTTCTGCAATGAGCGGTCTTCTTACAATCAAGCAGCAGCAGAGGATTCATGGTATGAACTCCGGCAATTCTTTCACAAACACTTACAGTACTGAGGCAGGAGGAAGGAGGATTGAGAAAGTTTTGATGCGATCGCAAATTCTCAATATCATTGGCGGATTCTAGCAACGGTGGTGACTGCCCTGCGCCGAGTCCATCAAACGTGATGACCTAAGCTGTAACAGAATACTAAAAGCCCTTTGACATAAATCACCCTTTAAGAGGAAAGTAATAACTAGATAACCTATGAGGCTGTTATATGCCTGAAGTCAATTCTCAACAGCCGATCAATAGTGCTGCTACTGTTGTAGAGAATTATGCAGCAGGAAAACGAGACTTTAGTAAAGCAGAACTGGGTGATGCTGATTTGCAAGGCATTAACTTGAGAGGATCTGACTTCAGTTATGCCGACTTAAGTGAAGCTAACCTGAGTAGCGCTAATCTCAGGGGATCTGACCTGAGCTTTACCGATCTCAGTCAAGCTAATCTGAGGGATACTGATCTTAGGGGAGCATTGTTGATGTCAGCTAATCTCCACCAAGCTGATCTCAAAGGAGCGAACCTGGAAAAAGCAGACTACGATCGCAACACCCATTTTCCCCAAGATTTCGACCCCGTGAAGGCGGGTATGCAGATTAAATTTAAAGATTGATTCATTTAAGTTGAATGATCTTACTTGCCTCAAGATAGAAGATATTTATCCTAAAAGAGTTGTATTTTGGTAAAAAAGCCTATCTATGAGGTTGACAATGGAGGCAAAAAGTGAAACCTTCAACCGACGTGCACCGCTAATTACTGCTGGAATTTTTCTTGGTGTGGGTCTTGGAGGATTTCTTGATGGAATTTTACTGCATCAGCTCCTCCAGTGGCATCATATGCTCAGTAACATTCGACCTTTGACAAACACGGCGAATATAGATTTGAACATGGTATGGGATGGGTTATTTCATGCTTTGGATTGGATATTCACTGTGGTAGGACTTGTGTTGCTATGGCGTGCAGGTGGGCGTGATGATGTTCCTTGGTCATCACAGACTTTTATTGGGTCAATACTGATTGGTACTGGGTTGTTCGACTTGGTTGAAGGTTTAATTGACCACCAAATTCTCGGTATCCATCATGTGAAATCAGGCCCAAATGAGTTAGCTTGGGATCTAGGATTTCTTGCATTCGGTGCGTTACTTGTTGTTATCGGCTGGATAATGATAAAAAGGTCAAGAGTCATTAGTCATTAGTCATTGGGCATGGGGCATTGGGCATTGGGCACAAGAGGCAGAGGTGCAAAGGAGTAAAGGGGAAAAACTTACTGCAACTTCTCCTCTGCTCCCTTACTCCCCCTCCCTCCCCTGCCTCCCCTTCTCCCCCCTCCCCCCTATGCCTACAGATACTTTTGAAAGAACTAGTTTAAGTTGGCAGCTTTCTCAATTTCAACAACAAGCCGGAGAATGGTGGGAATACCAGTTTTACCGCTTTGAGCAGGCTTTGCCAGAATTGCCTACTGGATGGTCGATTAGCCCAAGGCTTGGTGAGTTGCTGAAATTCCTGTTTTGGCTGGTAATAGGCTTATTTATCGCTTGGGTGGGTTGGCGATTATGGCGAGAATTCAGTCCTTATGTATATTCGTGGCTGAATAGAACTGGCAATTTCACAGATTTTCGCGTAAAAACTCCCTCTAGTGAGTTATCCATAGCTCTTTTGTTGGAGCGATCGCAAGAATTTTACCGTCAAGGTAACTACCGTGAGGCTTGCCGTTGTGTTTATTTAGCAATGTTGCAGCAGTTGCATCAAAACGCCATGTCTAACGACAAGCCGCAGGGCGTCTACGCACCTCATAAACTTAGCCGTACAGATGGAGAATATCTACAATTACTGCGATCGTCTGTGACTCCCATACAGCCTTATGAAACTTTAATTACTACTCACGAGCAATTATGCTTTGGGAATACCGAGATTTTGCCAGATAATTATGAGCAGTGTTGGCAAGCCTATCGGGAAATTTATCCAGAATGAAGAGAATGCGGGGATAGGGATCTTCAATACATATATACTTTAAAAAATCAATTATTTTAGTGAAAATTAATATAAAAGAAAGGAAAAGCGAGAGATAGGCATAAAGACTTATCCTCGCTTTTTAATTACCTAAGCTGTGAGAGTTGCGATCGCCTGATCTACAGATTGCAAGGCAGTGTTTACTTCCGCCTCTGTGACAATTAGCGGTGGCACAAACCGGACTACTTTTGGCCCGGCCGGTACTAGCAATACGCCCTCCTTGATAGCAGCATTGACGACATCGGCTGCGGTTAGCCCAATGTCGGCTCGTAACTCCAAACCGTTGATTAAACCCCAACCCCGAACTTCGCTAATGTGCTGAGGATATTTCGCTGCGATCGCCCTCAATCCAGATCGCAATTGTTCACCCCTATCTTGTACATTCTGCAAAATATTTTCCCGTTCCAATGTCTGGCAAACGCTGAGTGCCACACCACACACAAATGGATTTCCGCCAAAAGTGCTGGCGTGTTCCCCTGGTTGAAAAACATCGCAGAATTTCTTGCTCATCATTGCGCCGATGGGGATACCGCCACCTAAGCCTTTGGCACTGGTGAATATATCTGGTTCAACGCCGAGGTGTTCGTAACCCCATAATTTGCCGCTGCGCCCCATGCCAACTTGTACTTCATCAAAAATTAACAAAACGCCAGTTTCATCGCAAATCTGCCGTAGCTTTTTGAAATAAGCAACATCTCCTGGACGGACACCGCCTTCTCCCTGCAATGGCTCGATCAGAATCGCTGCTACCCGATAATCGCCTTCATCCAACTCACTAATTGCCACTTCTACAGCGTTAATATCGTTGTAATTTACGTAGTGGAAACCAGGAACCAAGGGATCAAAATACTTTTGATACTTCGGTTGTGCAGTGGCGGTAATCGTTGCCAAAGTCCGTCCGTGGAAACTGGCATGGGCGGTTAAGATAATCGGTTTTTCAATGTCTAATACTGTGTGGGCATATTTCCGCGCCAGTTTAATTGCGGCTTCGTTAGCTTCAGCTCCAGAGTTGCAGAAAAATACGCGATCGGCACAAGAATGATCAACGATCCATTTTGCCAATTCACCTTGCTCAGGAATGTAGTACAAATTAGAGACATGGTGCAACTTCTGGATTTGGCGTGTCACCGCTTCTACCATAGCTGGGTGGGCGTGTCCCAAAGTACAAGTGGCAATTCCCGCCACAAAGTCCAGATATTCTCGCCCCTGTGTATCCCAAACCCGGCATCCAGCACCCCGTTCTAGGGCTAGGGGAAATCGGGCGTAGGTGGACATGACAGCTTGATTAAAGCTATCTGCCTCAAAGGGACTAGATGCTACAGACCCTGAATCTGGGGGGATGGTGGCTTGTTCAACGAGAGTTTGTAGGCTCACTACCGCTCCTCCTGAAAGTTTTTCATTATATAGTTATTTACTAGTTTCCTAGAAATCCCTAAAAAATACTTTTTATTTAGTACAACTCGTACTTGTTCTTAAGCTAACGCTTACATAACCT
Organism: Nostoc sp. JL34; assembly: GCF_017114945.1. Lineage (GTDB taxonomy): Bacteria > Cyanobacteriota > Cyanobacteriia > Cyanobacteriales > Nostocaceae > Nostoc. The sequence goes on from NZ_JABXKQ010000035.1 coordinate 5,470, forward strand.
CAAACGCTTGGCGGTGGTGAAAAAAACTTTGTACTCAACACTTGAGCAATTGAACTAGGGATTGGGGACTCTTAAGATTTGGTTGGGGATTCAGACCCTATCCAAATCTTAAAGGAATTTCTTGACCAGTAAAGAGTCACGGAGCGTCCATTCCTCCCCAACTTCTCTACGAGATGCACTGTTAGATCGGCGCAGCAAGTTAGGGAGTGATGGGCACGACCTATTGAAAGCCACATATCTCCGACTTTCTTTAAAAAATCGGAGATTTTATCGATCGCGATTGACTCAATAACCCAACAGCCATTTCAAGGTGCATCTCAGCTTTGTGCAAATTCAACAGGTTCTTTTGGTTAGATCGGGGTAAGCCATCTTCCTACCTTCTAGGGTTATTTTTATTTCATCTATCCACCCCTTCAAGAGAAAAAATGCTGCTTCACCACATCCAGGCGTGAACAGTTCCAATAATCGATATGGGAGACAATCAAACCATCAGAGTTAAGACCTAACTCACTCCAACCAGGAATAGATATCCGTGGCTTCCAGGGAAGAGGAGTATTCCAACTGAGTGTCCACTCAGTTTTTACTATGTCTCCTAAACGTTGAATATTGTGTAAATCCATCTTGGGATCTAAAAACCAAGTTTGGATAAAATTAATCATTTCTTTGTAACGTTTAACACCACTAAATTTATTCAGTGGGTCTTGAAAATAAACGTCTGGAGCGTAAATGCTGTAAGTTTGATTTACTGGGAATCTTTGATAGTCTTCTGTGAGGATTTCAATAATATTCATGATAAACAGATATATCTATAAATTGGTTTAATATGGAACACTTAAAAATTGAAATTAACCCTCATTCCATAAACGTTCTAACTGACTCCGCCAAGCAATGAGAACTACTTCTCGTGCCTCTGAGGTTTGATTTATTTCGCCCATTAATCCTTCAGCGTAAAAGCGTTCTAAGCTTTGCATAGTAGCTTGTAGAGATTGTCCTTGCTGTTTTGCTGCCTGAATAATTTGCCGGATGCGGCTTTCAATTAGTCGATTAAAGACATTATCTAATCCAGCCTGATAGAGAGATACAAGGCGACTGATTGCATTGGACAAATCTGCACTCACTAAAGTGCTCCTATTATGTTGAAATACTCCCCAAACAACCCCTTCATACAAAGCATAACGGACTTCCTGAGTGTCATCAAAGTTGGCTTCTAGGAACTGTTCTAAAAATGGTTTGGCTTGTTGGATAGGCACAATAGGCAGTAAAACTCGCAGCCAAGTATTATCTTCGGAAAGCAGCACCAACAGCCGAAAAGTAGAAGTATCTACTTGCCACGATCTAGGAGCGATGTCTACGACGGGCTGCGCCAACGCAGCAACAGCCGATGTGCCAAATAATTCTGTTAGCGTACTCACAATTTCTTCAGATGTCATAACCTGTTGATTAGATATAGCCTCTAGATTAGCGCAGAGGTGTATCAGCTTATTCACTAGAACATGAACCCACCACTGATTGTAGACCACTGAAATCTTTGATTTCAGTGGGGGCTGGTACCCAAAATTAATTAATTAAAAATTATTTTTGTTCTTAATTTTTAACTTTTAATTTTTAATTCAAAAAAGGTCAAGGGTTAATTTTAGTGTAGGTGTAGCCTGCCATAGGCATTACTCTGATTGTTTGTGACATTTCGCAGGTTAGGGGACTTCCAAGAAATAAATTATCCAATCTTGTGGGGTGGGCATCTTGCCCGCCTTTGGTTACTGGGCGGGCGAGACGCCCACCCCACAATTAAATAGTTGGATATTTTTTTATTTGTCAGTCCCTAGCTCAACTAACCTGCGGAATATCGGATATAAAAAAGACAGGCATTTTGCCTGTCCTATAAGGAATGATTTAGCAAAGAATTTAGAAATTCATCTCAGCAGCTTGAACTTTCTCAACCTGCTTCTTCTTCAGCACCAGCATAACTTGGGCTAACATTACAAGAGCGATGAACGCTATCATCCATTTAACTCTAGAGGAGTCTTGCAATACGATTTCTGCATCTGTTTGACCGAATCCACCGGCATTCGGGTTGCTGGTCAAAGCATCACCAGTCTTAACTGTTTGCCCTTCAGAAACAAGCAGGTCTGGCCCTAAAGGAATCGTATCAACGACAACATCACCAGATTCAGGTTGAATGTTTACTAAATATTTGACGTTACCGTCTCCATCTTCCTCTTTGGCAATTTTGGTAATTGTGCCAGTAGCGGAAGCGTTGTAAACAGTGTTGTTGCTCTTTTCGCCAGTGGGATAAACTTGTCCGCGTCCCCGATTACCACCTACGTGAACTGAATATTTACCGAAGTGGATGTTTTTGTCGGTTGCGGGGTTGGGAGAAAGAACTGGGAAGATGATTTCCTGATACTGTTCACCGGGTAAGGGGCCGACGATGACGACATTCTCTTTGTCTTCGCTGTAGGGTTGGAAGGTAGTGTCGCCAACTTCTTCTTTAAGTTCCTCGGAAAGACGGTCTTCGGGAGCAATCTTAAAGCCTTCAGGTAGCATCAGTACAGCACCGACGTTCAAGCCAACCTTAGAACCATCGGCACCAACTTGCTGGGCGCTTAGATCGTAGGGGATTTTCACCACAGCTTTGAATACAGTGTCAGGTAGCACCGATTGGGGAACTTCCACTTCTGTAACCTTGGCGGCTAGGTGACAGTTGGCACAAACAATCCGCCCGGTTGGTTCGCGGGGGGTTTCGGGATAGGTTTGCTGTGCCCAAAAGGGATAGGCGGCAGCGGATTGGGGAAGGGCTAGATCGCTGGTGAAGTAAAATGTCACGGTAGCGATCGCTATGAGCAATGTTTTTACAATCGCTCTAGCACTGCGAGTTAACCTCGCTGTTATGAAAACATTTCTCATCTCTATAAGGGCGACGATTGAATTAGTCATTAGTCATTGGTCATTAGTCATTAGTGAGCCAGCGCGGTCTTAGGGGTTTCCCCTATGAGCGACTGGCGAACCCGTAAGGGTCATTAGTCATTAAGCCCTGAACAAAGGACAAATGACTAAGGACTAAGGACAAAATTATTAACCCCACCAAGGTGCATCACCTGTGCGGAAGTCGGTTTCAGTCCAAGGGGTCAAGACGATTTTGTCGTCGTTTACTTTGGTATGGGCTAAAGCCAGAGACAGAGGTGCTGGGCCCCGAACTACCTTACCAGTTTCGTCATACTGGGAACCATGACAAGGACACTTGAATTTGTTCTCAGCAACGTTCCAGGGGACGACACAACCTAAGTGGGTACAGATGGCGTTAATGCCATAATCTTTGATCGCCTCTTTGCTGTCTACCACAATGTAGGTGGGATCTCCCTTTAGTCCTTGGACTAGGTTGCGATCGCCTGCATTCCGGTTTTCTAGAAATTTAGTGACACTAACATCGTTACCTAGCTCGTCTTTTGCCGTTACACCACCACCAGCACCACCAGTTGCGGGTGGAATAAAGTACTTGACAACGGGATACAATGCACCCAGAGCCACTCCAGTCACAGTCCCAAAAGTGAGCAGATTCATGAACTGACGACGCCCCATATCGGGCACGTCTGCTGATTCAGAAAATTGAGCCATAATCTACGCGCTCTTTGTGTATTTTGTTAAGCATTTTGACAAAAGTACTAGTACTTGAGGAACTCTTGTCTAAGTCGAAATGCTAGCGCTCACAACGATGCCATACTTCTCTGTTCCAAGATATATTTAGCATCTTTTCTGTTAGCATTACATTTCTTTATATCCTTATCATACTGGAGTCACGGAACTTAACATCATAACTAAATGTAAAATCTGATTGAGAAAAGCTATGACAGGACAGGAATTACGCCAGATGTTGCTTGAAAAGTGGGGATATTCTTACGATGTCCAGTTGCGGCGGGCACAGGGAAAGATATTTTTGCAAGTCATGTGGAAATATCTGGAGCAAGCTTCTTTTCCCTTGAGCGAGGCGGAGTACCAAGAGCATCTCGATAGCATTGCCAATTATCTTCATGCCTTGGGTGGGTCAACACAGGTACAAACATTTATTGCCCAAACACGCGATCGCCCCCGGCTTGGCAAGGCTGTTAGCATTCCTCTAGATTTGGGTAAACGTTCTTCGGAATGGATATTATGACCCGCTAATGCATTAACATGAATAAAATTCTGAGTAATTAGAGTATTTTTTATCTCAAAATACCATAATGTGCTATAGAATTCTTTTGCCCAATGCTACATTTCTATCTGGCTGAATTAATACAACTTCTTTATCGTCTATAACCACTCCCAAAACTAAAACTTCCGAGATAAAATCGGCAATTTGACGGGATGGGAAGTTAGTAACAGCTAATATTAATCTGTTGATTAATTCCTCTGGCTCATAATTTTTAGTAATTTGGGCACTAGATTTTTTGATGCCCAAATCGCCAAAATCTATCCACAACTTATAAGCTGCTTTTTTAGCTTTAGGGAACTCTTCGACTTTGATGACTTTGCCAACATGAATCTCAACTTTTTCAAAGTCATCATAACTAACTTGTCTCATTTACTTGTAAGATGAGATTTTTTTGAATTAGAGCAATGCGACGATCATTTACCTGTAAGCTTCACCAGTCCAACACCACCGAAATAAAGCCCTAAAACTGCTCCTGCTAACAGACTTTGAGTCAGGGGGTCAGTAGAAGGTGTTAGAACGGCTCCTAAAATTACTGCTCCCATAATCACGTAACGCCAGCCAGAAACCATCCGTTCTGACGAGACAATGTTTAAATTACCGAGCAACAGTTGGATGATGGGAATTTGAAATGCTAAACCAGTACTGAATAACAGTAGCAGCACAAATTCAAAATACTTATCAATTGACCAAAGTTGTTCGACTACATCTGCTCCATAGCTGATGAAAAATTTCAAAGCTGCGGGGATAAGAAGTAAATAGGCAAATACTAACCCCGCTGCAAACAGCACACTCGAACCTAAAACCACAGGCCCCAGTAAACGGCGTTCGCGGCGAGTCAGTCCTGGAAGCACAAACTGGATAATCTGATAAAGAATGAAAGGACTAGTAAGTACGAAGCCAGTGTAGGCTGCCACTTTGAGGGAGACAAAGAAATATTCTCCTGGTGCAAGTTGGAGAAATTTTACTCCTTGTGCTGGAACCTCAAGTAGTTGGACAATTGGCTTAACGGCAAAGAAACAGCCGATAATGCCGACTGCTACGGCAATCAACGAATAGAAAATCCGCAGTCGTAACTCTTCTAGGTGGTCGAAAAGGGACATTTCGATTTCATCTGGCAACTCATCAAGAGGATCGGTGTCTGAGTTGCCATATTCTTCTGGATCGAGGTTGGGAACCTTTACACTATCTACGTCTTGTGAAGGCGTCATGAGTCAGCTAGTAGGCAACATTTGTTAACTATTTTATCCGGGGAATGCAGCTACCCAAGATATGTTTTTGGGTATTGTGGGTTTTTATCCTGTTTTTTGGGCTTGTATCTGGATAAGTTAGTAGGAAGCCATCTTGTAGGCAATGCCTAACCTAAAAAAGGGTGGAACCGATAATTTAAAAATCACGTCTCTGCGGCTAGTAGCGCTGAGTAAATTCACACAACATCAACATATAATACTCAGTTTTGAAAATCCGGTTCATCAAGGTGGCATCTATACATAGCGCAATCGGAAATTTTTAGCTGAGGTTGGGTATGAACCGGATAATTTGCATTGCCCTGATGGCATTGCCTGTTTATTTATACAATGTTGAGCTAGGCAATACTTATAGTAGTGACGTGACAATTGTCAAAAACCAGTTTCCCATAATAACTGCTCTAATTGCTTACAGTACAAATGCTCAATCAGGGATCTTGCCGTGGCAAATATCGGCTAGAGATGACCAAACCGAAGATTGCCTTCGGGCTGGCATTTGCAAGGATTGATAAGAGAAGGCAGCAGGCAGTCCCATGATAAAAAAAGAAAATTAATGGTGGCAGAAAATCAAAGTACAGTAGTGGTTACTGGAGCCTCAACAGGAATTGGTCAAGCGTGTGCTTTGCTTTTAGACCAGTTGGGCTTCTCTGTTTTTGCTGGCGTGCGTCAAGATATTGATGCTCAAACACTTAAACAGAAAGGATCGCAAAGGCTCATTCCGATTTTTTTAGATGTTACTGACGCTGAATCGATCGCAGCTGCGGTTGAGAAGGTAACAAATGCAGTCGGTGGCGGGGGGATTTTAGGTTTAGTGAACAATGCCGGAATTGCTGTCCCTGGGCCGTTAGAATTATTAGCGATCGCAGAATTTCAACAACAAATGCTAGTTAATGTCACTGGACAATTAGCAGTGACACAAGGATTTCTTGGTCTATTACGCCAGAGTCGGGGTCGAATTGTCAATATGGGTTCCATTGCTGGTAGAAGTCCGACGCCGTTCCTGGGAGCTTACAATGCGTCGAAATTTGCGCTTGTTGCACTCACTGATGTGATGCGGATGGAATTACGACCTTGGGGAATCTCCGTTTCTATTATCGAACCTGGTGCGATCGCTACTCCAATCTGGGAAAAGTCCCTAAGTCAATCGGAAATAGCACAGCACGATCTGCCACAATCGGCACAAAATCTCTACGGACAGGCGATGAATATTGTCCGCAAGAAAATGCAGGTTCTCGCATCTGGGGGAATTTCTGCGGATATTGTCGCTCAGGCTGTTGTCCATGCGCTCACCGCAAAACAACCTAAGACACGCTATCTGGTTGGACAAGATGCCAAAATTGGAGCTGTGTTGAAGCATATTTTACCCGATCATCTACATGACCGGATAATTTTATACTCAATGGGTTTGTAGATTACTGCCTGAGTTTTTTAATAAGCAATTAGACAGACATGATATGACTTGAAACGATACAATTTCTAAAAGCTGCTTCCAGACTAGCTTTTACCTTATTTTGACACAAATCCACATCTGTGAGTTTGTGTCAAATTCCATTGTGGATTTATCATGTAACCTGACACGGTTAGTGTGGGGTTACATGATAAATCCCAAAAAAGACCTTGCATTGCAACATTTCTATAAATGTTATAAATAGGCAAATTACAGCAGTTTTCAAGTAGATAAGGTACAAAATGCAGGACTCACGCATCGACACAAAGAGTTTCTACTCCCTTCTTCCTACCTCCTGCCTCCAAACCCGTAGCTTTGTACTTCATGTAAAAGAAAACTACTGTATCTGATCCGAACTGCATTGGCTACACTAATGCTAAAAATGAATTTATATTCAAAATCGGCGGATTTCTTTGTGACTATTATGTATAAATCATCATCTCCAAAAATCCAAATATTTACAACTATAACAGATTGTATTTTGCTACCCGTGTTATCAAATTCTTTAAAATATTCTCAGTATTTGTTTTTAATCTTTAATTTTAGCTGATGGAGGTCATCTGCGGTAGAAAGGGCGATCGCATGATCAAAAAATGGTATCGAGTCCAAAAGCTAAAAGCAATATTTGTCCTAACATTGGCAGTTGTATTTACTAATGCTGTAGTCTCATATAGCAACACTGTAAAGCTGATTCATAACCAACAATGGGTGACATACTCCTATGAAGTTATTACTCAACTTGAAAGTATCCAATCTACACTCAAAGATACTGAAACTGCACAACGTAATTACTTAATTACAGCAGATGCAGATGATTTACAAACCTATCTTGCAGCTAATCAACAAACTAATAGCAATATTCAGATTCTCAAAAAGTTAACTGCCAATAACCATCAAAAACAGCAGTGGATTGTTTTGCTGGAGCCGAAAATTACCAACAAGCTCAACATTCTGCAACAAGAAGTTTCCCTCAGACAAAAGCAGGGATTAGAAGCAGTTCGGCAGCAAATATTATCTGATCAAGACAAGCAAATCGGCAAAGAGATTCAACAGCTGATTCACGACATTTTGAAGGCGGAGCAAAATTTGTTACACCAGGGAATGCAGCAATCACAAGCAAATTCTCAAAAGGCGATAGTTTCATTTTTTATCGCTGCTATTGTGGATTTGGTGCTGGTGGCGCTGCTGTATGACTTGTTGTGGCGTTATATCAGGCAACTTCAGCAGACAGAACTGGCCCTACGCCAAAGCGAAAATCGTTTACGAGCGATGATAGATGCAGAACCAGAATGCATCCAGTTAATTGCTAGGAATGGCACTCTTTTAGAAATTAATGCAGAAGGGCTGGCAATAATGGAAGTGGAAAGTGCTGATGTCTTGATTGGTAAACCAGTTGATGCCGTAATTGTACCAGACTATAGAGCAGCCTTTGCCGACTTGCATAAAAATATCTGCCAAGGTAACAAGGGGACTTTGGAGTTTGAAATTGTGGGATTTCAAGGTACTCGCCGCTACATGGAAACTTATGCCGTACCACTGCGTAACGAATCTGATGGAACGTTCATCCATTTGGCACTGATGCGAGATATCACCCAGCAAAAACAGGCAGAACAGAAAATCCGTGAACAAGCAGCGCTACTGGATGTATCAACTGACGCGATTCTGGTGCGAAATATCCACAATCAAATCTTATTTTGGAATCAAGGCGCTGAACGTTTATACGCCTGGAAGGCTGAGGAAGTTGTGGGTAAGAATGTTTTGCAACTTTTGTATAAAGAGATTTCACCACAGCTAGAAGATGCTTACTTGGAGGTGATGAATACGGGTGAGTGGCGGGGTGAGTTGCATCAACTGACAAGGGAAGGCAAAGTAATTATCGTTGAAAGTCGGTGGACACTGATCCGACATGATAATGGACAACCCAAATCTATTTTGAGTGTAAACACCGAAATCACGCAGCAAAAACAACTAGAAGCTCAACTTCTGCGATCGCAACGTTTGGAGAGTATCGGTACTCTAGCTGGCGGTATCGCTCATGACCTCAACAACATACTATCGCCAATTTTAATGTCAGTTCAACTGTTGCAGAAGAAATTGCCCGATTCGCAGAGTCAGCAAATACTGCAAACTTTAGAAAATAATGTTAGACGCGGCGCTAATTTGCTTAAACAAGTATTATCTTTTGCACGGGGTATTGAAAGCAAACGGACAATTGTGCAAATTCAGCCTTTGATGGCAGAAATTGAGCAAATTATCGCTCAAACATTCCCCAAATCCATCATCTGCCAAATAGATATCCCCAAAAATCTCTGGTACGTCCGTGGAGACACAACTCAACTACATCAGGTACTGATAAACTTGGTAATCAACGCCCGCGATGCTATGCCTAATGGTGGTATTCTAAGGATTGCGGCGGAAAATCTAGTTATTGGTGAACATTCTGCTCAGATAAATATAGATGCGAGAGTGGGTTCTTATATTGCGATCGTGGTGACGGATACTGGTATGGGGATGTCGTCGTCAGTTCAGCAACGGATTTTTGAACCATTTTTCACTACCAAAGAGATAAGCAAAGGTACAGGTTTAGGACTTTCTACAGCGTTGGGTATTATTAAGAATCACGGTGGTTTTGTCAATGTTTACAGTCAGGTAGGCAGAGGGACTCAATTTACAGTGTACTTACCTGCCTCTACATTCAGAGATACACATTTGCTAGCTCCAGAACTAGAATCGGTTATAAAAGATAGCTAATTTATTTTGGTGGCTAAAATATCACAAACGACACGCCCTAGTATTAGTAATAACTGTTGTGCATAAAAACTTGTATACAAGTTTTTATGCAAAGGTTTAATTTAAGGTGAGATCGCAGTTGGATTAACAGCAGTAATTTCTGAGTAACGGGCAAAATCACTAATGTTAAATGTCAGAATATGGGTTAACCCATGCACCAGCATTGCTGCAACTAGTCGCGCATCGTGTACGTTGACTCCCCTAATTCCATAGGCAATTACCAGCCTTTCCCATTCCTGGTAAATTGCTTCAGTATCTAGCAACAATGGGAACAACATCTTTAAACGGTTAACTTCTGCCTGTGTTTTTGCTACACTACGCCCTAAGCCATTTCTCTCAGTTGGGCGTGTGTAGACGTTCCAAAATTCAATCAAGTTTTGCGGTACAATGTGGAACTGTTCGCCGCGATCGCGTAACCTCCTGATAGCATTAACGGCATCCGGGTTCATTGGATGATTAAGGTCTACACTCCTTAACAGGACATTAGTATCTACGAGGTAAGGCACTTAACCTCGTTCTCCATAAATACTTGAGCGGCTAATGGCTTCATCAGAAAGCGATGAGAGGTTAAGCTCTCGGTGGCTCTCCACCCACTCAGTAAATGCTGCCACCCACTCTTGGGGAGTTGCAGTTTCATAGAAAGGGCGTTCCGTTGATGGTTGCACCAGATGCTCAAGCATGGTGTTTAAGTGAGGTTTAATCTCCGATGGAGTCCGGTTGAAAATCTTCGCCAACAAAAGCGTAATTGTTTCAATATCCTGACTATGGGCTTGTTCTAAATCACTCACAACAGATTTTGGTTGACTGTTCATAACTAAAATATTATCTAATTCAAGTTAATCACTTATTTTTCAGCTTAAAGTATTTCAACTAAATCAACTTTATTTGAGCTAACCGCAATTGGATTTAAATGTGAGGAAAATTAAACTACTGGGTTTGATATTAATTAGTTTGGCAATGGCGTTATGGTTTAATTTGCGTTCTTCAACACCGTCAATACCGACTGTTGTATCTTCACCACCAAAAACTATCCGCTACTTCGATCGCACTTTGCCCCAAAGCATCGCTCACATCGTCTTGATTCCAGCTAATAGCAAATTTTTGGTGACTCCTGCATTATCACAGAAGGTAGCCACTGTAGAGGAATTTGCCCAAAAGTATCAAGCTGTGGCTGTTTTGAATGCAGGCTTTTTTGACCCAGCCAATCAAAAAACTACATCTTATGTTGTCCGACAAGGAAAGTTGATAGCCGATCCCAAGGAAAACGAGCGCCTGGTGAACAATCCCAACTTAAAATCTTACCTGGGTCAAATATTCAATCGCACAGAATTCCGCCGCCACTTATGTGGCCAAACTATCAGCTATTCCATTGCCCTACACAGCCAGTCACTACCAGGAGGTTGTCAGTTAGTCGATGCTATAGGTGCTGGCCCACGCCTATTACCAGAACTCACGTTAGCAAAAGAGGGTTTTGTAGATAATAACAATAAACGAGATGCACTTGGCAGCAACCAACCCAACGCCAGAACTGCTGTGGGTATAACTCGTGATGGCAGTATTGTTTTAGTTATGGTAGCTCAAAAACCATCGGCTGCCGCTAACTCTGGAATATCTTTGCCAGCATTAGCTGATTTGATGAAAACCCTTGGTGCTGATCAAGCGATGAATCTGGATGGAGGGAGTTCGTCTTCGCTTTATTACAAGGGCAAAACCTTTTACGGGAAGGTTGATTTGGAGGGAAATTCTATCAAGCGTCCGGTGAAATCAGTTTTGCTGGTTCAGGAAAACTAGGACACCAATTCAGTAATCCTGGAAGAACCTCTCCCCCTACCCTTCTCCTACGAGGAGAGGGGGGTTTAGCTCCGGGGGCTGGGGGGTTGGTTTTTGATTACTGAATCGATGCTCTAGGGGCTAACGATACAACTGATGCAGTAAATTTAACTACGACAAAAAGATGACACTTGCGTAAGTCTTAGTTGAGCTATACCTACCCACTGATAGATTTTTGCTATGGCATCAATCCCCGAATCCGAATTGAGTCACAATGATAATAGGCAATCATAGAGGGTGCTGTTATGCTTCGTGTAACTCAAATTATTCGGAACTTGTTCCTTCGTTTTGAAGGCTTGTTTGGTGTTTTATTCCAAAGTTTTGCTAATTTTGTCGGAAATATATTTGGTTTTTTTGCCAAGCTTTTCGGATTCAATAAGCCTGGTTATTTCTTAGAATCTGATGAAGTGCAAGGCATAAAGCAAGTTTCTGCTAAACAGCCAATTGAAAAGGCTCAGGATAACAGTGTTAAAACTCCTACCACTAACCGCCGTCGTCCTAACGCCAAACTTGACGACTACTACCTCAATATGGCTCGTGATGTGAAAAAGAACTAACAAAAGCCATCAATTGGAGGGTGATCTTAATAATGCCTAGACGCATTCGCAATGCGGTTTCTCGTTAAACATCGCTTACGGTGAAAGCTTTGCGCCATCACACTCCCAATTTTTCATCTCAGAATTTTATAAATTACTGTCGCCTGCATTGGTATGGTGTGAGGGCGCTTTTGTGGAAAATCATCCAGCCACAATTGACGTATCTGTATGTGCGATGATCGCACCTTTAATCAGAAAAATATCCAGTTTTAGGCTGGACAAGAGCTAGAGAGCTTTTTGAGATTGAATATTTACTTGATTTTTAACTTACTAAATCAACCAAGGCGTTGCTCCGAAAGCGGACTATAGATGAAACTGAGCAGCCGCGATAATTCTCAGAGGTAAATACTGATAGTGTGATATTAGCTTGACCCGGATCTAAAATGCGTTTTACCTTGCAGGTTTGCATTTTATTGTTGCAGTAAGCAATGATGCGATCGCCAGCCTTGACTTCCAACGCTTGAATTTTCAATTAATACCAACCTTGCCCAGGAATTTGCTTAGTTAAAGGAAAAATATATTGCTATACTTCAGTTCTTCAACAATAGCAATGTTTATTTAAGTGTAACACAAAAATTCAAATCTTCAAATCGTATCAATTTAATCTTGATAATGTCAAGTTGATTTATACTCAAAACACTATATAGAACCCATTTGACATCTTTTACTGTGTTGAAGTAAAGTGAGCGCAAAAGTT
>NZ_JABXKQ010000019.1 GCF_017114945.1 Nostoc sp. JL34
GCTGCTGGCGATTCCGCTCCTGTAGCTCTAACCGCTCCTGCTATCAACGGTTAATTCTCAAGTTTAGATAAATCAAAAAGCGCTCTCCTAGAAAGGAGGGCGCTTTTTAGTTGAAATTGTAATTGTATAGATAAACAGCGCTTTCCAAAAGGAGGCGCTTTTCTTTTATTTTGACTTGTGCATAAATTCATATTTGTTGACTGTATAAATAATAAAGGTTGCCATATAAATAGGAGCGCAGAAATGACCGTCTCTGACTTAGGAGTCACGCAAAAATAACTTGAACACTTTTAATTGGAAAGTAAGGCTGACAGCTTATTCCAAATTAAATTTGTACAACTTATTTTTACATGATGCCTTAGTTAGTGCTGTTATACCAATTCTCTAAGAAGCTGCATAAAATCACGCTTGGTCAGACTTGAGGCTTAAGCCCCTTGTTCTATGCAACCTCACAGGTAATTGGTATTAAACAATATAATCTGACGCTCACAGCACTCGAATACTAATACTTTGTTACCCCCTTGGATTTTGTCTGGCAATAATCCCGCAGTAGGCGTAGCTAATAAATGTCTACCTCCAGATATTGACCCAAGCTCTGGAAAACCCATAGATTTTTGAGCTAGATTTCGGAAAAAACATCGATTAAATAAATTAAACCACCAGGTAAACCGTATTCGCCCGCTTCTATTTACCTTCGATATTGTCCTAAAAATGTCATCATAGTTAAAGTAAAAACATTCTGGAGATAAGACAACGGTTTACGCACGCCCTTTAGCACGGTTAATCGAGCAATTGCAACGCTTGCCGGGAGTTGGCCCTAAAAGTGCCCAACGACTGGCTTTGCACATTTTGAAGCGACCAGAAGCAGAAGTAGAAGCTTTGGCACAAGCTTTAATTGAGGCCAAAAAACAGATAGGCTTGTGTTCTGTTTGCTTTCACTTATCTGCTGAACCTGTTTGTGAAATTTGCCGCAATACCAATCGTGACAACAACACTATCTGTGTTGTAGCAGATCCTCGCGATGTGATTGCGCTAGAAAAAACCCGCGAATACAAAGGCAAGTATCACGTTTTAGGCGGGGTGATTTCGCCAATTGATGGAATTGGCCCAGATCAGTTGACTATATTGGCTTTACAGCGCCGGGTGAGTCAGCAAAAACCTCAAGAAGTAATTCTCGCAATTAGTCCCAGTGTAGAAGGGGAGACAACAACACTGTATATCGGTCAACTACTGAAACCATTTACGAAGGTAACGCGGATTGCTTTTGGTTTACCTGTGGGTGGTGATTTAGAGTACGCAGATGAAGTGACTTTGGCGAGGGCGTTGGAAGGACGCCGGGAATTGGATTAGTTTCAGTTAAACCTTGGATTACAGGCAGCGTTTTTCAAATAATTTTGAATTACACTACTCCCCACTCCCTACTCTCTCTTCAAGCAAATCTGCTATTGAGGTGAGTAATTCATTTGGTTTTACTGGTTTGGCAATGTGTTTCTGAAAACCAGCAGCTAAGACTCGATCGCGATCGCTTTCTCCAGCATAGGCGGTAAGAGCGATCGCCGGAATTTCCCCGCCCTCCTCTTTGGGCATGGATCTGAGCATCCTAATCAGGCTGTAACCATCCATTTCTGGCATTCCTAAATCACTGATTATTAAATTAGGTATAGTCTGTGCTATAATTTTAAATGCCTCGTTTGCGGATGCTGCGGCAGTTATCAACGCCCCATTCTGTTGTAGCAAGAAGTGCAGAAACTCCCGTGTGTCAACATCGTCATCGACAATTAATATTCGTAGTCCACGAAGAAGTAACGAGTTAAATTTTTTTCCTGATTCCCTTGCTTTTCCTGCTTTGCCACTCTCTTTCATCACAGGCAGTCTGACAGTAAAAACTGCTCCCTTTCCAATTCCTGGACTAGCTGCTGTTACAGCACCACCATGCAACTCTACTAAGTGACAAACTATTGCTAATCCCAGTCCCAGTCCGCCAAATTCTCTGGTTGTGCTGCTATCGGCTTGACGAAAAGATTCAAATACGTGGGGTAGGAATTCAGGGGAAATACCTTGACCTGTGTCTTTCACTTGAATTAGTGCTGAGTGGGAAGTCAATTCACGACTCAATGATAAGCTAACTTCCACTGAACCATGAGGGGGAGTAAACTTGACTGCATTCGAGAGTAGATTCCCCACAACTTGCTGTAAGCGATAATAATCGCCTAACACTTTACCAACATTGGGGTCAACCTGTATTTTGATCTGGATGGATTTGGTTTCGGCGATTAACCGGACTGTTTCTAATGCAGCATCAATTACAGCTACCAGGTTAACAGTGGCAAAAGTCAGGCTCAACTTACCGCGAACAATTCGGGACACATCTAGCAACTCATCAATTAATTGAATCTGCAATTGAGCATTTCTTTCAATGGTTTCTAAAGCCCGATTTGTAGTCACTTCATCAAATTTGCGGCTTTTGAGTAGCGATGACCACCCTAAAATGGGGTTGAGAGGCGATCGCAATTCGTGGGAGAGAATGGCCAGAAACTCATCTTTATTCCGGTTTGCCTGTTTGAGTTCCTCTGCTTGTTGCCTGAGTGCCCTTTCTAATTGCTTCCTGGGGGTTAAGTCAAGAATAAAACAGATCCAAGATGCGGGATCTCTCTCCACCAAGGCACCACCAATTAGTATCGGAATGCGGGAACCATCCTTACGAATGTATTCTTTTTCAAAGGGAGTACATATCCCAACCGTTAAAAGTTGTTCTAACCTCTGCTGATCGAGAGTATGATATTCAGGTGGGGTGATGTGTTTTCTGTGTATCTTACCCGCTAAAAGTTCCTCTCGCGTGTAACCCATCATTTCTAAAAAAGCCTCGTTCGCCTCACTAATGTAATCATGAGTAGCGAACATAATGCCAATAATGTTGGAATCAACTAACCGCCTTAATTGAGTTTCACGCTGGCGCAAATCATTTTCTACCTGTTTGCGTTGGGTAATATCCTGAGTAGTACCCATCATCCGTACTGCTTGACCCTCGGCATCATAAAAGACGCGACCTTTAGCAGAAATCCAATGAATACTAGCATCAGACCAAAGGATGCGGTATTCAATATCACACTCAACCTTTTTCTCAATAGAGCGGGCGATCGCTTCATGAACGCATTGGCGATCTTCTGGATGTACACAGTTAAGGAAAATCTCAAAGCTGATTTCGGCTTCTAGGGACACTCCAAACAGCTGCCGACATTTATCTGTCCAAATTACCTCGTTGGTGGTGATATTCCAAAACCACATACCCAGTTCAGCAGCATTAGTGGCCAACCGAATCCGTTCTTCACTCTCGCGCAGATTTGTTTCAATTTTTTGGCGTTCCCATAGGGCAGCTTGCTGTTCGCTAATATCAGTACTTGCACCAACTACCCTAACTACCTGACCATTTGCATCCCGGACTGCAAACCCCTGATCTTCCACCCACAAATAGCGGCCATCTTTGTGACGCACTCGATACTCGATGCGATAACGGTTTCCATTAGCCATACTAGCCATGAATTGGTCATTAACTCTTTGTTGATCATCAGGGTGGATGCGTTCTTGCCACCACTGGAAGGTAGGTTCAGTTTCTTGTTGTGTGTAGCCAAAAACCTGGGTTAGACCCTGAGTTCTTTCCACAGTATTTCTGCCAATCTCCCAGTCATAGATTAGGCAATTAACTGCCGCCGCTGCTAGCTCAAATCTTTCATTACTTTGCCGCAGAGAAATTTCTATGTGTCGTCGCTCTGTAATATCAAAAGCGATCCCCAAAAGATATTGCGGCAATCCATCAGTAGTTCTGCTGTGCACAGTGTCATAGCTACAAAACCAGCGCCACTCTCCATTGGCGTGTTGAATCCGGTATTCAAAGCTAAGGACTTCACCCTGACGCGCAGAATTAAATTTTTCAAAATAGCTAGGAAGTCGAGCCAAATCTTCAGGGTGTAGAAGTTGGGTAGATAAATCCTTGCCCATTGCCTGGATTTCTGCTGGTGTATAGCCCCAACTTTGAGCAATTTCGTAATTAACGTAAGAATTTCGCTGCTCAATTAGGTCATAAATGTAGAGTATTCCCGGAAGAGTGCCAGCAATTTGTTGAAACAAACGATGACTATCCCACAGTGCCTGAAATTCATCTGTATCAACTCGTTGAGTATCTTGTTCACAACTACAGCCCTCCTCCAACTGGGCGTGTTTAGATGCCGTAATATCCGAAAAAGTTGTCACGATCGCATAGAGATTGCTTCCTTGAGTTTGAAACAGAGGTTGCGAGGACAACAATAACCAGACTAGCTCACCATTTGGCTTATAAAAGCCACACACCACATTTAAGCAAGGTTTACCTGTATTTCGGACAACGATCGCAGGGTGAGTTTCACTGAGCAAAGGAGAGCCATCTTCATGAATAAATTGCCACTTGGAGTCGAGCAATTTTTGCCCCACAAGCTGTTCTGCGGTCAGTCCCAAAATGCGATCGCCAGCGCCATTACAAGCCTGGATAGTGCCATCAGCCAACTGAAGCACCATTCCCTCTTCTCGACTGGCTACTAGCGAATCATTCGCTTTTTTACTAACTTGCCGATGCAGCAGCTTGTCATTAGCCAGCTGGTTTTGGAACTTGTCTGCGTCTGGCATTCTATAAAGTTAAATAATTTTAAAGTTAATCTAAGATTCTGCGGCTCATGTTTACATAAATTTTAGGGCAGTTTCTTCCGCCTTGAGGCTGAAGGTGCGATCGCCACTTCTATCACCGATTTATTTTTTGCCGCACCTTTATAGGACAAGGGGAGGGGGAGACAAGGGAACAAGGAGAGAACTCTGTTAACAAAACAGTGCTGAGTGATTTTAATTTACTCAGCACTCAGCACTCTTAAATCAGCACTCCTGAATCAACCCCCAACATGAATACCAGGTCGCATCTGGGGATTCTTTTCAGCCCGACGCAGTACTTCACGGGTAACTACAGCAATATCACCTTCACCAAACAAGATAAAACGCAATAGGTATTGTATGGGATTTCCCTCAACCCAGCCGAAGTAAGCATGGGGAATCTTACCCGTTTGATCGCGAATATAAAGTAGTAAAGCTGCGATCGCATTCGGTACTGCTGCACTTTCAGCCCGGAGAATGCGATAATCACCAACTTGCACCCCTTTTACTACGATCACATCCGCAAATTCCGAAGCATCAGATACATGAATTTCTAGAAACAGAATTGGATCGTTAGGTGGAATATGGTTGTCTTCGCGTACCTCTTTCTCTTTCATAAAATACTCTAGGACATCGCCTGTATTCAACCGATTTGCAATCAGTCGTATTGTTCCCTGGCTATCTTCAGCAAAGAATTGGCTAGCAAGTTCGTCAACTTCGATCCGCTCTGCTCGCAGTTCTGTTGAACGCCAAACACGAGAAACCAGCGAGGTAAAAATGATCGCACCGATGAAAAACCCAGCAATTCTAATCCCTTCTGGTCTTTCAATGATATTGACAATGGTGGTATATAAAAATAACAGTGTAATGATGCCAAAGACCAGTTTTGCCCGCTTCTGTCGGTGACGGTGTGCTGATAAAGTTACGGCAAAGGCGGCTGAGGTGATCAACACCAGCACACCAGTTGCGTAAGCTCCACCTTGGGCTTCTACACTTGCTTTGAAGATAATGGTGACAACAAAAGCGATCGCAGTGTAGACTAACACCAAAGGTCGGGTTACTCGTGCCCAATTGGGTGCCATGCCATAGCGTGGTAGGTAGCGAGGCACGATATTCAACAGCCCTGCCATTGCAGATGCACCTGCAAACCACAAAATAGAAATAGTACTTAAATCGTAAATTGTGCCAAAGGCATTGCCTAAATACAAATGTGCTAAATAAGCAAGAGCCCGTCCGTTGGCTTTCCCCCCCGATGCAAATTCTGCGGTTGGAATCAGTAGAGTGGTTATAAAGCTAGTGGTCAGCAGAAAGAAGCTCATAATCAGAGCAGCAGTGGTGAGCAACTTGCGTGTATTCCGAATCCGCCCTTTGGGATGCTGCGGAGTGCTGTTACTGCTACCTTTAACCAGAGGCATAACGGTAACACCAGTCTCAAAACCTGATAATCCCAGCGCTAGTTTGGGGAAGATGAGGAGAGCGATGCCGATTAACATTAAAGGATTGGAATTGCGTGTAAAAAGTGCAGTTTGCCAGTTAGCGATCGCTACTGGGTGAGTTAGGATCTGATACATCCCGACGCCAACGACAATAAAGTTTAACAGCAGATAAACTGCCACCAAAACTACTGCAATCCCAATGGCTTCGCGGAAACCTCTCAAGAAAACTGCGCCTAGTAATGCAACTAATATTAGGGTGATTGCGATCGTCTGATTGTGAAGCAAATTTGGCGTCAACGGATTTTCGATGATATGGGCTGTGGCATCAGCCGCTGACAAGGTAATGGTAATAATAAAGTCAGTTGCCACAAAGCCGAGTAAGCATAGCACAAGTAATTTGCCTTGCCACCAAGGGAGTAAACGCTCTAACATTGCGATCGACCCTTCACCATGAGGGCTTTCGGCAGCAATGCGCCGATAAATTGGCAATGCTCCAAAAAGCGTTAGCAAAACCAGAATCAGGGTAGCGATAGGAGAAAGAGCGCCAGCTGCTAGTGCTGCAATCCCAGGTTGATAGCCAAGGGTGGAAAAATAATCTACACCAGTCAAACACATCACCTGCCACCAAGAATGCTGGCGATGTGCTTCTTCCTTACGGTAAGGCCCTTTTTTCTCTCGTCGGTCTTCTTCAAGCAACCAGTGGATTAACTGGCTGCCGAGCCGTTTTGTTGAAACAATTGAATTAGCCATCAAATACGGTTGTGTTGCAAAAGTCGGCTTTGTGATTTTTTTAAGCCTTCGTAGTTTATGAAAATTTTTAACTACAAAGGTATAGCACTATTATTGTATGTTAAGCATCCTGTCCGATTTATAAAATATATAGTAGCTGCTCGTAGTCCTCTGGCGGATCAAGATCAATTACAGCTTCTGGTATGGAAAGAATCAATATTGTATCCGTATATTTTGGGGTTAATGCTTTCGCACCCTTAGCACCTTCAAGCTGCATCTGTTCTAAAAAAAGGGCGCTGCTAAATAAGGTCGGTACGCAATTAACAAATCTGCTATAAAAGGTTGTTTGAAAAGTCGTAGAGTATACCAAAAATCCCACTTCTATTCTGCTCCCCAAAGTGAAGAGAGGCTTTGATGGGGGGCAGTGCAGCCATTAACATATAAGTTACAGTACTGTTGTTTCCTGGGACGGCTTCTCTACGGGACGCTATACGAACGCCTACGTTTGTGTAGACGAGACTCCAGTCGTTCAGGCTGCTAAAATTTTCCTTAGTCTCTAGTCTATAGAAAATGCTTCGACACGGTAACCAAACAATATTTATTATTCTTTCTGTGCTCATCGTTGTCTCGATGGGCTTTTTGTTTAAGTATTATAATGGGCCTGCCTATCACTGGTTTAATGACTACGGAGCCGCTGTATTTTACGAAATATTTTGGTGTCTGTTCGCATTTTGGTTTTTCAGAAGTCGGGCGGCGTTAATCCAAATTCCTATATGGGTTTTTGTCATCACCTGTATACTAGAATTTTTGCAACTTTGGCATCCGCCACTATTAGAAGAGATTCGCGCCACCTTAATAGGTAAATTGTTACTTGGTACCACCTTTGTTTGGTGGGATTTTCCTCATTATGTATTGGGTTGTGTTTTAGGTTGGTTGTGGCTGCGACAATTACACAGAATAGGCTATGCAAAAAAAAGTCAAAGTTAAACCTAATTCAAAACAGCAAAAAATTGAAGAACAACCTGATGGCAGTCTAACTGTGTATTTAAAATCGCCCCCAGTCGATGGTAAGGCTAATGAAGAGTTAATTAAACTACTAGCAGATAAATTTGATGTACCCAAATCTTATATCAGAATTAAGTCAGGTTTATCCTCCCGGCAAAAGCTGATAGAAATTGACACAGATACCTAGTTGCTGCTTAGTAACATCTTTTTTGAAGACTCTGCTGCCTCCTGAATATGAGGCTACATCTCACCCATTAGATTCTCTACTAGAGGCAACAAAAGAGAGACAGAAACTCGCAAAACCGAATTTTTAAGCTTGTGTAATACTGATATATCTTGGTTGAGCTTTGACTCTTTCTATCCAAGCTTCGATAGCAGAAAATTGTGTTAAATCAAACCCACCTTCATCAGCTACATGAGTATAAGCGAACAAGGCTATATCAGCAATTGTGTAACGCTCTCCCACAAAAAAAGTGTAAGAAGTTAAGTGTTTATCCATCAGGCTAAGTGCTGCATAACCTGGTTCACGCTTTTGCTTGATAGCTTCACTATATTTTTCAGTTTTACCTAAAATAGAAATCCAAAATCTTGATTTAGCAATAAAAGGCTCATGGCTATATTGTTCAAAACATAGCCATTGCAACACCTGCGCTCGTAAAAAGCGGTCATAAGGTAAAAACTCTGTACCTTCACTTAGATACACTAATATGGCATTTGATTCTGCCAAATATTTTCCTGGCTCGATTTCCAAAATAGGTATCTTACCGTTGGGATTTTTACTTAAAAATTCTGGTGTTTGAGTCTCACCTTTCAAGATGTTAAGCTCTATCCTCTCAAAAGGCATACCTAGTTGTGTCAATAAAAGACGTATCTTATAACCATTGCCAGAAGGTAAAAAATCGTACAGGCGCAGTAGTTCCATGCTAAAATACAGTTAGGAATATGTTGATAATTGAAGGTTCAAAATACAATATTTTACCAAAAGATTTTCCATAAACCGGATATTTTGTTTTTATATTTAGCATCTGACGCACTAGATAAAATTATCTGACAAAATAAAAAAAATATGATTATTTGTTTCTAGATTGAGATGTTTAATTTAGTCAGTGGTTGAGAATAAAAGTATGTGTGGAAGATTTACTCTAAACCAGTCGGCAGCACGATTATCTCAAGTTTTCCAGGTGGAGCCAGTTCCAGATTTAGCAGCCGAATATAACACCGCACCTACGCAAATGGTGGCAACAGTGTTACAAAATCCCGAAAGCGAAAAGCGTGAATTTAAGCAGTTGCGTTGGGGATTAATTCCATCATGGGCGAAAGATGCAGGAATGGGGGCAAAGCTGATTAATGCTAGGGCAGAAACTGTTGCCGAAAAACCCGCCTTTCGTTCGGCTTTTAAGCACAGACGCTGTTTAGTGCTAGCTGATGGCTTTTATGAGTGGCAACGCCAACAAGGTAAGAAGCAGCCATTTTATTTTCGTCTGCAAGATGGGCAACCCTTCGGCTTTGCAGGTTTGTGGGAGAGATGGAAAACCCCTGCTAACGAAGAAATAATCTCTTGTACAATTTTGACAACGGCAGCTAACGAATTACTCCAACCCATCCACGAGCGGATGCCAGTGATTCTAGAGCCACAAGATTACGATTTATGGCTAGATTCCCAAGTGCAAACGCCCCAAACCCTACAGCAGTTATTGCGTCCCTATCCCGCGTCAGCAATGACTGCATATCCAGTTAGCACCTTGGTAAACAACTCTCGCCATAATAGTGCGGAATGTATCATACCCCTCAGTGAGAAGAATGCACCCGCAAATCAGTTAAATTAGCTATTGAGTGAACTATAAGGATTGGGGAGATGAGGGAGATCAAGGAGTGGGGAAAGAATAACTATTGATTATTAACCCAATACCCAGTCCCCAATACCTAGTCCCCAGTCCCCATTACCCCTTATCCCCAGAGGGGGCCCCACCATCCCCAATACCCAGAGAGAAATATGCCAAGAACACAAAAAAACGATAATTTTATTGACAAATCCTTTACAGTGATGGCGGATATCATCCTGAAGATCCTGCCAACCAACAAAAAAGCTAAAGAAGCGTTTGTTTATTATCGAGATGGCATGTCGGCCCAAGCAGAAGGGGAATATGCTGAAGCATTGGAATACTATGAAGAAGCTCTAACACTAGAGGAAGATACCAATGATCGCGGCTATATTTACTACAATATGGGGCTAATCTATGCCAGCAATGGCGACCACGAAAAGGCCTTAGAACTATATCACAAGGGAATTGAGTTAAACCCACGCCTACCCCAAGCCTTGAACAACATCGCTGTGATTTATCACTACCAAGGCGAAAAAGAAAAAGAAGCTGGAGATAACGAGGCTGGCGAAGCACTTTTTGACCAAGCAGCAGACTATTGGATTCGCGCTATTCGCATGGCTCCCAATAACTACATCGAAGCCCAAAACTGGCTGAAAACCACCGGGCGATCGCAAATTGACGTATTCTTTTAGTCATTAGTCATTAGTTCTTTGTCATTTGCTAAGGACTAATGACCAATGACCAATGACCAATGACCAATGACCAATGACAATTTATGATTGACCAAGAACAAGTTCACAGAGTGGCTAATCTTGCTCGCTTAGAATTGACTCCAGAAGAAGAGGAACAATTCACTACCCAGTTGGCAAGTATTCTGGACTATATCGAACAGTTGAATGAACTTGATGTGACTAATGTGCCCCCAACAACACGGGCGATTGATGTCAGTAATATCACAAGAGAGGACAAATTACAACCCTATCCTGACCGCGAAAGCATTCTCAACAGTGCCCCTGAACAGGAAGGCGAATTTTTCAAAGTACCAAAAATCCTCAATGCTGAATAGTCAAACAATTTTGGATTGAAAGAGACTACAAGGGTATAGCTGTTGGTGATTTTAGATTGCCGATAGCATAGCGTTAGCGAGTTTTGTTTGCGACACGCTATGCGTAGCTTGCTTGTATTGTAGGGGTACGAGCAGATGCTTGGATTTGTTCCACAGTTTACTAGTACTGCCAAAGCATGTTGTATGTCTAAATCTGCAATAATCGTTACCGTCAAGTTGTTCGCTGCTTATCAAGAAGCCTTTAGGGTTTCGGAACTGGTGCTGGAATTTCCCAATAGTATGCCAGTAAAAGCAGTATGCGATCGCCTCATAGCTGAACACCCTGAACTCTCGCAATGGCGTGATATCACCCGTTTTGGGATTAATCTCATATTTGTCGAACCAGATACCCTACTACAAGATGGAGATGAAGTCGTGCTAATTCCACCAGTCAGCGGCGGCTAGCAAAATAGTTATCAGTTAGGAGTTATGAGTGATGAGTTAAAGATTCAAAACTTCTCACTTATAACTACTCACTCCTCACTTTTTCTTATTTCACCCTGGCACGGAAGCGAACAAAGCCGTAAGAATCTTTGGCTAAATTGGGGAAATCTGGACTCCGCGTGATATTCACCAACACAGCTCCATTGGTGTTAGCACCACAGTATGATGGCGCTGGATCGTTAGCAGCATAAAAACGTCCGCGATCGCTTGCATCCTCTATATTGGTGAGGTAAACTGTGGGATTGCTAGAACCAAGAGCAAGAGCAATACCTTGATCTGCGACTGTTAAGCCACCATCACGAGGAGTATTACCATTAAACGCAGTGGGAATAAAAGTAGTACTGCTAGGAACTAGGTCGCAGAATTTAACGTTGGTAGCATCATTTGGGCCCTTAGAGAGAAAGTAGATAGTGTATTCCAACTCATCTCCTGGTTTAACAGTCCCAGCATTAATCAATCCCCGCAGGTAGCCAGCAGGCCATGTCAGATAATTATCATCAGAGGCATAGGGTTCTGGGACATAATTAGCAGCAGTAGTAGCAACGTCACTGCGACCATCCACAATATCGGTTAAATCTTGGTTATTGATGCGGGTGATGCGCTTCACTAACAAAAGCTTTGCATTAACCGTAGTAGCACCGTTATTACTTTCCCCGACGCTGGTAACACGACTACCTGTAGTATCAGTGTCTCTAGTTGGTAGGTAGTTTGTACATAGTGTGCTAGAGTTACCACTGGTGGTTGCTTCCCAGCAAGCGCTGACATTCGTATCTTTGCCATTGGGGGTCAAGCTGATAGACTGGCCCGAATTAGCCCCAGCCAAAGAAGACTGATAGGTATTATCCCACAAATTTAGAGCAGTTGGGGGAGGTGTATTAACTTCACTACCCGCACCATAGGCGATATAGTCAATAATCTTATTCTGGTTATCATACAACCAAACATCATCACCGGAATTGTTGAGCTTGGGAGTTTGTCCCAACCAAGCTTGAAAAGCTGCTCCTGTTGCTTGATGGTTAGCATTATTATTACCAATCCAAATGACAGCATATTTCCCTGGTTGTAAAGTCGTGCCACTGGGGAATGTATAATTAAAGCCACCAGCAGCATCGCTACTACCGACAATGACGTTGCTATCTGTCAACCTCACACCACTTAAATCTACAGGGGATGTAGAAGCATTGTAGAGTTCAATAAACTCATCATTGGTGTCAGTAGTAGTACCTGTTTCTTTATAAAGTACCTCGTTGATCATAACTTGGCCCGCCAATGGTGAAACTTGGTAAGAAGTTGTTGGGATAATATTTAAATAAGTTAGAACCGCATTACTAGGAACATAAGTCCATATATCTAATCCTTTGACATCACCGAAGGAGCCTGTACAAACCGTATTAGTGTTACCACCGCTGGCTGTACCAAAGGCACGCTGAGTACTGGTAGTGTTAAATCCTGTTGACAGGTTACTGTGAGATATAGATGGTGGGGAATTTCCACATAGCACACTATTCGGTGTTCCCACATTTACCCCAGACAAGGTACGATAACCGCGATCGTCGTAAAACCCTGTATTATTTCCCAAAGGATTGGTGACGTTGAGGAGAGTAAAACTTGGGCCTCCCTTGGTACTGTTTTCAGCATCTATCAAAGGAAAGTGGTATTCACCAGCATGAGTTGTGATGTTAACTGGGTAATCTGTACCAACGGGGAAAAAGTTGCCACTATTATCTTTACCATCCCAAGTAACGGTTTGACCTCCAGATGCCGTCATCGTTCCCCGCAGTACTCGATTTTGTAGATTAGCTGGATCAAAATCAGTACCATCTCTGCTGATGACTATTTCATAGTTACCTGTTACATTACTGTCGAATTTAAAAACTCCACCTGTGCTTTGGTTCGAGTTATTAGCCCCAGCTGTACCAATAAAGCTAGAATTACTAACGCTGGGAAGTATAGCTACTGTAGGGATACCACGGGCAAAGAGAGAGTCATTTGTTCCGACACTCGTTTGAGGATTATTGAAGAAAATGACATGGTTGGGTAAGGCGAAATTGGTTCCACCTTGAAGTTGTGGCATCAGAGCATTATTAACTGCACTCAGAACATCATGGTAGAGCGGTGTTTTTCCATCGCTGTCATAGTAGCCGACATCATTGCCATAAATGACAAAACCATTGGGATCTAAGCCATTGAGGGCAGTTTTATATTGATAACCATCTTTAGTGACAATGTAGAATGAAGATTCGATCGGTCTGGCATTGTTTCCGGTATACAGTGCTAAGTAGTCGGCAAAGAGTCGCCCGTTAATATCGGTTGTGGAAGTCAAGCTGCTACGTACCGTCACATCCCACGCAGCGATACTGGTTCCTGATGGATCTTTAAAGTTGGTGCCAAAGTTAATTGTTGGTGTAGGAGTTCCATCAAAGTTACTATTACCTCCTTGACCTCCATAGAAAGCTACATAATAAATCCCATCGCCGCCGACTGGAACTTGATAGTAACAGGGTACGTAGCCGTTAGTTACTGCCCCGCCCGGTGTTGCAGTTGTTGGGTTTGTGATTGTGTCTGGGCCTGCTAATTCTTGGTTCCGGCTAGATATTTTACCCTGATTTGTATTTGCAGTCTGGGTTCTTTGGGTAGAGCATTGGAACTTAAGATTAGAGAGGGTTTCATTACCTATTCGACCTGTTTTGCTGCCATAGATCAAAATGTCAGCACTATCTACTCCTACGGAACTAGAACCCAAGAGGATGTATTCTCCAGCTTTAGCATACACTTGTAGCAATGTGCGCCGCAGAAGAGAATAATCCGCAGGAGTGGTAGGCCCATACTTGTCTGTTGATCGCCATTCCAGGTTGGCTCTAGAACCAGTAGCACCGCTAGGGTACAAATTTCTACTGCCTTCTGCTTGAACTGGTTGCATCCAGTAACCCCAAGTACACAGTAGTAAAGCCAGCCTACCAAGCCATCTTTTTCGGTGGCTGAGAGATTTGAGGTTCGCACAGCGTCTTGGCAGGAAAATTACCCCTGAAAGATATTTAAAAAATAGGCTCATAACTGGTTTAGCAGATCCTCACATCCAGGCTTTAATTGGTAACAAAGAGCGAATTACGGCATTTACGATCAGCGATCGCCTACTTTTAGGTTGCCCAATATATCCGAGAACCTACCATCTTGATTCACATTCATCACAGCTTGGCTATATCTACGCCTATATGTTGGGCAGCCTCAATGTATAGTCTGTATCTCTGCTGTACTGGTAAAGCTGAACTAAATAGTTGCTACACTTATACACTCAAGGAGGGGGCTAGGGCTAAAGTTTTCGTTAAATCAGCAAGGAGAAAGCGATCGCAGAGGTTAAACATTTCTCCCTCGGTTTGGGTCTGTCGCATTAGCCGTAGAAAATGACCTTCAGCGTCAACACTCAGGGCAATGTAGTTGAGGAACATTTTGAGGTAGCCTACGCGCGATCGCTCTGGCATAGTTGTCGCTGTGGGGGTTTGCCATAAACAATCAATATAGTTGCGTACCTCTACTAAAGGAACGGGCGTGATCGGCTCAAAGCGCAAAGCCTGCCGAATTTGATTAAAAAGCCAAGGATTCCCGATCGCCCACCGTCCCACCATCACACCCGCCGCGCCCGTTTGAGAAAGCACTTCAATAGCAGTTGTCGCTGAGTCGATATTGCCATTGGCAAGCACTGGACAGTGAACTCGTCTGACAGCTTCAGCGATCAAATCATATTTCACGGCTCCGTGGTACATATCTTTCACAGTGCGACCATGCAAACTCAGCAAATCAATGCTGTGGCGATTGATTATATCTAGAATTTCGTAAAAGTTATCTGTATTTTCAAAGCCTACGCGCATCTTGACGGTCAAAGGTCGATCGTTCACAGCAGAACGCAGTTCTCCCAAAATCCGATCCACTTTTTCTGGTGAGAGCAACAATCCACCCCCAACATTTTTACGATAGATTCTAGGTGCTGGACAGCCCATATTCAAGTCAACTCCAGCGATATTATAGTTGCAGAGTTCCTTTGCTGTTCTTACCAAGTCTGGAATGCTTTCGCCAATCATTTGAGCAAAAACGGGGCGACCCGTGTCGTTTTCGGTGATTGCTGCCAGAATGCTACGATTGAGCCGTGAGGTATCATTGACACGAAAATACTCGGTGAAGAAGTAGTCAGGACTGCCGTAGTGGGCAATAACCTTCATAAACCAGAGGTTTGTCACATCCTGCATGGGCGCAAGAGCCGTGAGGGGTAGGTCTGGATGCAGCGATTGGGGGAGCGATACCTGGGACATAAAAATTCCAGTGTTCGAGAAAGCATTACTGTTAATTGGTGTTACCGCACTAATGCAGGGGTTTTGTCCGCTTAACCTCCGAGAAAGCTAGTACATCTGCTGTCTTATAGTCTGCTGTACTTTCTATAAAATACTACAATCTAATCATTTTCAGAGAAATATTGCGCTCTAGTCCGTAAAAGCGGATACTCAAGCTGCATGTCTAGCTAAACCCTCACTTTCATCAGTCCAGCTATGCCCCAAGAGTGATCCTGTCAAAACAAGAGAGGTCGTTCTTTCAAAGAGCAATAAATTCCATAATTTGTGGGTTAATTGAGTCATTGGCAATATAGGGTTAATAGGTTTGCCGCAAACCCCTCTGTGACTTCACGGCTTCAACTTCAGGAGTAAAAATCAAAGGAAGCTTAATTAACCTGATTTTACTGCTGTGCAAGAAAAATTGTTGAATCTTCTAGAGTCTGAATATGGGAAAAGATAGCCCCCTGAGCAATTTTGGCAATTTGGCAGCTAATGTCCTTGGGTTGCAGTTTCAATAGAGATATCAACACAACGGGACAGCAAAGAAGTTGTACGAGGGATAAGATAAAACTTTCCGCTTCTAAAGTCCCAGGGGAAGCCAGTTGTTAAGTGAGTGCTGTAGAACCGCTCTACATGATTGATACAGCATTCAACCGAGTTCAGTTAAGGCTCTACAACTGGCTATAAATGAACAAAACTAAATAGGTTTAATAAATAACGTAGATAATCAATTGTATTTTCGGAATTACCTGCGTTATATGCGTAGAAGTTGTAATTCGCCTTTAAGAGGATGTTTGAAAAGTTTTTTTGTAACATCTAAGCCTCGAAAACCTAACCCCCCAGCCCCCCTTCCCTACAAGGGAATGGGGGTTTCAAAGCCTATTGACCGCACTCAGCACTCAGGACTGAGTGTTGTCAATAGCCATCTGCACATTACCAACCACCTTTAGCAAAGGAATTAGTCGCCAAACCTGATTGCTATGCATTCGATGCAGCAATAGCCCAATCGAAAATCGAAAATTCTTTAAGTTGCACCAAATTCAGTTTGTAAGGCTTCATCGTTATTATCAGCGATCGTTGCCACAATGGTAATTAGCCGAGACACTTCGCCAGGAGATAACTCCGCTAAGGTGCGTGTCGATATTACAACCACCCGGTTTTCAATAATACCGAAACGCGCTTCAAAAGTACTAGAGCAGTTTAACTCCAAAAGATAACGCATCAACTTAGGTTCATCTTTAGCAGGTAAATTTAGCACCGCAGACCAAACCGTTATGGTGTCCTCATCAGTTGTGCCGTTGAGTTGGACAAATACTTGCACACTTCCATACTTAAATTTCCAGAGATAACCACCCTCTGGAGTGTGGCTAACCATCGCACTATTATCTTGTTCCAAAGAGTCGATGACATTTTCAATTACCTCAACATGGTTAATGCTTGTCGTCTCGGAGATTAAATCATTAATGGATTCGTTACTAGTTAGGCTTTCTGGGTAGCTTGTCATACAGATTTATTTCTCAACATGCTCACTGTTTTATCTACACATACTTTATAACTTGTAGACGCAGTTGTAGGGGCAATTCATGAATTGCCCCTACTGATTGCAGGGTTCTTCCCGCCACCATCTGGTATGATTCTGGAAAAATGAATGACGATCGCACTTAACCTACATCATCATGAGCAAAGCGGTTAAAGAGGAAATCTAAGGCATAGTTACGCAGTTGGTAGTATTGGGGATCTTCCATAATGCGGCTGCGATCGCGCGGACGAGAAAAGGGGATTTCCATGACTTCGCCAATTTTTGCATGGGGGCCATTGGTCATCATTACCAATTTGTCTGCTAAAAATAGTGCTTCGTCGATGTCGTGGGTAATCATCAGCACTGTACAACGGTTATCGCCCCAAATTTTGAGCAATTCTTCCTGTAACTCTTCTTTGGTAATGGCATCTAGCGCCCCAAAAGGTTCATCTAAAATTAAGACTTTCGGACGAATCGCTAAAGCACGGGCGATAGAAACCCGTTGTCTCATTCCACCGGACATTTGCATTGGTTTCTTTTCCATCGCGTCCGCCAGTCCCACCATTGCTAGATGATCGCGGACGATCGCTCTTTTTTCGGCTTGTGGTTTGTTGGGATAAACGGCGTTAACAGCTAAGTAGATGTTTTCAAAAGCTGTTCTCCAAGGCAGTAGGGCATAGTTTTGGAAGACAACCATCCTGTCTGGGCCTGGCTTGGTAATGGGTTCTCCTTCGAGTAACACTTGCCCGGAGGTGGGAAAGTTAAAACCGGATACCATATTTAGTAGTGTCGATTTGCCACAGCCAGAATGGCCGATGACGCAAATAAACTCCCCCTGTTCGACGTTGAGGTTAACACCATCGAGTACGGTGAAGGGGCCTTTCTTTGTGGGATAGACTTTGGTAACGTCTTTAATTTCTAGGAAAGGTCTGCGGCTGGTGGTTGCAGTGGTTAATGGTTTTCCTAGTGTGTTTGTAGCTGTTGAGTTGCGGTTTTGCATGGTATTTGGTATTTGGGTATTGGGGACTACTCGCTGCAACCTAAAGGTTTCTTATGAAGTTCAAAGACTCGTTAACGGAGTTCAGAGGTGGATTCATCCAGTTCAAATACTCGTTAACGGA
>NZ_JABXKQ010000120.1 GCF_017114945.1 Nostoc sp. JL34
AAAACTGGTTTGCTAATTGCTGTTATTGTACCTCGTAACACCGGGAAGTGCTGTAACGACTACTGTGGTTGCGATCGCAAGTCTTGTAATACCCTCTGCAAAAACTTACCCCATTCTGCTGCCAAAGGGATTTCTGTAAACGGAACCCTTACTGAGCCAGTAGATTTGGAAAATAGAAATTCTAATTCTATAGAACGACCTTTATCCGGTGGATTCTCTACATCTACTGATTTCTCATCTACTAAAAACTGGATTTTTGTGACATCAAGCAAAGAGAATGTTTCTAGTTTAATCGGCCCTTGAGGCGTGGGTTTTCCCCAAGTTAGATTGTTGCCTTTTTGACCTAATACAGCATAGATATCATACTTAGCCCGTTCAAATTGCTCTGCCCAGGCGCGATAGGCTTCAACTTTTTGATACTCCTTCGAGCCTTGCCAAGCTAACCAGAAAAACATTACTAATAGGGGCAACCACAAAAGACCACGTTCCATTGTTAAAAAAATCCTGAGTCCTGAGTGAAACTTGTAACTAAAAGTGCAAAATCCACCAACAAGGGATGCAGATAAGTTATGGTAGTGAGCAAACTGGCAAAAAGCGGTGATGAGTTAATATGAGAAAACTTATATTATTGTGCTTGTTTGTCATTGGGCTGGGATCTGCCATATTTGGTTTCCTGAATTTCCAGGGATTGGCAGCTAAAGGAGAGTTTGAGACGATTGTGCTTGATTTTCGGGAAGATATTCCATCACTTGTGGTGGAACAGAATCTGCAAGCGATCGCCAAACAATATAACGTTACACCCCAATTAGACAACAAGTTTTCCAAAAAAGATAATGTGTATATTATCAAAGGCGATCGCCAACGGCTCCAAGAACTGAAAAAATCTCAGTTCGCCCAAGCGACAGAATTCATTGAACCAAACTATATCTACAACAAGATTCCTCAACCAGGTAAAACCGCTTGGCTAGGTGAATTTTTAACCCCCCAAGAAGATGAAGAAGCAAGTCCTTCATTAACTGGCCCCAATGACCAATATTACAGCAAGCAGTGGAACTTGCACAAAATCGGTATTGAAGGCGCATGGAGCCAAACCAAAGGCAGTGGCATCACAGTTGCAGTAATTGACACCGGGATTACCAAGGTTCGCGACTTGTATGAGACAAAATTCGTCAAGGGCTATGATTTTGTTAACGACCGAGAAGAAGCCACAGACGATAACGGCCACGGGACTCATGTTGCTGGAACTATTGCCCAAGCCACAAATAACAAATATGGTGTTGCAGGAATTGCCTACGAAGCCAGTCTGATGCCGCTGAAGGTACTCAGTTCTTACGGCGGTGGTACTGTTGCTGATATTGCCGAAGCGATTAAATTTGCTGCTGATAAAGGCGCAGATGTGATTAATATGAGCTTGGGTGGTACTGGTGAAAGCCAGTTGATGAAACAAGCGATCGAGTATGCCCATAGAAAAGGTGTAGTTATTATTGCCGCAGCCGGGAATGAAAACACTAATGGGGCAAGCTATCCAGCCCGCTATCCCTACGTTATCGGCGTTTCGGCAATTGGGCCAGACGGAGAAAGAGCGCCCTATTCTAACTTTGGTGCAGGCGTAGATATATCTGCTCCTGGTGGCAGTGAAGCTGGTAAGATTCTTCAAGAAACTATCGATGAAAAGGGTGAAGGGGTATTTCTGGGCTTCCAGGGTACAAGTATGGCTGCTCCCCACGTTGCTGGTGTTGCAGCATTAATTAAAGCTGCTGGTATCAAAGAACCAGATGAAATTTTAAAAGTCCTCAAGCAGTCGGCACGAGTTATTCAGGATGATGGTTTGAACTATTATGGCGCTGGACAACTTAATGCAGAAGCAGCAGTCAAACTAGCCTTTAGCGGACAAATCAGTTTTCCAGATTTCTTTCGGTGGTTAAGGGATAGCGGCTATCTTAACCCCGGCTTTTGGATTGATGGTGGTGCGATCGCGCTCTTACCCAAGATTTTAATGGTAGTTGGTTCCTATCTGCTAGCTTGGTTTTTACGCGTTTACTTCCCCTTCACTTGGAGTTGGTCTTTATCCAGTGGACTTATTGCTGGCAGTTCCGGGTTATTCTTCCTCAAGGGAATCTATATTTTTGATCTTCCCCAATGGCCTTTCCGGGTTTTGGGTAGTTCAATTCCCGAACTAGGCAATACCCTCCAGGGAACTGATGCGTTGAATCCCCTGTTTGCTAGCGTACTGATTCCCATTGCTTTAATGGCATTGCTGCTGGGACATCCTAGTTGGAAATGGTTTGCCATTGGTTCAACTTTAGGTGTAGCAGCGTGTTTAACTACAAGTGCGTTTTTAGATCCAGCAGTTTGGGGATTGGGAAGTGGTAATTTAGCACGCCTCTTCCTGATTGCCAATGCCGTAATTTGTTATGGACTTGTTCGTTTAGCATTGAAAAACGAAGAGAAAATTGAATAAATTGGGAATGGGAAATCAATTTTTATAACTCCTAACTCTTGTACAGACGCGATTAATCGCGTCTCTCCTAATTCCCTACTCCCCACTCAGTACTCAGCACTTTTATGAGCATTACACTTACAGGTACAATCGAACGCCGTGATATTGGTACAGGCGCATGGGCATTAGTCACAGAAGAGGGTGTTACTTACGAAATCCTCAGAGGGGCTGACAAAGACTTACTCAAAGCCGGACAAAAAGCAAAAGTTAAAGGACAGGTGCGCGAAGATATCATGACTATTGCCATGATTGGCCCTGTCCTAGAGGTCAAATCTTTTGAGGTAATTAGTTCTGATTAGCTGTGGAATTCAGAACCTCTTGCAGACGGCTTCTAAACTCCCCTTTGGGATGACCTCCTTTTACTTCACCAACAATCTGAAATTCCCCCTCTGGAGAATTGCAAAGGATGTAAGTAGGCCATCCCATTTCTGATTTATCGGGATATTGAGTCAATAAAATTTTGCGATACTTGCGGTAAGCAGTTGTATCTTGCATCTTTACATCGATAAACTCTAAACCCAGTTCTTCAGCCACCTTTTTGTCATAAAAAGACATTTTGTGGCAGATGCCGCACTCTTCTGAAGAGAACTTAATTACAGCTAAACTCATGGGTTGGCTACTCTTCGATTTTAGGCAAAGTTTTTTAGCATAATGCTATGAAATATTACCATATAGCTGGCCATTAGTGTCAACTTCAGGCTGAAACCCTAATTCAATATTTTTCCTCCTTCTCTGCTTCTAGTGGCATGTCAAGCAAAAAAATTGTGCATTAGATGTAGGTTGGGTAGAGCGGAGCGCAACCCAACACATATTACGATGTTGGGTTTACGCAAAGCCTCCACCCAACCTACAATTTTTTTGCAACATTTTAGCCTTGCCACGCCACTACGCCAAAATATCAAGTAGGATGTATAGATTAGTCCAAAGCTATTCACTATCTGGATTCTAGTTTGTATTTCACGATATCCAAATCTCGTTTTAGAAAAATAAGGTGCGTCATCTATCTTGGTAACGCACCATCTATTAGCAATTGCAGATTAATAAATCCACATTTTTATTCTTCTGGCTCTAAATCGACTTCTTCCTCTTCATCTTCTTCACTGGCTTTAGCTACAGAGTTAGCAGAAACAACAGCGCCTTTATCTAACTTTTCACGCACCAGTTTCTTAATTTCTTCAGCAAATTCAGGCTTTTCTTCTAGATACTTAATGGCGTTGTCCCGTCCTTGGGAGATATTATCGCCGTTGTAACTATACCAAGCACCTTTACGGATAATAATGCCAGTTTCTTCTGCTAGGTCAACAACACAGCCCAAGGTAGAAATACCTTTACCAAAAATAATATCAAATTCCGCTATTCTAAAAGGCGGCGCTACTTTATTTTTGGCGACTTTGACCTTAACGCGATTACCATATTCATCTGTACCTTTTTTCAAGGTTTGAATCCGACGAATATCCAAACGCACCGAAGCGTAAAATTTCAATGCGTTACCACCAGTAGTAGTTTCTGGGCTACCGTAGGTAACACCAATTTTTTGCCGCAACTGGTTGATAAAAATTACCGTGCAACCAGATTTACCAATATTCCCAGTAATCTTACGTAGGGCTTGGCTCATTAACCGCGCTTGCAGTCCAACATGGGTGTCACCCATATCACCTTCAATTTCAGCGCGGGGAACCAGTGCTGCTACTGAGTCTATGACTACAATATCAACCGCAGCAGAGCGAACCAGCTGATCGACAATTTCCAAAGCTGATTCGCCAGTGTCAGGTTGGGAAATCAGCAAATTATCAATATCTACACCCAATGCAGCAGCATAAGTAGGGTCTAGGGCGTGTTCTGCATCAACAAAGGCAGCAATACCGCCATTTCTTTGCACTTCAGCGAGGGCGTGTAGCGCTACTGTAGTTTTACCGGAACTTTCCGGCCCATAAATTTCTATTACCCGACCCTTGGGTAAACCACCACCCAATGCTAAATCTAGGGTAAGCGCTCCACTAGAAATTGTTTCCACCCGCATCCGGGTAGCGTCGCCCAGGCGCATGATTGCCCCTTTACCAAAGCTGCGCTCAATCTGGTTTAGCACCATCGTCAGTGCTTTTTGCTTGCCAGAAGTATCGGTGTTGATAGCCATTCCTGCCTCTAATGCCTCTTAATATATGGTTTTAAGGAGTGTTGGTGTCGGAGTTTGAGTAGAACAGATATACTATTTTAACCAGAAAATTCTGGAATAGGACTTCTCAAATCAAAAAAGGTGTGTGACAAGATCGTAACTCGATCGCTACCAGATTAGGGTAGTTTTGCACAATGATACCAACTTGCATTCAGAGATAGCTTTTTTTGGCTGGGTAAGCAAGGGTTTTCAAAGAAAAATTATTTAAGCAACACAGGCAATGGTATTCAGCATATCATCGATACGGACAGGAGCATCATCGTGTACTCGCTGACGTCTTATACCAAGTAACTTGGCAGTTTGAGTTACAGAGACTAATTCAGAACTTTTGTTAAAAGCAGAGTCTGTCATACATGTTTTCTTGAGCAGGATTTACATTTTAGTCGGTAAGCGCAATGATGGTGTCTACAAAAGATTGAAGCGTTTACTCGGTTAAGCTTTGGTTTTCATTAAAATGCTAGAATCGCTCCAGCACAAATGCTTTCAGGCATCTTTGATGACTTTCGACCTTCCCGACTCTCTGATTCTCGATACGGCGCTTTCAGTATCTGGATTAACTGACTATATCCGCTTGCTGTTAGAGCAAGATGAACAATTACGGCAAGTTTGGGTAACTGGCGAAGTTTCTAGCGCTAACAGCCATCGCAGTGGGTTGTTTTTCACGCTGCAAGATCCCGATCGCACCGCCGGGATTAAGTGTGTAGTATGGAATAGCCAATTGCCAAAACTCGCCCAAATGCCTGTTCCTGGCGAGCAGATAATTATTTTGGGTAGTATTCGTGTGTATCCGCAACGGGGAGAGTATCAGTTATCAGTTTGGCAGGCTCTACCCGCTGGTGTTGGTTTACAGGCGTTACGCTATCAACAACTCAAAAATCGCTTGCTGGCTGAGGGGTTATTTGACGCGCAAAGAAAGCGATCGCTCCCCACTCACCCCCAAACGATCGCTGTCGTCACTTCACCAACGGCTGCTGCTTGGGGTGATATTCAAAAAACCCTGAAGCAAAGGTATCCAGGTTTACACGTTTTATTTTCTCCGGCAACCGTACAAGGCGAGCAAGCACCTGAATCTATCGTTAAAGCAATTGAGCGAGTGGAAAGAGATGGCCGTGCCGAAGTGCTAATTTTATCGCGGGGTGGTGGCGCGGTGGAAGAGTTGGCTTGCTTTAATGATGAACGAGTGGTGCGATCGCTGGCTAGTTGTTCTATTCCTGTAATTACTGGGATTGGCCATCAACGAGATGAATCTTTAGCAGATTTAGTCGCAGATGTATGTGTGCATACACCCACTGCGGCGGCAGAAATGGTTGTACCAGCACTTTCTGAGTTGTATACTGAGCATCGGCAGCGAGTTGTCGCTTTACATGAGGCGGTGCATGACTTTAGGGAAAATGCTGAGAATAAACTGCAAGTATTACGGAACCGTTTGCGACGTTTGCGGTTAGATCGGCAAGTGCAGCAGGAGGTGGATAAGCTTGCTTGGAAGCATCAGCATTTGGTACAAATTACGACGGGGCGATCGCAGCAAGCAACGCAGCATTTAGAATTATTGCGGCAGAAGTTGGCTAGTCTTGACCCGAAAGCGGTGTTACAGCGTGGTTATGCGGTGGTGAGAAGGGAAGATGGGGCGATCGCTCGTTCAGCAACGGAGTTAGCTGTGGGGCAAGATTTAGTCATTCAGTTGGGGCAGGGTGGAGTTAAAGTGAAGGTTATAGAGATAAACGAACCGCAGAGACGCAGAGGACACAGAGAGGTTAATGGTTAAACGTAAGAGTACTTCTAGTTCTGAGGAAGGTTGGAATTATGAGGCGAAGGTGGCTGAGATAGAGGGAATTATTGCTCGCATTGAGGCGGGTGAGTTGGAATTGTCAGCTGTGTTTGACCAATTTGCGACTGCTGTGGAGTATTTGCGTCAGTGCGAAGGTTTTTTGCAGCAGCGACAACAGCAGGTGGATTTGTTGATTGAAACATTAAGCCAAGAGTAGAAGCCAGAGCCTGATATCAAGGCTGAAATAGTCAAATTATAACCGACAGATATCCGACTTCTTGGAAAAGTCAGAGACTTTTTTATGCGCGTTTGGTTCAGGATTGCTATAGTTAAAATATCTATTTAAAACCTCTATATTCTTATAGAGAGTTTTATTAGTCAGTTAAATATAATTAAAAATATAAACAGCTAAAAATAAATAATTTGACTTAGTAAATCTCTATTTTAACTACATATTCAACATTTGTGATTTATCCCAGAGTTTTAATGAGGAGTTTGAGAAACTGAGAATGACTGATGAGATCATTGATTTGACAAACTGCGATCGCGAACCGATCCACATTCCCAGTTTGATCCAGCCTCACGGGGTTTTACTGGTTTTGGAAGATTCCACTCTGGAAATCATTCAGGTGAGCAGCAACACCCAGGAAGTTGTTGGTCGTCAACCTGAAGAATTGCTGGGCAAGTCGCTGTTAGATTTACTCAATGCCAAGCAGATTAAGCTAATTCAAAAATGTCTGACAGAGGATTTTGAGAGCGTTAATCCCCTTAACCTGTCTATCAAATATCTGAATAAATCAATTTATTTTGATGGCATTGTACATCGTTTAGATAATATCATTATTCTAGAATTAGAGCCAAAAAAAGTAAAGGGCAAAACAGATTTTTTTGACTTCTATCAACAGGTAAGAGGAAGCATCACTCGCATTCAGAAAGCACCAACGCTGCTGGAAATGTGCCAGATTGTGGTTACAGAAGTCCGGCGAATCACTGGCTTTGATCGCATCATGGTTTATCGATTTGATCGGGAAGAGGCGGGCAGGGTAATTGCTGAAGATACCAATCAGGAAACGCCCTATTTAGATTTACACTATCCGCCCTCTGACATTCCCAAGCAAGCCCGACAGCTATATACCCTCAACTGGCTGCGGCTGATTCCAGATGCCAGCTACCAGCCTGTCGCCTTAATTCCAGCGAACAATCGCCTGACAAATCAACCGCTGGATCTTAGCTTATCGGTGTTGCGGAGTGTTTCTCCGATTCATCTAGAGTACCTGCAAAATATGGGCGTGACCGCCTCTATGTCTATTTCTCTGATGCAGGATCAAAAGCTTTGGGGATTGATTGCCTGTCACCATTCCTCGCCCAAATATGTTTCTTACAATATCCGCACCATCTGCGAGTTCATTGGACAGGTAATGTCTGTGGAACTGGCAAACAAAGAAGCCAGTGAAGACATTGATTACAAAAGACAATTGAAGTCATTACAAACTCAATTTGTGGAAGGCTTGTCTCAGGCTGAGTATTTCCTGGATGGGATGGTGCAACTGAAATCTGAATTACTTAATCTGACCAGCGCCACGGGAGCGGTAATATGCAGTGGCAACCAGTGTATTCGAGTGGGTAAAACGCCATCTGAGTCAGAGGTTCACGCTTTACTTGATTGGATTAAACCTCACCTGGATCATAACTTGTTTGAAACGCGATCGCTCACTAAAGATTACCCAGCCGCCGAGTCATTTAAAGCGATCGCCAGTGGCGTTTTAGCCCTGGAAATTTCTAGAGTTCATCACAATTACATTCTCTGGTTTCGCCCAGAAGTAATTCAAATCGTGAATTGGGGCGGCAATCCCAACAAGCCTGTGGAAGTTTTGTCAAATGGCAGTTTTAGAATGTCTCCCCGCAAATCCTTTGAATTATGGCAAGAAACAGTGCAAGGGTCTGCCCTGCCCTGGAAACCCTGCGAAGTTGAAGCGGTTGCTGAACTGCGAAGCCTGGTTGTGGGCGTTGTGTTGCGGCAAGCAGACAAACTGGCATCGATGAATTTTGAATTACAACGGAGTAACGAAGAACTCGATTCTTTCGCCTACGTTGCCTCCCATGACCTGAAAGAACCGCTGCGGGGCATTCATAACTATGCTAACTTCTTAATGGAGGACTATGCAGACGTACTGAATGATGATGGGATTGCGAAACTCCAAACCTTGGTGCGGCTGACGCAGCGAATGGAAGACTTGATCAATTCACTCCTGCATTTTTCCCGGTTGGGACGTGCCGAACTGATCCGGCAACCAGTGAATCTGAATGAGTTAGTGCAGCAGGTAATCACCACCTTGACTATTGCTCGACCGCAGAGTGAAGTTGAGTTTCGCATTCCTCAACCCTTTAAGAGCGTTGAATGCGATCGCGATCAGATGAATGAACTCTTCACTAACCTGATTAGCAACGCCATTAAGTATAATGATAAACCCCAGAAGTGGGTCGAAATTGGTTTCATCGAAGGAGCTACTCCCACTTCTCTAACTTTCTACGTTCGTGATAACGGCATTGGCATCCCCAAAGAGCATCTCGAAAAAATCTTTGAGATATTCCGCCGCTTACATGGACGGGACGACTTTGGCGGTGGGACTGGGGTAGGGTTAACCATAGCCCGCAAAATCGTGGAGCGGCACGGTGGTAGAATTTGGGTGGAATCTACCCCAACTCAAGGCAGTACGTTTTACTTCACCCTGTCAGTGGAGGCAAATACATGACTAGCTTTTCAGCTTCTCCTGTCAGGCAAACGCCATTACTTTTAGTAGTGGAGGACAGCAACGAAGATTTTGAGGCACTACAACGATTTCTAGGGCGCTCTAGCATTGCGATCCCCATTCAACGATGTGTGAATGGGGAACAAGCTTTGGCGTTTCTTTATCGAACTGGCAACTATATTGATCGCCAAACTGCACCCCGTCCCGGCTTGATTATGCTTGACTTGAACCTGCCCGGAACCGATGGACGAGAAGTATTGCGCCGGATTAAACAGGATGACAGCTTGAACATGATTCCGGTGGTAGTGTTTACCACCTCTAACAATCCCAAAGATATCGAAGTATGCTATCGATATGGAGTCAACAGCTACATCGTTAAGCCGATCAATTTTGCTCAACTGAAACGAGATATTCAGATGCTGGTAGAGTATTGGTTTGAAGTGACGACACTGCCCGATTGCCCGAAGGATTAGTTATGAGTCAGAGATCGCGCATTGTCTTAATTGTCGATGATTCGCCAGAAGATCGAGAACTCTATCGGCGGTGTTTGCTGCGCGATCGCGAGTATTCTTATACACTTTTAGAAGCAACCTTAGGGCAGCAAGGACTAGAACTCTGGCAGCAACACCAGCCCGATGTTGTGTTGCTTGATTATCGACTGCCCGATGTGGACGGACTGGAATTTATCGCTCAATTGCAATCCCTGAGCCAACAGCCGTGCTTACCTGTGATTGTTGTTACAGGGCAGGGCAATGAGGCGATCGCAGTTCAGGCGATGAAAGCGGGCGCACAAGATTATTTGGTCAAAGGGCAAATTACCCCAGAAGGGTTGCAAATAGCAGTCAATGGGGCAATCGCAACAGTGCAGTTACGCACCCAACTGCAACAGCGTATTGACCGAGAGCGGGTAGTCGCACATATTACCCAGCAAATTCACCGATCGCTGAATCTAGATGAAATTCTTCAGACAACCGTAGCGCAAGTCCGGCAGTTTCTCCACACCGATCGCGTCCTGGTTTTTCGGTTAAAACCTAATGGAGATGGCACAGTAGTAGCAGAATCCGTTGGGGCAGAGTGGCGATCACTGCTCTCCTCGACGATCCACGATCCTTGCCTAGCTGAGAACTACCTCGCATGGAATCGACCGGAAACTTTAAGCTCCGATCCCGCTTTTGTCAAGAATTATATCGAACGTTATCATCAGGGTTACATAACTGCAATATCTGATATTCAGAATAGCAGTATTGACCCATGCCACATTGAATTGCTGGCTCAGTTTCAAGTGAAAGCTAATCTGGTCGTGCCAATTCTGCAAGACAAGCAGTTTTGGGGATTGCTGATTGCCCATCATTGTGCTTCCCCTCGCTCGTGGCAACCCTTAGAGATTGATTTGCTCAAAGAACTGGCAATTCAGCTAAGTATCGCGTTGCGACAGGCAGAACTATATCAGCAGGCACAGCATGAACTAAAGGAACGCCAACAGGTAGAAGCGGAACTGCGCCAGAGCGAAGAACAGCTACAATTAGCACTCTCAGCATCTCGGATGGGAACGTGGAACTGGAACATCCAAACGGGAAAAATTTCCTGGTCGGATAACCTGGAAGGCTTATTTGGAATGCAACCAGGAGAGTTTGACGGCTCATTCGAGATGTTTGTCGCCCGATTGCACCTTGACGATCGCGATCGCGTCATGGCTGCTGTAGCTCATGCTATCGCCACCGGAGAAGACTATGACATTGAATTTCGGGTAGTATACCCAAACGGTAGGATTCGATGGGCAATGAGCCAGGGCAAGGTGTTCTACGACCAACACGGACAACCAATTCAGATGGCGGGTATCGATCTAGATATCACCGAACGCAAACGGTCAGCCGAAGCTCTGCGCGAGAGTGAGGAACGTTTTCGGCAGCTTGCAGAAAATATTGATGCGGTGTTCTGGATTACAGAAGTGGCGGAAAACCGAGTCAGCTATGTCAGTCCTGCCTACGAACGACTGTGGGGATTGAACCCGCAGGAATTGTATCAAGGACAACAAGCATGGGTTGAGCGGATTCACCCGGAGGATCGAGAATCGACCCAGAGAGCGTTTCAGGAAAAAGCTGTCGCAGATAAATTTGATCAAGAATATCGGATTATTTTACCCGATGGTAGTATTCGCTGGGTTCATGATCGCTGCTTTGGGCTTCGAGATGCAACAGGAGAGATTTATCGGTTTGCAGGTATTGCCGAAGACATCAGCGATCGCAAACGCTCTCTTGCAGCCCTGCAAGAAAGTGAAGAACGCTTCCGCACTTCAGTTGAAAATATGCTGGACTGCTTTGGCGTATACCGTGCTATGCGGAATGAGCAGGGACAGATTGTCGATTTTCGGACTGAATATGTCAATGATGCGGCTTGTCTCAACAATCAAATGACTTATGAGCAGCAGATTGGGCGGGGGTTGTGTGAATTACTACCAGGGCATCGTGACGGTGGATTGTTTGATGAGTACTGTCAGGTAGTAGAAACAGGACAGCCACTCGTTAAAGACAGCTTAGTTTATGAAGATGAGTACGGAAAACAACGGTTAGTTAGAGCGTTTGATATCCGCGTGGCTAAATTTGGAGACGGATTTGTTGCCACCTGGCGAGATATCACCGCTCGCCAACAAACCGAAGAAGCCCTGCGCCAGAGTGAAGAATTTAAAAACCGGATTTTAGACAGCAGTTCTGATTGCATTAAGGTATTAAGCCTCGATGGGCGGCTGCTGTACATGAATACAGGTGGACTGTGTTTGATGGAAATTGACGACTTAAATTCCTATCTCAATACTGAATGGCTCTGTTTCTGGGAAGGCAGTTCTCGGCAACAGGCAGAGCAGGCACTCGCTGCCACTAAAACAGGTAAAGTCAGCATTTTTCGCGGATACTGCCCAACCGCAAAAGGCACTCCCAAATGGTGGGAAGTAGTCGTTAGCCCGATGCTGGATGCCTCCGGGCAGATGGAAAAAGTCTTGTTGATTTCGCGAGACATAACCGATCGCAAAAAAATAGAACTTCTCTTGCAGGAGAGCGAAGCCCGGTTGAAATTGGCGTACAAAGCTACGCGATCGGGATTATGGGACTGGGACATTATCCGCAACAGCGCTCATGTATCTGAAGAATACTACAATCTGTTCGGGCTT
This sequence comes from Nostoc sp. JL34, assembly GCF_017114945.1. Classification (GTDB taxonomy): domain Bacteria; phylum Cyanobacteriota; class Cyanobacteriia; order Cyanobacteriales; family Nostocaceae; genus Nostoc. Next base: position 12,355 of record NZ_JABXKQ010000120.1, read on the forward strand.
GACCCAACCATAGAGGAAGTCAGCTATGAACAGTGGTTAAGCCTGCTGCACCCAGACGATCGCACCTCAGCCAATGAAGCGGTGAGTCACACCATCCAGCAACGGCAAGAGTATTATGAAGCTGATTACCGCATCTTACATCCTGATGGCATTCGCTGGTTAGCGTCTAAAGGTCAGATTTTCTACAATGCAGCAGGCAATGCAGTACGGATGGTGGGTAACGTGCAGGATATCACCGATCGCAAACAAGCTGAAATCGAACGCGATCGCTTGTTGAAATTGGAGCAAGCAGCCAGAGCCGAAGCCGAACGCGCCAATCGAATTAAAGATGAGTTTTTGGCAGTTCTCTCCCACGAATTGCGATCGCCTCTCAACCCGATTCTCGGCTGGACAAAACTGCTGCAAACCCGCAAATTTAGTGAAACCAAAACGGCTGAAGCTTTAGCCACCATTGAACGCAACGCTAAACTGCAAACTCAACTGATTGATGACTTGCTCGATGTCGCCAAGATTCTGCGGGGCAAACTCAGCATCGATAATGCTCCTGTGAATCTGGCATTCGTGATTGAATCTGCGATCGACACCGTAAGTACAGCAGCCCTTTCCAAATCAATTGTGTTGCATTCAGTACTACCGAATATTGGGCAAGTTTCTGGAGATTCCAACCGCCTTCAACAGATCGTTTGGAATTTACTTTCCAACGCTATCAAGTTTACCCCCAAGGGAGGACGGGTAGAAACCCGATTAGAGCGAGTCAACGATCAAGCACAGATTATCGTCAGTGACACTGGCAAAGGCATTAACCCAGACTTTCTCCCGTATATTTTTGAATCATTCCGTCAAGAAGATGTCTCAATTACTCGCAAGTATGGGGGATTAGGATTGGGGTTGGCGATCGTCCGGCAGTTGGTTGAGGCTCATGGCGGCACCATCATGGCTGATAGTCCGGGTGTTGGCTTTGGAGCCACCTTTACAGTCCAGTTGCCACTGCTGAATGTTGAACCGGAAATCAAGCAGCCAGATGAGTTGCCACAACCAGGACTCGAACTCACGGGGATTCGCGTCCTCACAGTTGATGATGATCCCGATGCGCGTGAGCTATTAACAGTATTGCTTACTGAATACGGAGCAAAAGTGCTGACTGTTGCCTCTGCGACGGAAGTATTGGCAAACCTGGAGTCTTTTCAACCCGATGTCTTAGTCAGTGATATTGGAATGCCTGAAGTAGATGGCTATTCCCTGATCCAACAAATCCGCACTTTAACGCCCGAAAAAGGGGGAGAGATTCCCGCGATCGCTTTGACTGCTTATGCCAGAGTTGAGGATTCCCAGCGAGCCATTACCAGTGGCTATCAACGGCACGTCACCAAGCCCCTCGATCCAGAAGAGTTAGTTCAAGCTGTGATGGCACTCGCACACAGTAAACTATAAACCTCTTGCAAAAGTCTCTTCATATCATGTTCGGGTAAAGACTTATCATTTAGACCGCAGGGGTGCAGGGAGCAGGGAGAAAGAGGTTTTCCTGACTTTTGCACGGATGCGGTAATCAAAAGTAATTAACTGGACATGATATCACACGGTAGAATAACGAAATTTTGCAAGAGGTCTAATTATGAAACCATTTCTGTTTGTCACCGACCTAGATGACACCCTCGTATACCGCACAGTTGGCGATGACAGCGCTTTACCACAACTAAATCAACTGCTAAGTCAACATCGCCAAGAATACGGGACTAAAATCGTTTATTCTACCGGGCGATCGCCTGTACTTTACAAAGAACTACAATCTCAAAAAAATCTTTTGCAACCGGATGCTCTCGTCCTTTCCGTGGGTACTGAAATCTACCTTGATGGTACTGATACTCCAGATTCAGGTTGGTCAGAAATCCTCTCTCCGGGATGGGAACGAGAAACTGTATTATCTATTACGAAAAAATATCCTGAGTTAGTTCGGCAACCAGATTCAGAACAGCGTCCCTTCAAAGTGAGTTGTTTCCTAGAACAAGAAGTATCTGCGAATGTTCTACCACAACTTGAAGCAGAGTTGCAGAAATCTAAATTAAATGTAAAGTTAATCTACAGTAGCGGTATTGACCTTGACATTGTACCCTATAGCAGCGATAAAGGTCAGGCAATGCAATTTTTACGCCAGAAGTGGAAATTTGCAGCAGAACAAACAGTTGTCTGTGGTGATTCAGGTAATGATATTGCTTTATTTGCTGTAGGCAACGAACGGGGAATCATTGTGGGGAATGCCCGCAAAGAGTTACTCCAATGGCACAATGAGTATCCCGCTGACTACCGCTACCTGGCTTCATGTTTTTGTGCAGGTGGAATTATTGAAGGCTTAAATTATTTTGGTCTCTTGTAATGATTAGTTATCTAAAAGGTATAGTCGCTGGTATCCAAACAATTGGCGCTAATCGCGTGATTCTGACTCTGGAAGTGAATGGCTTGGGGTATGATTTGCAAGTTCCCCAACGGCTAGCAAATCAGTTACCAGAGTCGGGAGGAGTGGCGCAAATTTTTACCCATTTGCAAATTCGCGAAGAAGTGCCCTTTCTTTATGGCTTTGCTTCGCCAGCCGAACGCGATTTGTTTCGCCACTTGCTGACTGTCACAGGGATTGGTGCAGCCTTAGCGATCGCACTCTTGGATACTCTGGAACTACCAGATTTAGTCCAAGCAATTATCGCTGGCAATACACAAATCCTCATTCAGGCTCCCGGTGTGGGCAAAAAAATCGCTGAACGCATCTGTTTGGAACTGAAAAGCAAATTAGTCGAGTGGCGCAAATCAGCCGGGTTCTTCGTCGCCACAGGTGGGCCTGCACCAGGAATTCTCGAAGAGGTGCAAATGACTCTCTTCGCCTTGGGATATACTGCCCATGAGGTCAGTCACGCCCTCCATGTGGTAAGTGAAGACATCGGACTACCCAAAGATGCCTATGTCGAAGATTGGATTAAACAAGCGATCGCTCATCTCAGTAGCGAACAAGTTTAATTGTCATTAGTCATTAGTTATTTTCCCCCCTGCCCCCCTGCTCCCCTGCCCCCCTGCTCCAATGACCGACCCTTATGCCTGGCTAGAACAGTCCTTAGCAACAATTCATCGGGCAGATTGGTATCGTTCGGTACAACCTATTAATGGTCGTTCGGGTGCAACGGTGGTTTTAGCTGGGCAAGAGGTAATTAATTTTGCCAGTAATGACTATTTGGGATTGGCTGGGGATGAGCGGTTGATAGCAGCCGCAACTGCTGCGATCGCTGAATTTGGCACTGGTAGTACTGGTTCTAGATTACTCAGTGGGCATCGAGAATTACACAGGGAGTTAGAGTCGGCGATCGCATTTACCAAACAAACAGAAGATGCCTTGGTATTTAGTTCCGGGTATCTAGCCAATTTGGGTGCAATTACTGCCCTTGTGGGCAAGCGTGATTTAATTTTATCTGACCAGTACAATCATTCCAGTCTGAAAAGTGGAGCGATTCTCAGCGGTGCAGCAGTTGTGGAATATCCGCACTGTGATCTGGCAGTCCTAAAAACTCAGTTAAGTCAACAGCGGCAAAACTACCGACGCTGTTTGATTCTTACTGATACCGTCTTCAGCATGGATGGCGATTTATGTCCGTTGCCTGCACTGTTGGATCTCGCTGATGAGTTTAACTGTATGCTGCTAGTCGATGAAGCTCATGCCACTGGGGTACTAGGAAAAACTGGGGCTGGGTGTGTCGAGCATTTTGGGTGTACGGGAAAACAGTTGATTCAAGTTGGTACTTTGAGTAAGGCTTTGGGTAGTTTAGGCGGATACGTAGCCGGAAGTAGCGCCCTAATTGACTTTTTGCAGAACCGCGCACCTACTTGGATTTATACCACTGGGCTTTCACCTGCTGATACAGCCGCGGCCTTAGCAGCAATCAAGATAGTGCAACAAGAGCCGCAACACCGTGCCCAATTGTGGGGTAATGTACATTACTTGAAAAATTTGCTGCAACAGTTACCTAATATCAAATTACTGCCTTCAGAATCACCTATATTATGTTTTCAATTGCCCAGTGCTACAGATGCCCTAAAAGTTGGAAAACAGCTAAGAGATGCTGGCATTTTTGCCCCAGCAATTCGTCCTCCCACAGTACCCACAAGTCGGATCAGAATATCTTTAATGGCAACTCATGAAGCAGCGCATATTGAAAAATTGGTAACAGTGCTGAAGGATATTTGTTAACTCTTCAGGCTTCGGGTTTGTGTGGGTGTAGACGCAAAGCGGCTTGTGATCAGACATCGCTCTGATAAATCTTAAGAAACAGCCGGATAATAAGGGACTTCCAAGAAATAAATTATCCATCTTGTGGGGTGGGCATCCTGCCATTGGTGTCAAGTTAAGAAAAATAGATGGCTGTCAAGAGTGGGCAAATCAATGGTAAAAGTCAATCAACACAGGGGTGTTGAAAAAGTCATGAGTAAACCACGGAAAAAGCAAGGGAATCCAGATTTTCGCCATCGAGTCAGCGTACCTGCTCCAGCCAGCCAAGAGATAGAATCACGCCTGTTTGAACTAGTCAGCCCAGGTACATTTGCTAACCTCAAAGAGGTAAAAGACAAAGAACGGAGCTTGCGTTCACGAGTACTGACCTTGCCAGTAATGGCAGCAATAGTATTGAGTATAGTGTATCGACAAATACAGCATCTTACAGATGTATTGCGATCGCTAGAAATAGAGGGATTAATGTGGGTGAAAGCAACAAGAGTGAGTAAGCAAGCGTTGTCACAAAGACTCAATAGTTTGCCGGCTACACTATTTGCGAAATTATTCGAGCAAGTGATAGAGCGTCTGGCAGTGAAAAGGAGCGTAAGAGAATTAGCCCCAGCTTGGTCATCAGTAGCACAAAGATTTACCGCTATCTGGATTGGGGATGCCTCAACACTCGAAGCGATGAAAAAACACTTCGGACAACTGCAAGAAAAAACAGGTGCGGTGTTGGCAGGAAAAATGCTGATGGTTGTAGAAGCTTTCACTCACACTCCAGTAGCAATTTGGTATGATGCTGATGCCAAAATGAATGAGACTCGTTGGTGGCAAGCACTGTTAGAACCTTTACCTGATGGTGGCTTACTGATAGTAGACATGGGATTTTATGGCTTCGAGTGGTTTGATTCTCTTAGCGCAGCTGGCAAGTATGTACTCACACGCCAGAAGAATTTGGTGACATATCGGGTAACACGTGTACTTTCTCAAGGCTCTCACTACAAAGATGAAATTATTCACATGGGATTGAATCACACTCACCCTTGCCACCATCCCATGCGCCTAGTATCAGTATTGTGGGGTAAGACTTGGTATCATTATTTAACTAATGTTCTTGACCCACAACAGCTTTCGGCACAAGAAGTTTGTGATTTATACCGACGACGTTGGCGGATTGAGGACGCATTTTTATTGACTAAGCGATTGTTGGGCTTGTCCTATCTGTGGGTTGGTGGTACTAACGGTGTACAAATGCAAATATACGCTACTTGGATTTTCTACGCTGTTCTGAATGACTTGTGTGCTGATGTAGCGATCGCTTTACAGCAGCCGTTAGAGCGTATTTCCGTGGAAATGGTGTTTCGCAGTTTATATTTTTTCCATCGCGCACGATCGCACAATTCACAACTACAACTGATTCCTTGGCTAGTTGAGCATCAACGTTCTATGGGTCTTGTGAAAGCTGTTCGTCATCGTATACTCTTGTTCCCATTTGTGAACGTGCATGAGTTCGAGTCATTCCGAGTA